>JAXMLA010000150.1:0-34602 GCA_034370465.1 Desulfuromonadales bacterium
GGCACGCTGAAAATAATCGATAGCGGCCGGAATCTCCTCCTGATTCAAATAAAAGTTTCCTAAAAAAAGGAGGAGATCAGCATCTTGCGGCGCAGCCAAAAGCGCCGCCTCGACAAGGTGAATCGCGGCAGTCTCTTCTTCAGCACGGAGCAAGGCCTCGGCCTGCGCCAGGATCAGGGTGGAGTTCCCCGGCGCAGCAACAGCCGCTTCAGCAAAGAGTTTGGCGGCTCCGGCATAATCTCCATCGTCAAGGCGGAGTTGTCCCTCGATAAACGCCCGGTAAATCCTGGCCTCCGCCGGCAGATTCATCTGCGCAGCAACCTCGGGATGGGCCGGAAGCGTCTGACAGGCAGAAAGGAAGAGGAGGCAACCGAAAAGAACGGGAACGGAAAAAACGGGCATCAAACCCCCAAAGTAATTAAGCGTTAATTCTGGCCTTAGCTGGCTTCGCGAGTCAGACTTTTGGTACCAAGGTTATTTCTCTCTTCCCTTATCTGCTGAAGTTCATCGCAAAGGGCGCGATAAAATTCCTCCCCCTCCAAAAAACGGACGATGGTAAAGCCCATCCCCCCTTTGTAGGTACGGAGCAAAGCCGGAGGGATTCTTTTCGCCCATTGGACCCTGGCCACCATTTTAACCAAACGATCTTGCGGCAGAGTTAACTCAACGGCCAATTCACGGCCAGGTACCTGAACAAGACCTGCCTTAATAAAGAAACCGAAATCGGAGATATCTTCTGTATATCCGAGAGAATTAGCCGTCCCGACACCAAATTTTACGGGAAGGCGTTTAAGGTGCCGATAGTTATCACGTTTATCTGCCACAAAACTTCTCCTCGCTCATATCAACATTGAGACCTCCGGCAGCAAGAACCTCTCGCCATTCACGGGCTGTTACTTCCTGCACAGAAAGACGATTGCCCCGTTTTAAAACTGCCATGCTGCCCAGAAAAGGGTGCGCCATCAACATCTGGCGCGTCAATGGATGGGGTAAAGGAGCAACGGCCTGGACATCAACCATATACCAGATCGGCGCCGCATCCGTTGCCCGCGGATCAAAGTGCTCGTTATTGGGATCGCGGGCGGTAAAATCCGGATATCCCTCCCGAACCACGCGCGCCACGCCGTCAATCGCCGGTTCAGGAATGCTACTATGATAAAAAAGGACGCCATCCCCAGCTTTAAGGTCATCGCGCAGAAAATTGCGCGCCTGAAAATTGCGAACACCATCCCAATGTTCTACACCATCCGGCCGCGCCTGCAAATCAGCAAAAGAAAAACAGGACGGTTCCGACTTCAGCAACCAGAACCGTTGCGTTACTCCCTGCGGAGGGACCTCCATATTCGTTCCTCATATTTCATATTTTTGATCTGCGTCAATGATTGCGCCATCATAAATCGTTATTGTCCCCTTGCAAAGCAGAAAAGATCAGAGATACTAAGCAAGAGATATTCATTTTCTCACCCACAACCAAAGGAGACCATCAATGTTTTGTTATCAATGTGAACAGACGGCACAAGGGACGGGCTGTACGAAAATCGGCGTTTGCGGTAAGCAGCCGGACGTCGCTGCCCTGCAGGATCTGCTCGTCCATCAGCTCAAAGGGATCGCTTTCTGGGGAAATCTTGCGCGCAAAAACGGCGCCAAGGATGCGGAGATAGATCGTTTCCTTTTGGAAGGGCTCTTTACCACCGTCACCAATGTCGACTTCGATACCGAAGCAATTGCAAAAATTCTCCGCAAAGGCGCTGCCGTCCGCTCCAAAGCCCAGGCCTTGGCCGGTCCCTACTCCGGAACGGTTCCTGATGCGGCCAGCTTTACCCTGGCAGCCGATACCGCCGCCATGGTCAATCAGGCGGGAGATTATTCTATTGCCAACGTTCATGCTGACCTCGATATCAAATCGATGCGCGAGTTGATCATCTACGGGCTCAAAGGGATGGCCGCATATGCCGACCACGCCCTGATTCTCGGCCTCGAAGACGAGTCGATCTACGCCTATATGCACAAAGCCCTCGCCGCCAGCCTCGATGACTCCCTGGGGCTGATGGATCTGGTCGGCCTTGCCATGGAATGCGGCCAGGTCAACCTGACCTGCATGGGGCTTCTCGACTCTGCCAACACCGGCGCCTACGGCCACCCGGTCCCGACCCCGGTCCAACTCGGCACCAAGGCCGGCAAAGCTATTCTCGTCTCGGGCCACGACCTGAAGATGCTGGCAGAGCTCCTTAAGCAGACTGAAGGCAAGGGGATCAACATTTACACCCACGGTGAAATGCTCCCGGCGCACGGTTATCCCGGTTTGAAAAAATACGCGCACCTTGTTGGTAACTTTGGCGGCGCCTGGCAGGATCAAGCGAAAGAATTTTCCGAATTCCCCGGTGCCATCATCTTTAACACCAACTGCATCCAGCGCCCCAGCGACAGCTACAAAGACCGCCTCTTCACCTGGGGACTGGTCCAGTGGCCCGATGTCGCCCACGTGGAAGGCTGGGACTTCTCCGCGGTCATCGCCAAAGCGCAGGCTCTTCCGGGCTTCAGCGACAACCCCGGCAAGGAGATCCTCGTCGGCTTCGGTCACAATGCGGTCCTCGGCGTCGCCGGACAGGTTGTCGATGCAGTGAAAGCCGGTCAGATCAAGCACTTCTTCCTCATCGGCGGTTGCGACGGCGCCAAGAGCGGCCGTAACTACTACACCGAGTTCGCCGAGAAGGTGCCGAAAGATTGCGTCATCCTCACCCTCGCCTGCGGCAAGTATCGTTTCAACAAACTCGACTTCGGCGATATCGGCGGCATTCCGCGCCTCCTCGATGTCGGCCAGTGTAACGATTCCTACAGTGCCATCCAGATAGCTGTCGCCCTCGCCGGCGCCTTCAAATGCGGCGTCAACGATCTGCCGCTGTCGATGATCCTCTCCTGGTACGAACAGAAGGCGGTCGTCATCCTCCTCACCCTGCTCCATCTCGGGATCAAAAACATCAAACTCGGGCCGTCACTCCCGGCCTTTATCTCGCCAAATGTCCTCAACTTCCTGGTGGAGAACTTCAACATTGCGCCGATCACCACTGCTGAAGCCGATCTCAAACAAATCCTCGGCTAAGCTCTGGTTCTACAAGTCATCACGCCGCCAGCGATTTTTTTCGCTGGCGGCGTTGTTGTTTAACCTCGCGCGTGATAAATTCTGAAACCATGACTGAAACCGCTGCAACCCCCTTGGTACACGCCCAGGATCTTAGGAAAACATACGGCGCGATGACCGCGGTCGACGGAGTAACCTTCTCCATCCGGCGCGGCGAATGCTTTGGTTTGCTCGGCCCCAACGGCGCCGGCAAAACCACCACAATCCGCATGTTGTACGGTTTTACCCCGCGCACCAGCGGTTCCCTCGAACTTTTCGGCACAAACTGCGACGGCTCCTGGCGAACGATCAAATCCCGCATCGGCGTCTGTCAGCAGGACAATACTCTCGACCCCGATCTCACGGTTGCCCAGAATCTCAAGGTCTTTGGCGGATATTTTAATCTCGCAAAAGGACAACTCCAAGAGCGCATCGATAACTTGCTGCGCTTTGCCGCCCTTGACAATCGTCGTGATGCTGACGTTCGCGGTCTCTCAGGAGGGATGGTCCGCCGCCTCATCCTGGCCCGCGCCCTGATCAACGAACCGGAACTGCTCATCCTCGATGAACCGACGACCGGACTTGACCCGCAATCCCGCCACCAGCTCTGGAGCCGCCTCGAAGACCTCAAGGCGCAGGGACTCACCACTATACTGACCACCCACTACATGGATGAAGCCGAGCGCCTCTGCGACCGTCTGGTGATCATGGATCAAGGCCGCATCCTCGTCGAAGGGGCGCCGAGTGAACTGATCCATGCCCACGTTGGCCGTACCGTTATCGAAATCATGGCACCAGAGAGTAGCATCCGGGCTTTATTACAGGAGAAATCCGTCGCCTTTGAAGATCTCGGCCATCGCCTGATCGTTTACCACCGAAATGGTGAAGAACTTTATCGAGAGCTGATTTCTGGTGAATACCGTGAAGGGTGTATGCTGCGCCCGGCCACCCTGGAAGATGTCTTTTTGCGGCTGACCGGAAGGGATCTGCGCGAATGATCCGATTTGACTTGAGTCGTCGTTTTATCCGGGTTTGGCAGCGCAATTTCGTGGTCTATCGCAAGACTTGGAAGATCGGCTTCATCCCTCCCCTGCTTGAACCGCTCTTTTACCTCGCTGCCTTCGGTGTCGGACTCGGCGTCATGGTCGGCCGCGTCACTTACGCCAGCAACAGCATCCCCTACACCACCTTTATTGCCCCGGCGCTGATCGCCGTTAACATCATGCAGAGTGCCTTTTTTGAAACGACCTTCGCCTCTTTTGTGCGAATGTTTTATCAAAAGACCTTTGACGGCATGCTCGCCACCCCCCTCAGTGTCGATGAAATTATCACCGGTGAACTCCTTTGGGGCGCAACCAAATCAGCGATCGGGACCTTCCTGATGATGCTGGTGATCAGTTCTTTTGGACTGCTGCACTATCCGGGCGCCCTCCTTTTGCTGCCGATCGCCTTTCTCGGCGGATTGGCTTTTGCCTGCGCCGGCATGATCTGCACCGCCATCGTCCCGACGATTGAAGTCTTTAACCTGCCGATCTTCCTCTTCATCACGCCGATGTTCCTCTTTGGCGGCACCTTCTTCCCCCTGAGCAACCTCCCCGCCTGGGCACAAACTGTCGCCCAAACGCTCCCCCTGACTCATCTCGTCCAACTCTGTCGCGGCGTGAGTCTGGGAGGTTTCAGCAACAACCTTCTTTTTTCACTCCTTTACCTCCTCCTCTGGATCTCTTGCTTCTATCCTCTTGCCATCGTTCTCATGCGCCGGCGCTTAATCAAATAACTCATTATGCATTTCTCAAAGATGAGGGTAGGGCTTTTCGGCCACAAAACGCGGTAAGGGGACAAATGCCTCCGAGAGAATATCGCGACGGCCATCGTAATAATCCCCCTGGATCTCCATTAAACCGAGCAGGGTATGATCCAGCTGATCGGTCTGATATGGACGTTCGGAAAGAACTTGATCGTCAATTCTTCCCTGGTTAAAGGCAGAAGACCGCCAAAGGAGCATGGGAATTTCAAACATCGCCAGAACACGAGGATTATGTCCGACAAAGCTACTGTAATGGGCAACATCTTCACCATGATCAGGGACATAAAGCCAGGCGATCTCTTGCTCAGGATACTTTTCACAAAGCGCAAGACTCCTTCGCAAAATGTGGTCACTGTAAAGAATGGCATTATCATATTCATCACGCAGAGCCCGTGACCAAATTGGCCGCCCTGCTGTTTGCAACTCTTCCTGAATCTGGTCGTTTACATCATCGAAGCGGGAAAAATTATCCGGATAACGGAAAGAGTACGCAGGATGGGCGTTGAGCATATGAACTAAAATAAATTTTAGCGGGGCAGGGTCAGCGAGCGCATTCTGAAGATGGGGTAAAACCACTTCATCGTACGAGCCCTCACTACGGGAACCACCCCGGTTGGCATTGACCGTCTTGTCGGCACTATTGGCGAAGATCGAAATGAGACCGGTCATATCGGTACTATGATTAGTAATCCAGAAAGTTTTGTACCCGGCTTTGCGGGCAATCGTCAGGATATTCGGCCGTTCCTGAAAAAGGTTCGGTTCGGTTCTTGTTGCCGGGGTCAGAATCTTCTGCATATCCAGAACCGTCGAACCGTCCGTCGTAACCACGTCGGAAAATTCTAACAGCTGCCCCTCGATCTCTTGCAACTCGGGATTGGTATTACGGGGATAACCATAGAGCGACCAGTTAAGACGGGTTGAACTCTCTCCGAGCAGAAAGACAACCGTACGATTGCCACGGCCGGAATAGGACATCCCGGCAAGAGATTTGTCATTAATCAACTGCCCGGCGAGACGCTCCTGAACAAGGCGGGTTGCATCGACATTGTTCTTCCAGTTGAGATAGCGGAGGGGGAAATAAAGGAGAGGGTTTTCTTTACGCATCGTCGAGTTGAGATGGGTCAAAGTAAAAAGGGAGATCAAGACGATGGAAAGAGTTCGCCGCCGGGATTCGGAGCGGAAAAAACCTTTTGCCAGAGAGGGTTGCGGTTGGCTAAAAACAAAGAGTGCAAAGAGAGTAAAGGCACCCAAAAGGACTGAAAAATGCTTTAAAAATGCGTGCGAATTATGCAGAACAAATTCGTATGACTCACTGCCATTCGTACCGAAGATCGCCTCCATGACCAGAGCATTATCCTGGGCAACACCAAAGAGGTCACGGAGAAAGCCTTGGTAGGCAATAATAATCAGGAAGAGCAGAGCGACAAAAAGGAGAGCAAAGCGGCCGCTGCGACTCTCCTTGCCTTTTCTGTACATCCAAGAGGAAAGAGCCAGGATGGCCAAAGCACCCAAGGTGGCGCTCTTCCCCGCCTGCCTGAAATTGAGCCAGCCAACAAGGAAATAGAGATAAGGGATTGCAACAAAAAAACAAGTGCGCGATAAGATTTGAATCAATGGCGCTTCCTCGACGAATGTGAAGAAAGATTAATTTCCTATATCTACCTTTAGAATATAACAAATTCAAATTTTTTATGCGAGTTTGAATATATCAGCCTGGATTAAGTAGTTTCTGTGCAAAGATAGATTCTGCTGTTTCCCGCCGGAATTTTTGTTGCATTGAGGACTTGCCCTATGATACTAAACTTCGGCGTCGGGGCGTAGCGCAGTCTGGTAGCGCATCTGGTTTGGGACCAGAGGGCCGGAGGTTCGAATCCTCTCGCCCCGACCAACTTCGTGCCCGTAGCTCAGTTGGATAGAGCATGTGCCTTCTAAGCACAGGGTCGTAGGTTCGAGCCCTACCGGGCACACCATTTTCAATCGAGTTGTTTGGGTCTTGACAAAAAATGTACTTTTCTAGTACATTTCGTGGTCTTACATGGTGGATGTTGCTCAGTCGGTAGAGCACTGGATTGTGACTCCAGGTGTCGTGGGTTCAAGCCCCATCATTCACCCCAATTTTAAAAGCGGGATCTGATCGCTTCTTTATTGCACCGGTCAGATCCCTTTTTTATGTCTCAGTGAAAACCCAAGCGGAGATGAAAAGTCACCCCTTGCCAAACAAGTTCAATGAAGATCTTTTAAGCGAGAGTGGCGGAACTGGCAGACGCACTGGACTTAGGATCCAGCGGGTAACCGTAGGGGTTCGACTCCCCTCTCTCGCACCAACCCGTCAGCCTTCGATGTTTTATGACGGTTCTTGAATTCATTAACTCTACGTCCAGACCGTAGCCCTGCAGGGTTCGGTCTGTCTCTTTTTTCACAATCCAACACCCCAATTAAAGTCGCAAGGAGCAAACCCATGAACGTGGCAATAGAAGAAATCAGCAGCATTAAAAAGCGCCTTTCCTTTGAAGTCCCGGCGGAGACCGTCGCAATTGAGATTGAAAAGGCTTACCAGAAGATCGGCCAGAGCGCTAAAATCAAAGGTTTCCGCGCCGGCAAGATCCCCCGCCCCATTCTTGAGCAGTACTATGCGCCGCAAATGGAGCAGCAGGTCATCAACCGCCTGATCAATGACAGCTATATCAAGGCGCTCGACACCCACGATATCAACGTCCTCAGCGACCCGAAAATTATTGACAACAGCCTGATCGAACACGGCAAGCCTTTTACATATGCCGCTGAAGTCGAAGTCAGCCCGCAGGTCACCGCTCGCGACTACACCGGTCTGGTGTTGCAGAAAGAACGCTTCGTCTTTGACGAATCGTCGATCGAAACTCAACTCGAAGAGATGCGGCAAGGTCGCGCCGAAGTTGTCGATGCCAGCCGTGATAGCGCCTCCCTCGGCGATCACGTCGTCATCGACTTTGCCGGCTCCGTAGATGGCGTCCTCTTTGATGGCGGCAGCGCTGAAGATTTTACCCTGGAACTCGGTTCCGGCCAGTTCATCCCCGGCTTCGAAGAGCAGGTCGTCGGCATGAAAGTCGGCGAGGCCCGCAACGTTCAGGTCACCTTCCCCGAGCAATACGGCAGCGCCGAACTTGCCGGCAAGCCTGCGGTCTTTGCCGTGACCTTGAAAAAAGTACGGGAAAAGGTCGCACCGGAGTTGTCCGACGAATTTGCCAAAGGCTTTGGCCTGGAATCACTGGCTGAACTGCGCGAAAAGTTGACGGAGAACGCCAAAACACAAGAGACCAATCGGATTGATGGCGATCTGCGTGAACGGCTGGTGACCGCCCTGATTGAGCGCAATCCCCTGGAAGTCCCGGAGACCCTGGTGCAGAATCAACTCGGCTATATGCTCGCCAACATCCGTCAGCGCCTGGAAAGTCAGGGGATGAAGCTGGAGATGATGGGCATAACCGAAGAATCCTTTAAGCAGATGTACCGTGACACGGCGATCAGCCAGGTGCAGGGGACGCTGATTCTGACCGCGATTGCCACCCAGGAAAAGGTGACCGTCGAAGAGTCCGAGATCGACAGTCGTTTAGAAGAGATTGCCAAGATGGCTAATGCCCCCGTCGAAGCGGTGCGTAAACACTACGCCCGTGAAGACGCCCGCATCGGCCTGATGGCGCAGATCAGCGAAGAGAAGACCATCCGCTTCCTCCTTGAGAAGTCCCAACTCACCGAGGTGGATAAAGAAGAACTGTCGACCAAAGAGAAGGAGTAAGTGATGGCTATGATACCATTCGTCGTTGAGCAGACCGGCCGGGGCGAAAGATCATACGACATCTATTCGCGCCTGCTCAAAGATCGCATTATCTTTTTGGGGGGAGAGATCGATGATCACCTTGCCAACCTGATTATTGCCCAGCTCCTCTTTCTCGACTCGGAAGATCCGGAGAAGGACATCTTCCTGTATATCAATTCGCCCGGCGGCGTCGTCACCGGAGGGTTAGCGATCTACGACACTATCCAGTACCTGAAAGCGCCGGTCTCGACAATCTGTGTCGGGCAGGCTGCCAGCATGGGGGCGGTTCTCCTCGCTGCCGGGGCTGCAGGCAAGCGTTTTACTCTTCCCAATTCGCGGATCATGATCCATCAACCCCTCGGGGGGTTCCGAGGCCAGGCGAGCGACATCCATATTCACGCTCAGGAGATTCTCCGTATGCGTGACATTTTGAATGGGATTATCGCCCACCACACCGGCCAGTCGGTGGAGAAGATTGCCGCCGATACCGAGCGGGATTTCTTCATGAGTGGCGACGAAGCTTGCAAATATGGTATTGTTGACTCTATAGTAACGCGTAAACCTCATACTATGGAGCTGAAAAAGTGAGCCAAAAAGGTGACCATTCCGGACAGTTAATCTGTTCCTTCTGCGGCAAAGAGCAGAATGATGTTCGCAAATTAATTGCAGGTCCCTCGGTCTTTATCTGCAATGAATGTATCGAACTGTGCAAAGACATTATGGATGATGAATCCGAGTCGCACAGTGCCGAGGCTTCATCCGACCTGCCCCGTCCTATCGAGATCAAAGAGACCCTCGACGACTATGTTATCGGTCAGGAGCGCGCCAAAAAGACCTTGGCAGTGGCGGTCTACAATCACTACAAGCGGGTCAATTACCTGCGTAGCGGCGGCGACGTTGAGGTGCAGAAGAGTAACATCCTCCTCCTCGGCCCGACCGGCAGCGGCAAGACTCTCCTCGCCCAGACTCTGGCCAAGGTTCTCAATGTCCCCTTTGCCATCACCGATGCCACCACCTTGACTGAAGCCGGTTATGTTGGCGAGGATGTGGAAAATATCATCCTCAACCTCCTCCAGGCTGCCGACTGGGACATTGAAAAAGCGCAGCGCGGTATCATCTATATTGACGAAGTCGACAAGATTGCCCGCAAAACCGATTCCCCTTCGATCACCCGCGATGTCTCCGGTGAGGGGGTACAACAGGCGCTGCTCAAGATCATCGAAGGAACTCTTGCCAATATTCCGCCTAAAGGCGGAAGGAAACACCCGCAACAGGAATTCCTCAAGATTGACACAACAAATATTCTCTTTATCTGTGGTGGTGCATTCTCCGGCCTTGACAGTATTGTTTCCCAACGCATCGGCACGAAATCGATGGGCTTCGGAGCGGCAACCAAGCAGCGTCACGATCTGTCGACGGGTGAAGCCCTGGCGCAGGTCGAGCCCGCGGATCTTCTCAAATTCGGTCTCATCCCTGAATTTGTCGGTCGCCTGCCGGTGATCGCCACCCTGAATGAACTCGACGAGGAATCTTTGATCTCTATCCTCAAAGAACCAAAGAATGCGTTGGTCAAACAGTATCAGAAGCTCTTTGAACTCGACAATATCCACCTCAAGTTCACGGACAGCGCCCTGGTTGCGGTCGCACAGCAAGCCCTGAAACGGAAAACCGGCGCACGTGGTCTACGCTCTGTCCTCGAAAATGCCATGCTCGATGTCATGTACGAAATCCCCTCCATGGATCGTGTTCGTGAAGTCGTTATCAATGAAGACGCAATCGCGGGAATTTCCCGGCCGCTGGTCCTCCAGGACTGCGCTGAATCGGCCTGAGCCACTGCACCGACGGTCAACGGCAATTTTATTCAAACAACCTTACCCCAAGGGCTTGAGTCATGACCGACTATCCTGAACCAGGGCAGGCAGTCTCAAGCTTGCCCAACGAAACGCTCTATCCCCTTATCCCTCTGCGTGACATCGTCATCTTTCCGGCGATGGTCACGCCCCTTTTTGTTGGTCGCCCCCGTTCGATTCAGGCGCTGGAAGCGGCCAACGCTGATAAACGCCTCATCTTCCTGACCACGCAACGCGACCCGAAGGTCGACGACCCGCTCCAGAACGATCTCTATGAAATCGGTGTCATCGGCCAGATCATTCAACTGCTCAAACTCCCCGACGGGACGGTCAAGGTACTGATCGAGGGGAAGGAACGGGCTCGAGTCGTTGGCCTCGAAGAGCGGCCCGAATGTCTTTACGCGAAAGTTGTTCTGGAAGAAGAGTTAATCGCGAAATCGGACGAGATTGAAGCGATGAGTCGCAGCGTCCTCGCTGCCTTTGAAAACTACATCAATCTCAGCAAAAAAATCCCGCCGGAGATGTTCTCTTCGATCTCCGGCATCACTGCCGCGGGACGCCTTGCTGATGCAATTATTCCGCAACTCAATGTCAAAGTGTCCGACAAACAGCAGATCATGGAGCAGATCAACCCCCTGCTGCGCCTTGAAAGCCTTCTCACCCTCCTTGAACACGAACTGCAGATCCTCGGCATTGAGAAGAAAATTCGCAGTCGGGTCAAAAGCCAGATGGAGCGGAGTCAGAAGGAATACTATCTCAACGAACAGATGCGGGCCATCCAGAAAGAACTCGGTGAAAAGGATGACTTCAAACAGGAGTTACGGGAATTAGAAGAACGCATCAATACGGTCGGCCTTTCGAAAGAAGCAAAAGAGAAAGCTTTGGTTGAGCTGCGTAAATTAAAACTGATGTCACCGATGTCTGCCGAAGCGACGGTGGTCCGTAACTATATAGACTGGATCGTCTCCATTCCCTGGAAAAAGACGAGTAAAGATCGTCACGACTTGCTGCGGGCGGAAAAGATTCTCGACGAAGATCATTACGGACTGCACAAGGTCAAGGAGCGCATCCTCGAATATCTTGCGGTCCAGGCACAGGTCAAAAAAATCAAGGGACCGATCATCTGCCTGCTCGGCCCTCCCGGGGTTGGAAAAACCTCCCTCGGGCGGTCCATCGCCAAAGCGCTGGAAAGAAAATTCGTCCGCATCTCCCTCGGCGGGGTTCGTGACGAAGCCGAGATTCGTGGCCATCGGCGCACCTACATTGGTGCCATGCCCGGCAAGATTATTCACGGGATGCGTAAAACCGGCGTTGTCAATCCCGTCTTCCTGCTTGATGAAATCGACAAAATGAGTACTGACTTTCGCGGTGATCCATCGTCAGCATTACTCGAAGTCCTTGATCCTGAGCAGAATCATACCTTTGGCGATCACTTTCTCGATGTCGAGTACGATTTGTCAGCAGTGATGTTTATCGCTACGGCGAACTCGCTGCACACGATTCCCCGGGCACTTCTCGATCGCATGGAGATTATCCGGGTTGAGGGGTATACTGAAGAGGAAAAGCTGCATATTGCCCGACGTTATCTCCTCCCCAAACAGTTGGCAGCACACGGGTTCCCACCCCATCAGATCAATTTCAGCAACTCCGCCATTTATGAAATTATCCGTTACTATACGCGGGAGGCGGGAGTCCGCAATTTGGAACGGGAAATTGCTGCTATCTGCCGCAAACTGACCCGGCAACTCCTGGCCGCAAAGACCAGCAAAAAGAACGTAACTGTAACCTCGCGGCAAGTCGGCAGTTACTTGGGAATTCACACCTATTCCTATGGTGCTCTCGAAATTGAGAATATGGTCGGCATCGCCACCGGTCTGGCCTGGACCGCTGTGGGTGGCGAGACCTTAACGATCGAAACGACGATTCTGCCAGGGAGCGGAAAGTTGACCGTCACCGGCAAACTCGGCGAGGTCATGCGCGAATCTTCCCAGGCTGCCCTCAGCTACGTTCGCTCACGCTGGCAAGAGCTCGGCCTGGAAAAAGATTTCTATCAACTCCTCGATATTCATATTCATATTCCCGAAGGGGCAACCCCAAAAGATGGACCGTCGGCCGGCATCACCATGGCCACGGCGCTGGCCTCAGCATTGACAAGTCGGACCGTCGACAGAGCCTTGGCAATGACTGGCGAAATCACCCTGCGCGGGCGGGTATTGGCGATTGGCGGTCTCAAGGAAAAGTTACTGGCAGCTAAAAGAGCGGGCATTACCCGCGTCCTCATCCCCGAAGAAAACCGTAAAGACCTGACAGAAATCCCCGCCACCGTCCAGCGGGGTCTCACCATTATTCCGGTCAGCCATATGGATCAAGTTCTCGCAGCGGCCCTCCTCGCTCCGGCAGAGACGCGAACGGAAAGAGTCAGCATAGCAGAGACGCCGACAGTTCAGTGAACAACCGTAATTTGACCAAATATTTTCTTGACAGTAGCAAAACGGCTCTGTTATAAATCACACCGCATTGAAGCAGTTTCATCCAATCAATTAACAGCATGGAGGTTTTTGTGACTAAAGCAGATCTTGTCAACGAAATGGCCGAGAAGACGGGCTTCAGTAAGGTAGACACGGAAAAGTGCCTCAAGGCTCTGATTGAAGCGGTGACTGATGCCCTGAAACAAGGCGACAAAGTTGCTTTGGTCGGTTTTGGCACCTTCAGTGTCGGTGAGCGGGCTGAACGTACGGGTAAAAACCCCCAGACGGGCGCAGCGATCAAGATCAGCGCTGCAAAAACCCCGAAATTCAAAGCTGGCAAAGTCCTCAAAGACGCTGTTAACGTTTAATTTTTCAATAATTTCCAGCAAAATTCAGAGAACCGGCGGTCCTACTGGCTGCCGGTTCTCTGTCTCAAAAGTACCTTTGGGGCTGTAGTAGAGTCGGTTACAACGCCGGCCTGTCACGCCGGAGGTCGCGGGTTCAAGTCCCGTCAGCCCCGCCAGATAAAGCCAAAGAGGCGACCAGGCATGGTCGCCTCTTTGGCTTTTATTCTTCGGTGCCCGACTTTATGCTCTTGACTCTCTATGGCATATTTCCTTATTCTTGTGAGGTTGCTTGACTCTAAGGAGATTATGACATGACCGTTCGCAGCCTGTACACCACCGCTCTTTGTCTTTACCTGCTCACAGCCCCCCTTCTTTCAATCAGCCATGCTGCAAACCCTAAAGTTGTGGCAGAGGTCGGTAGCGTCCCGGTAACCATCTTTGACCTGGGCCGCGAACAGCAAAGAATCCTCCCTTTCAACACCAGCTTCCACACGGGGGTCCCGGCTGAAACGCTCGAACGAATTAAAAATGAAGCGTTAACCACAATGATTGACCAAGCCTATAAGGTCAATTATGCCCTTGAGCAAAAAATCACCGTCGATAAAAAAATTGTCGATGAGCGTATCGACAAACTCAAGAAAAAGTACAAAAGCGAAAAAGAATTTAAAACCGCCCTGGGAGAGGAAAGCCTCAAGGAGCTTCGGGCGGCGATTGAGCGTACTCTTTTGGCTCAAAAAGCGGAAGAATTTGCCATTCAAAAGAATATCAACGTAACTGACGCTGACGTACGCGCCTATTACGATACCAACAAGCATACATACAAACGCCCCAAACAATTTAAAGCCAGCCACATCCTCGTCAAAGTCAATCCCTCCTCTAACGCCGAAGAACGTGCCACCCTTGAAAAGAAGGCCAAAGAACTGGCAGCTAAAGCCAAAAACGGTGAAGACTTTTACAACCTTGCCTATTACAACTCAGATGATCGCAGTAAATATGTCGGCGGCGACTTAGGCTACTTCCATGAAGGACAAACAGTCCCGGAATTTGAAGAGGCGCTCAAAAAGATGAAGGTCGGTGAAATCTCTGCGCCGGTCAAGTCGATGTACGGCTGGCACATTATCAAGCTGGTCGAACTCAACGAACCGAAACAGTTGGAGTTTGACGACACTAAGGTCAAAATTCGTGAGCAGCTTGAAAAAAGTTCCAGGGAAAAATTATATAGCAACTGGATGGACGAATTGAAAGCAAAATACCCTGTTAAAAAATCTTAGGGTCTGATGCGTCTCCTTATCGGTCTTGTCATCACCCTCGCCTTCACCACTGGCTGCACGCTGATCTCTGCGCCGGAGGTACAATGGGTTGACTCGACAACCCAACTGCAATGGCCAGCGCCCCCAGATAAAGCACGAATTATTTTTCTGCGTGATTTTAAAGGGCCGGGCGATTTTGAAAAGACCAGTTCATCCCAGAAGTTCTTGACCTGGTTGACCGGAGAACGCGACAAAAAACTCCCCTTTATTGCTCCTTACGGCATAGCAGCCGACGGCTTGGGGCGCATCTGGGTTGCTGACATGGGGATTCGCGGGGTGCATCAGGTTGATCTCGCCAAAGGGAAAGTCAGCTACATCTTTAGCGCAGGAAACACCCCTCTGACCACCCCGGCCGGTGTGGCTGTTGATGTGGACCGCCAGCGACTTTATGTTTCAGATACGACCTTAGCCAAAGTTTTTCTTTTTGACCTTGAGGGACGCTTCCTCAAAGAGTGGGATGCTCCTGATAACTTTGGTCGTCCGGCTGGCTTAGCCGTCGACAAATTCGGGCAACTTTATGTGGTTGACGCCATAAAAAACCGACTCAGCGTTTTTTCTCCAGATGGTGAACTTCTTCGCACCATCACCAGCGCCATCCTGCCGGAATTAACTTTTAGCACCCCTTCTAATGTTGCGGTCAATGCGCAGGGACAAATTTTTGTCGTTGATTCCATGAATTTCCGCGTTGAATTCTTTTCGGCCCGAGGAGAGAGCCTCGGTACAATTGGCAGTATTGGTGACGGCCCGGGATACTTTGCAAGACCACGGGGAATTGCCATCGATGGCGACGGGCATATTTACGTAGCCGATGCCACCTTCGACAACGTTCAGGTCTTTGATAACAACGGCAAGCTCCTGCTTCATTTTGGTCAACCCGGGAAGAAGCAGCCCGGAGAATTTTCCCTCCCTGCCGGCATGACTATCGATCAGCACAACCGACTCTATGTTGTCGACAGTTTTAATCAGCGTCTTCAGGTCTTCGAATATTTGCCGTAATCCCCGCCGGGATTCAGGCTCTTTTTTTGCATAAGAAACTGCATTCACGAACCAACGAAAGAGAGGCTGCAGTGAAGCGTTTTTTCTTTTCCATCATAATCTGTACGACTCTGCTATGGAACGAAACAAGCCATGCTGTTGGTGAACTCGGCGAAAATAATGGGTTCAACAATAATCCTCACAATCTGTCGAGCCGGTCAGGAAACACCAAAAAAGCTGTTACTGAAACTCAAATCTGCATATTCTGCCACATCCCGCATGGAGCTGTAGCGAATGCACCTTTATGGGGACGTCCCGACCCCACGGGTAGTTTTGATATACGAGCGGGACTAGGTATTTCTGATCCCGGGATTGTTAACACGACTCTTTACAGCACAGCCGCTGACTACCCTAATGGTGCAAGCAAACTCTGCCTATCCTGTCATGATGGAGTAACAGCAATGGGAATTCTCGCCAATGGCGATGAGTTAGATATGAGCGGTGGCAATGCCCTTCAAATTGATCTGGCTATTTCCCATCCAATTTCGTTTGTGTACAATTCAAACGTAAAAACCCATCTGGGGAGTTCATATCTCTGGCCAACGACTGCTTACCTTGACAATAATAGTCGTGTACAATGCACAATCTGCCATCAACCACATCAAGATACCAAAAGCGGCACATACAGCCTTCCCTTCTGGCGGGGGGCAGGCACTAACGACGTGACAGAATATAATGCTATTTGCACAGCGTGTCATACGGCAACTCCGTCGATAGTTAATGAACATAATTTTTGAGTCAACACTATGAAAAAAACGTCTCCCTCTTTTTTACTTTTAACCTGCATGCTCTTTGCCTATACGGCATTCGCTGCCCCTGAAAAGAGCAAGCTCCAAGGGAGCCATGGCGATAAAAATCTCCTCCCCCGTTCCTGTCAGGCCTGCCATCCAGGTATGTCTTTCTTTAACAACGGCGAAGAAAACAGTTGTTTGAAGTGTCACAGCAGCGATGGTGAGCGTAACCGAATGTCGGCCGGAAAATATCTCCGTCCCGGCGGGGTTGCAACATTGAAAGATATTGCTGCTGAGCTACGTAAGCCCTACCGGCATCCGGTCTTTGATGTGCGCGGCGCCCATCGCTTCGGTGAAATCCTGCCAGAGGAACTTATCAACGCCACCCGCCACTCAGAATGTGTCGATTGTCACGATCCCCACTCCACCGCACCGGGACGCCCCTTCGCGGGGATGCAAGGACGGCGGGTCGGCAATTTGATTACAGAAATTGTCAATGAATACGAACTCTGCTTCAAATGCCATTCAACCAGTGCCAACCTGCCACAAAGCTCCACGAATAAGGCGGAGGAATTCCGGACGACCAACCCTTCCTTCCACCCGGTCCTTGCCGAGGGGAAGCAGGCCTTTGTCGTCAGCCTCAAAGAACCGTATGCCGCCCGCAAGCAACGTCCCAACGATATTACAATGATCACCTGCTCCGACTGTCACGGCAGCGATGACAAAAACGGGCCCAAGGGGCCGCATGGGTCGAAGTTTCGCGGCCTGCTCAAATACAATTACCAGATGGAAGATGGCCGCGCCGAGAGTGATTATGCTTATTCGCTCTGCTACCAATGCCACGACCGGACCAGCATTCTCAACAACGAAAGCTTCGCTTTTCATTCCCTGCACATTCAAGGCAATCGCTCCAGCGGCCAGGCCGGCACCTCATGCATGACCTGTCACGATGCCCATGGCAGCTCGTCATCACCCTATCTGATCCGCTTCAACGAGATTGTCGTCAGGCCGAATGCCGACTATAAATTGCAGTATGAACAGATCGGCGTTTCAGCCCGTCACGGCAAATGCTCCCTCAACTGTCACGGCGTCGAACACAAGGAACGGACTTACTGATTGACCTAATTGAATGAAAAAAATAGACGCTATGGGCCGGATGCCGTCAGGTTATCTGGCCCTTTCTGTTGACGTCTTTCTTGCCGAAGGTCAAGCCTTTGTGCTATAGAATGCTGCCGTCAAACGGTCGAATGAATTCGGGTAAGGAGACTTAACAGCATGTCAGGTCATAGTAAATGGGCGAACATCAAGCATCGCAAGGGTGCCCAGGACGCCAAACGGGGCAAGATTTTCACCAAACTGATTCGCGAAATCACGGTGGCTTCGAAGACCGGCGGGGGCGATCCGGAGGCCAATGCCCGCTTGCGCACCGCCATCGATAAAGCTAAATTTGAAAATATGCCGAAAGACACCATCGATCGGGCGATAAAAAAAGGGACCGGTGATCTCGATTCCGTCGTCTATGAAGAAGACAGTTTTGAAGGCTATGGACCGGGCGGGGTGGCGATTATTGTTGAATTCATGACTGACAACCGGCAAAGAACCGTTGCCGATGTCCGCCATATCTTCAGCCGCAACAACGGCACCCTCGGCGTTACCGGTTCTGTCTCCTTCCTCTTCGATCGCAAAGGCTTGATCTCCCTCCCCAACAGTTACGATTTCGACCAGATTTTCGAAATTGCCCTGGAAGCAGGGGCCGACGATGTCAAGGACGAAGGGGATTCCATTGAGGTTATCACCACTCCCTCCAGCTTCACTGCTGTCCGCGATGCCATCGCTGCACAAGGTCTGAAGTGGGAATCGGCCGAAGTAACGATGATCCCGCAAACCATGGTAAAACTCGAAGGGAAACGAGCTGAACAGATGTTGAAATTGATGGAAAAGCTTGAAGATTACGACGACGTACAAAACGTTTATGCCAATTTCGACATCTCCGATGAAGAGATGGAAGCGATTCTCGGTTGAAGCATATCAGGGCAATCGATGCGCATATTAGGGATTGATCCGGGGACGCGGATCACCGGCTACGGCATCATCGAAAAAGTCGGAAACCGCCTGATCCATGTCGATAACGGTGGCATCTTTACCCGTGCCGACATGGAACTTGCCGACCGCCTGAAGGTGATTTACGATGGCCTTTGTCAGGTCATCCGCGAGTACGGGCCGGTCGCAGTCGCCGTTGAGCAGATTTTTCTCGCCAAAAATGCCCTTTCTGCCCTTAAACTCGGGCATGCCCGCGGCACGGCTCTCCTGGTTGGGGTCAACCACGGCTTACCGGTCTTTGAATATTCGGCACTGCAGGTCAAGAGTGCCGTCGTCGGCTACGGCAAAGCCGAAAAAGTGCAAGTCCAACAGATGGTCAAAACCCTGTTAAAACTTCCCGAAATTGCCCAGGAAGACGCTTCCGATGCTTTGGCAGTTGCTATCTGTCACGCCCACACCAATCTTCTACATTCTATACAGATAGTGAAAACAACTCCCCATTTGAGGCGCTCATGATTGCCATGTTGACCGGTCAACTCGTCAGTAAAGGGACCGACCAGATCATTATTGAGGTGGCTGGCGGTGTCGGTTATCGGGTTTTGATCCCGCTTTCGACCTTCTATGCCCTGCCTGATGAAGGAACCGTCAAACTCCATATTCATACTCACGTTCGCGAAGATGCCCTCCTCCTCTACGGTTTCTTAACGGCTGACGAGCGCGCCCTCTTTATCCTCCTCCTCTCCGTCGCAGGCGTCGGTCCGAAACTGGCACTCAATATCCTTTCGCACGCGAGCCCGGGAGATTTACGGCAAGCCATCTCCCGCGGTGACGTCAAAAAACTGGCAACTCTGCCCGGTATCGGCAATAAGAGTGCAGAACGGCTCGTTCTCGAACTCAAGGAGAAGGTCAATAAACTCGACCTGTCTGATGATCTGCTTGAGCGGGGACGCGATACCGCGATGACACCATCGTCCCCGGACCAAACAGAAGACGCCCTTTCTGCTCTGCTTAATCTCGGTTACAAAGACGCACAAGCACGTAAGGCACTGGCTAGTATTGTCATTACACCCGAGACCCCGCTGGAAGAGATCCTCAAGAACGCCCTGAAGTCCTTGATGCGTTAGGAGCAGAATGACGAACGAACGGATCATTACGCCCGATCTTGCCGCTGATGACGACAACTTTGAAGCCTCGCTGCGACCGCGTCGACTGACAGAGTATATCGGCCAGATCAAGGCCAAAGAGAATCTTCAGGTCTTTATTGACGCGGCCCGCTCACGTCGCGAGACTCTCGACCACGTCCTCTTTTACGGCCCGCCGGGACTGGGCAAGACCACCTTGGCCAACATTATTGCCGCCGAGATGGGGGTCAGCATCAAAAGCACCTCGGGTCCGGTCATCGAAAAAGCCGGCGATCTGGCGGCGGTCCTCACTAACCTCGAAGCCGGCGATGTCCTCTTTATTGACGAAATCCACCGTCTTTCCCCGGTTATTGAAGAGGTCCTTTACCCGGCGCTGGAAGATTACCAGCTCGACATCATGATCGGTCAGGGACCGTCTGCCCGCACCATCAAGCTCGACCTCCCCCGCTTTACCCTCGTTGGCGCCACCACCCGCATCGGCCTCCTGTCCTCACCACTGCGCGACCGCTTCGGCGTCATTACTCGTTTGGAGTTCTATACCCCGGACGAACTGGCGGTTATCATCCGCCGCAGTGCCGGGATTCTGGGGATTCCGATCTCCGACGACGGTGCCGATGAAATTTCCCGGCGCTCGCGCGGCACCCCCCGCATCGCTAACCGCCTGTTACGACGGGTTCGGGATTTTGCTGAAATTCTCGGTAACGGACGGATTGATCAGGAGTTGGCTGCCCTGGCCCTACGCCGCCTTGAAGTCGATCTGTGTGGTTTTGACCATATGGATTGCCTCCTCCTCTTGACCCTCATCGACAAATTCTCCGGCGGTCCGGTCGGTCTTGAGACCCTCGCCGCCGCGATTGGCGAGGAGAAGGGTTCGATCGAAGACGTCATTGAGCCCTACCTGATTCAGCAGGGCTATTTGAACCGAACGCCGCGAGGACGGGTTGCGACCCCCCTCGCCTATCTCCACTTTGCCCGTATCGACCCACGGCGCAGTTCTGCGCAAAATGATCTCTTTGCCGATGAATGAGGTTCCTCCCGGCCCGGCCTTGCTCCCCCTCCTTCATCCTGATGAAACGCTTGACGCACTCGGCTACGGAGGCCTACAAATTATCCAGCCGCGGCAAGGGTTCCGCGTCACCATCGATCCGGTCCTTCTCGCCAGCTTCACCCGGATCAAAGCGGGGGAGAGATGGATCGATCTCGGCTGTGGCAGCGGGGTATTGCCCCTGCTTTTAGCGAGTCGCGAAGCAGAGATACAGATAACCGGGATCGAGATTGATCCGGCCAGCGCCGACCGGGCCCGCAGAAGCAGCGTTATCAACAAGCTCGAAAAACAAATCGACATTATTCCGGGAGATTTGCGCGAACTACACAAAAGGTATGCAGCCCAATCTTTGGACTGCGTCATTACCAATCCGCCCTACCGGCGGCCCGAAAGCGGACGGATTTCTGTCGGCGCGCAACGTGCCATTGCCCGGCACGAACTGCATGGAAACCTTGACGATTTTCTCGATGCAAGCCGCTATCTGCTCAAAAATGGCGGACGTTTTTATGCAATCTATCTCGCGGAACGACTTCCGGAACTTTTGTGTAAAATGTCCGCTAAAAAGATCGCACCGAAACGACTGCGCTGTATCCACCCGCGACAAGGGAATAATGCTAACCTCGTGCTGATCGAGGGACGGCGAAGCGGTCGACCGGGATTGACCATTGTGCCACCGTTATTTCTTTACGAAGGGGAGGGTTATTCGGAAGAAGTGCTGATATTGGCAGGAGATTTTGCTGAAAAGAGGGGCTAAGGTCGAGTATAACTTTTACTCTGGAGATAATGAACCAAAAGCTTGCGCCAGGCATGATGGAGCTCATCTTCGTCCGGGGGGAGGAGGCGATTGAGCTCTTCCTCTTCTGCGGGAGTGAGGGGGCGCAACACTATCTCTTCGGGCGGAGTTGTGGCAGCAGGGATTTCCGGTTGGCCATGACGGAGGTGGATATCCTCCAATACCCCGGGGGCAATGGCACGATTTAAACGTTCGAGAATCCGCGGTTTTAGCAGTTGTAACTGCTGCATCCAGACCGGATGATCGACCCGCACCTCCAGAACTCCGTTGCGTAAACGAAAGGGCTGGGCATGTTGTGCAGTCTGCGGCCCGACCACTTCGGTCCAGACCTTCCAGGCTCGATAAGGTTCCAGACGTTCGCGAACCCCCATATTTCGGGTCAAGACGTCAAGGACCGCGCCGGCCTTTGCCGGGTGAAACATGCGATTACGCCGTGGCGGAGGGCTCATCGCTGTAACCTCCGGAGTAAACGCCCCCCGGCGATCTGTCCGAGAACAGCACAGGCGATGGTCAACGGAATCCACTTCCAGCTAAAATCGAGCCAGAGACGCAACAGGATGATTAACGGGATGGATGCGTGGATATAAAAGAACCACTGCCAGGAAAAACGTAAGGCCCCCTGCCGCAAATAACCGAGAGGGATGTTGGCAAGGAAGGCAAAACCAAGAAGGCCGGAGAGATTGAGTGCGAAAGTGGACACTAGAAAACCTTTCAAGATTTTTTCGAGTCTAGCCGTAACCACTTAAGAAAGTCAATTGCACTAAAGGGATGACACCATGGTTCGCGAAAATGATTATATTGCCGTCTTTCACTCTATCCACAAGGTGATGAAGGCGGAAAAGATTTTAAAGGGGGCCGATGTGCCGATCCAACTGATACCGGCCCCCCGACAGATCAGTTCCGATTGTGGCCTGGCCCTGCGCTATACCCCGGACGATGCTCAACGAGTCCAGGATCTCCTGACCGGACAAGGGCTCCCGCCGGCCGAAGTCTATCAATATCAGGGGGGGAAATTCACCGAAAAAGAGATATTCCCTTGACATCAACAGAGGGCTTCTCTATATTTCGCATTTTGCAAAACTTTCCTGGGATGTCCCATGTTCGATACGCTCAGTGAAAAATTTGAGGACATTTTCAAAAAGCTGCGCGGACAAGGCCGGCTGACTGAAGAAAATATTCAGGAAGCGTTACGCGAAGTGCGGCTTGTCCTGCTGGAAGCCGATGTCAACTTCAAAGTCGTTAAAGACTTTGTGGCGAAAGTGCGTGAAAGCGCCATTGGTCAGGATGTCCTTAAAAGCCTGACGCCTGGGCAGCAGGTTATCAAGGTTGTCCGCGAAGAACTTGGGCGTCTCATGGGTGAGGGGGAAGTTAATCACCTTGACCTTGATGCCCGGCCGCCGGTCAGCATCATGCTCTGTGGCCTGCAGGGTGCCGGTAAAACGACCACCTGCGGCAAACTTGCTCTGCGCCTGCGCAAAGAGAAACGCTCGCCCCTTCTGGTGCCGGCTGACGTTTATCGCCCCGCCGCTATCGAACAGTTAAAGACTCTGGGGCGACAGCTCGATATCCCGGTTTTCGATGCGAAAGCCGATATGGATCCGGTGCGCATTTGCAATGAAGCGCACCGTTTTGCTGAACTGAATGGCTACGACACGCTGATTCTCGACACGGCCGGACGTCTGCACATCGACGAAGCCTTGATGGCAGAATTGGTGCGGATTAAAGAGAACCTGGCACCGCGGGAAATCCTGCTGGTTGCTGATGCCATGACCGGGCAGGACGCCGTCACCATCGCTGAAGGTTTCAACCAGAAGCTGGGGTTGACCGGGATTATCCTGACGAAGCTGGATGGCGATGCCCGCGGTGGTGCCGCTCTTTCCATGCGCGCGGTCACCGGGAAACCGATCAAGTTTGCCGGTATCGGCGAAAAGCTCGACGCCCTTGAGGTCTTTCACGCTGACCGCATGGCGCAACGCATTCTCGGGATGGGGGATGTCCTCTCGCTGATTGAAAAGGCGCAAGGCGCCATCGATCGCGATGAAGCCCTGGCCATGGAAAAGCGGGTGAAAAAGGAAGGCTTCACCCTCGAGAACTTCCGTGATCAGATGCAGACGATCAAAAAAATGGGTTCCATGGAGTCGATCATCAGCATGATCCCCGGCGCCGGCAAAGCCCTCAAAGAAGCCCAGGGGATGCAGGCACCGGATAAAGAACTGAAACGGATTGAAGCAATTATCAATTCGATGACGATTGCTGAACGGCGCGATCATCACCTCCTCAATGGCTCACGACGCTTACGCATCGCCAAGGGGAGCGGCACTACGGTTCAGGACATCAATGTCCTTATAAAACGGTTTAGCGAAGCACAAAAGATGATGAAGAAGATGCAACAACTAGGTCCCAAGGGACTGCGCAGCCTGATGGGGCGAGGCGGTCGTTCTCCTTTTTAAGGAATCGGTAACTTGACTCTGGTACTATCAACCCTTTCGATATCGATCGAAACAACGTAAAAAAGAGGAGTAGAAAATTATGTCCGTTAAAATTCGTCTTGCCCGTGGCGGTGCCAAGAAAAAGCCTTTCTATCAGGTCGTCGTTGCTGATGGTCGTTTCCCCCGCGATGGCCGTTTTATAGACAATCTTGGCCAGTACGATCCAAAACAGAATCCGCCGATGATCAGCCTGAACGAAGAACTCGCGATTGACTGGTTGCGCAAAGGCGCTCAGCCGACCGAAACCGTTCGGCAAATCCTCCGCACTTCGGGCATCCTTGCCAAAGCAAAAGCTTAAGATCGAACCGTCTGTGTCTATGCAGTCAGTGGATGTCGAACCCCTCTTTCCGGCAGGAGTTGTCATCGGCGTCCACGGTTTGCGTGGCGATTTAAAAGTTCGACCTCTGTCCGGCGATTCAACGTCACTGGATAGCGTGCAAGAGATCACCCTGCGGGGGAAAAACACAAATAGTCAACACAAAGTAGAGAAGACTTCCCGACATAAAGGGAACCTGCTGATTCACCTCGAAGGGATTAGCTCTATCGAGAGGGCAGAAACATTCATCGGTTGCGATGTCCTCATCTCCCACGATGATTTGGCGTCCCTTCCTGAAGATGAATTTTACTGGTTTCAGCTTGAGGGCCTGCGGGTTAATGATAGTCAACACGGGGATCTCGGCAGAATAGTTGAAATTTTCACCACACCGGCCCACGATATTCTCGTCGTACACGGCCCGCGTGGCGAAGTGCTCATTCCGGTCGTTGACGCGTTTATTCTCAATATTGATGAAGACGCCAAGGTCATGCAAGTTGATCTGCCTGAAGGACTTGTCCCTGAAGTGGATTCAGATGCGCTTTGACCTTCTCACCCTCTTCCCAAGCATGGTCGAATCACCCTTTGCCATGAGTATTTTAGGGAAAGCGGTGGAACGTGGCCTCATTGACATTCGCGCCTGGTATCTCCGGGATTGGGCTGAGGGGCGCCATAAAGTTACCGATGACATCCCCTATGGTGGCGGCAACGGCATGGTCCTTAAACCGGAACCGGTGGCGCGGGCGTTGCAGAAACTGAAAGAAGAGACGCCGCAGTCAATAGTCCTGCTTATGAGCCCGCAAGGGCGGCGATTCGATCAGCAGGAAGCGGCGAATTTAAGTCAGGAAACCGGTCTTATCTTTGTCTGCGGCCGCTACGAAGGATTTGACGAGCGGATCCGCTCCATGGTCGATGCCGAATACTCGATTGGCGATTTTGTTCTGACCGGCGGGGAGTTGCCGGCCATGGTTATGATCGATGCCATCGCCCGACTCGTTCCCGGTGTTCTGGGCAATTGCAACAGTGCAGTCACCGACTCTTTTGCCGACGGACTCCTTGAGCACCCGCATTATACGCGACCGCCTGAGTTCAACGGAATGAAGGTTCCTGAAGTCCTCCTCAGCGGCGATCACGCCAGGATTGCCCGTTGGCGACGGACCGAACAGTTAAGACGGACCTGGTTACGGCGTCCGGAACTGCTCGAAAAAGTCGAACTCTCTGCTGCGGATAAAAAAGTTCTCGCGGCGCTTGTGCAGGAGCAGGAAAGCTCCAAGTCGTGTTAAATCGACTTGCAGTTGCACTGGTCCATTACCCGGTACTCAATCGCCGCAACGAAGTGGTTGCCAGCGCTGTCACCAATCTGGATCTGCACGATATTGCTCGCACCTGTCGCACTTTTGGGGTTGGTCGTTTCTTTGTCGTCACCCCGATCAAAGAACAGCAAAAAGTTGTCGAGAAGATCCTTGAACATTGGCTGCACGGATATGGTTCGACGCATAATCCCGATCGCTGCAGCGCATTTCAACTGCTGGAGACTGTTGCTGATCTAGAAACTGCACGGGAGCGATGGAGTGAGAAACACTCCCGACCGGCACGGATCATCATAACCAGTGCCAAAAGCCCACAGGGCTTGAACGGTCAAGACTGCCAGCATCTGCTCACCGAAGAGCCGCTTCTGCTGGTGCTGGGGACAGGATCAGGACTGGCGCCGGAGATTATCGAGGTGAGCTACGAAACGTTCCAATCGATTCAGGGAGTTCCAGACTACAACCATTTACCGGTCAGAGCGGCGGCGGCCATCATTCTTGACCGGATCTTCACAGGACGTTGATTCCAAACCACAGCCCGCCCCGCGCATGCGCCGGGAGCAAAACGATTTGTCCGAAAATCGGCATAGAGGAGAAGTAAACATGAACACTATTGAACGTCTCGAAATGGAACAGATGCGCAAGAATATCCCCGTCTTCAAAGGCGGCGACACGCTTCGCGTTCACGTTAAGATTGTTGAAGGCGACAAGCAGCGTATCCAGGTCTATCAAGGGGTTTGTATCAAACGCCTCAACCGTGGCCTCGGTTCCAGCTTTACGGTCCGCAAGATCTCGAACAGCTACGGCGTCGAGCGTATTTTCCCGCTCCACTCGCCGAGTATCGACAAGATTGAAGTCGTCATGTGCGGCGATGTGCGGAGAGCCAAGCTTTACTACCTGCGCAACCTGCAAGGTAAAGCCGCCCGTATCCGCGAGAAACGGTACTAGGCCATACCAGACAAAAGGCCCCGATCATGATGATCGGGGCCTTTTGTTTTAATTCGCTGATGTTAAGGTCCGGCGATCAGTGGTGAACGGCCGGCGCCATCACTGCCATTTCAGGGGACGAATAAACGATCGTTATCAGTACCGCCAAAAGGAGATACAGACACGCGGTCGCCCACCCTCCCTGTGCCAAGGCCGTACGCAAACTCTTCCAATCGACCAACAAAAAGAGGTATGCCAAAAAAAAGATTCCTAAAAACAGACCAGCCATAAGTACTCTCCTTCACTTTGAATAATTTAACAACAAAAGCCGAAAGATTGTAGCGCAGACATTTCCGGAAATCCAGCTGGAAATGCAAGGAGGGTCAATCGACCATGCAACTATCCTTCCTCGACACAGTGACGAGCACTCCCCTTGATTACGAGCTTTCAGCGAATCAACGCGGCTTTACGGCCATCGCCGGGATTGACGAAGCTGGGCGCGGCCCCCTTGCCGGACCGGTCATTGCGGCAGCGGTTATCCTCCCCGACAGCTTCGATCTCCCCGGCCTGACAGATTCCAAAAAACTCTCAGCGCAAAAACGTGAGGAGCTCTACCCCCTGATTCGTGCTCAGGCGCGGGCCTTCGCCATCGGACTTGCTTCAGCGACGACCATCGATCGCGTCAATGTCTTGCAAGGGACTCTGTTGGCGATGCAAGCAGCGGTGACACGTTTACCGATTCCGGCGGATTATCTCCTTGTCGACGGCATCAGCAAAGTCCCGTTCAGTACGCCCCAGATCACCATCAAACAGGGAGATTCCCGTTCTCTCTCCATTGCGGCCGCTTCGGTTCTGGCGAAAGTTGTCCGTGACCGGATCATGTACGCCTTTGCTCGCCACTACCCGCAATATGGGTTTGCCGAACACAAAGGCTATGGGACCGCAGCGCATCTCGCGGCCATCGCCCGCTTCGGCCCTTCCCCCTTGCACCGCAAAACCTTTCGCGGTGTCCGGGAATATGTTCCCGAACCATGACCGAAGCCCGACTCTCGCTTGGGCGCTCCGGTGAAGATTCCGCAACTCTCTATCTCGCTGAACAGGGGTACCGCATCGTCGCCCGCAATCTCCGAACCCCGGTCGGAGAGATCGATATCATTGCGCAAAAAGCCAAACATCTCATATTTATCGAGGTAAAAACGCGGCGCTCTCTCGCTTACGGCGCTCCCCAGGAAGCGGTTGGGCCACGCAAACAGCGGCAGATTATCCGCGCTGCCCAATGGTATCTGAGCGATGCGCGCCACCGGGGTTTCCAGCCACGCTTTGACGTCATTGCCATCCTCTATCTCCCGACCGGTCCGCAAATCGAACACATCGTCAACGCCTTCGGACTCTGAACCCTCTTTAGTCATGCATCTCTCTGTTGGATTAAAAATGGAATGAGTATTGCTTGAAAGATCGCCGTACGATCTTCTTACTTTTTAGTTTACAGGGGTGCCCGTCCATGTCTCCCGGTAGCAAAAAGCAAAATTTCACCAATAATCCGCAAAATCAAACAATTTTGCTCCTCTTTCTGGGGCTTTGTGCGGTGCTCTTTGCCTTAATCGGCGAAACACTTCTCGATATGTATTTTGAGGGGGAGTCTTTTCTCGACGCGCTTCTTTCTCCCACGCCTCATGAAATGGCGATTCGAGCTCTTTTCATCAGCACATTAATCCTCCTGCTTCTCTATATCACGTCAATCTGGCGAAAACGCGACTTGCTAGAAACATCATTACAACAAGCGCTGGAAGTGGCTCGCATTGAGAAGAGTAAATCTGAAGCGATTCTTGAAGTCGTCGGCGATGCCATCAGTATTCAGGATATCGACCTGAAAGTTCTCTACCAAAACCGCGCCCACCTCGATTTAATGGGGAATCATCTCGGCGAAAAGTGTTATTTCGCTTACCAAAAACGAGCGACGGCATGCGAAGGCTGTCACCTCTTGCTCAGCTTCAAAGACGGACTCCCTCACCGCCGCGAAGCCGCGGCTCCGGCAAAAGGTGGCACTATATATGTCGAAATCATCTCCACTCCACTGCGCGACAGTTCGGGAAAGATCGTTGCCGGCATCGAATCGGTGCGGAATATCACCCAGCGTAAAGAAACAGAAGAAAACATCCTCAAACTCAATGCCGAACTCCGGAAAAAGACACAAGAACTCAGCGCCCTGAACCATGACCTGAAAGCTTTCAGCTATTCGCTGTCGCACGACCTGAAGACGCCCCTGACTATCATTTACGGTTCGGCTCAAATTCTTCGCGACGTTTACGCTTCGAAACTTGACGAAACCGGGAGTTATTTACTCGAACAGATTATTGTGGCCGGTGAAAGAATGGATCAACTTCTGGATGCCATGCTGCGAATGGCTCACAACGCGCAAAAGGGGATGGCGCTGGAGGAGATCCATTTAAGTTTGATTGCAACCGAAATTGTCGCGGCGCAGAAGTCCAGCGTCCCCAACCGGTCCATACACTATACGATTGCCGACGAGATCATCTGCAAGGGTGATCCGCACCTGATCCGCTCAGTTCTGGAGAATCTTCTGGGGAATGCCTGGAAATACACCCGCGACACCAAAGATCCGGTCATCGAGTTTGGCTCCGAAGTGCGGGATGGAGTTGAATATTATTTTGTCCGCGACAATGGTGCCGGCTTCGATATGGAAAAAGCGGATAAACTTTTCCTCCCCTTTCAGCGCCTCCATACGCAAGAGGAATTTGAAGGAAATGGTGTGGGACTGGCGACAGCACGGCAAATTATTCACCGCCATGGCGGTCGTATTTGGGCGGAAGGGAAAAAGGGGGAAGGCGCTACTTTCTACTTCACTCTTTAGTCAAGATCTGAAGATTCATCCACCTCCGGCAGTATCAGCTCGATCTCTTCAATCCGTCGTCCCCCCACCTTCCGTACCACAAAAGTCACCCCCTGCGCTGAACAGTGCGCTCCCTCTGCTGGAATAGTTCCGAATTGCCGGAGCAGGAAACCGGCCATGGTCGTTACATGCTCCTCCGACAACTCCAATGCAAAGCGCTTGTTGACACTGCGGACAGACTCGCCACCGACGATCAGATAATGCCGCGGGGCAATCTCCTGAAAAGAAACCTCGGCAACATCGTATTCATCATCAATTTCCCCGACGATCTGTTCAACGATATCCTCCATCGTCACCAGGCCTTCCACCGCTCCATATTCATCGACAACGATGGCCATGTGCATTCGCAAACGCCGAAAGGATTGCAGCAGCGTCTCGATCCGCTTCGATTCAGGGACAAAGTAGGGCGCCCGCACCCGATCCTGCAGACAAAATTCGTCAGACCGGTCGACATAGCGAAGAATATCCTTGGCATGAATCACGCCAACAATTTTATCAAGATGTTCCTCGTAGACCGGGAAACGCGAATGGGGAGCATTCTGAATCAAACGGAGAATATCGTGAAAGGGGGTCTGCATCTCAATGCTAATCATTTCCGGACGGGGGACCATGACATCACGCACCTGGATATGAGACAAATCGAAAACGCCGTGCAGCATCAGATGTTTTTCTTGCGCAACCGTGCCGGATTGCTCTCCGCTAGTGAGGATTGTGCGGATTTCATCTTCAGAGATCACAGACCGGTTCTCTTCCCGACCCAGGCAGCGCATAACCAAACGCGAGATGCCACTTACGACCCAGACAAGAGGTTTGAGCAATAGCATACAGAAACGAATGACCGGCAAGACGGCGAATGCAACTGATTCCGCCCGCCGCGCCGCATAAGTTTTGGGGGTGACTTCACCGAAGACGAGGAGGAGCGGTGTAAGAATTAAGATTGTCAGAAACTCACTGTTTTTCTCGCCGAAGATACCGACGAGAAAAGTTGTCGCGAAGACCGAGAGGGCAATATTGATAACATTGTTGCTGACTAAAAGAGTCCCGAGAAGTCGCTCTGGCTGGCTGAGAAGTTCTTCGAGTTTGTCGGCATGTCGCCGCTTCTTCTGCACCAGATAGTTCAAACGCATGCGATCAAGGGCAAAGAGTGCGGTCTCCGAACCGGAGAAGAAGGCCGAGAAGAGTAAAAGAAGGCCGAGACCTAATAAATGAAAGAGTTGTTCGGTTGACATTAAGCACTCCTGAAATTCTGGAAATGTCCGGATATTAGACTAAATTCCCCCAAATGACAATCTTGTCGCCACCTTGCGGCTATGCTATATATCGATGCCAATCCCCCTTGCAGGAGCTCTACCGATGGATCACGAGGAAGCCGCCAGACGTCATGCCGAACTGTGTACCACCCTGCACCGCCACAGCTACCTTTATTACGCTCTTGATCAGCCGGAGATCAGCGACAGTCAATATGATCTGCTCATCAGCGAACTCTGCCAACTCGAAAAAGATTTTCCCGATCTGAGCAGCCCGGATTCACCCACACAGCGCGTCGGGGCACCACCTCTTGATAAATTTCCACCCTATCGTCACACTGTGCCGATGCTCTCGCTCGATAACGCCCGTAATGCAAGCGAACTTTACGACTTCGATCTTCGCATTAAAAAAGAAGGGGGACGACTTGAAGAGATAGAGTATGTCTGCGAAGTCAAACTTGACGGTCTCGCCGTCGAGTTGATTTACGAAAAAGGCGTGTTGGTCAACGGTGCCACCCGCGGCGATGGTATTGTCGGAGAACAGATTATCGAAAATCTCCGCACCATTCCCAGTATCCCCCTGCGCCTGAGCGGAGATTTTCCAGAACTTCTGGAGGTCCGCGGCGAGGTCTATATTGACAAGGAATCCTTCCAGAAATGGAACCGGGAACTGGAAGAGAGCGGTGCCTCCACCTTTGCCAATCCCCGCAATGCCGCGGCCGGATCGCTGCGGCAGCTCGATTCACGTATCACCGCCAAACGGCCGCTGACAATCTTCTGCTACGGACTTGGCACCATGGCCGGCCAACTCCCGACCAACCATTTTGCCACACTGCAAACACTGCGCGACTTCGGCCTTCGGGTCAACCTTGCCGAAACCCGATTGGTGCGCGGCCCAGCAGAGGTCCTCGCCTGCTACCAGGATCTGATCGCCCGGCGCGAAGAACTCCCCTACGAGATCGACGGCATGGTCGTCAAGGTCAACGACCTGGACCTACAGCGCGATCTTGGTGAAAAGAGCCGTTCCCCGCGGTGGGCCATCGCCTTCAAATTCCCGCCACGCCAGGCGATCACCCGGGTCGCTGCCATCCAGCTTCAGGTCGGGCGCACCGGTGCCATCACCCCGGTCGCCATCCTCGACCCGGTCGAGGTGAGCGGCGTCACCGTCAGCCGCGCCTCCCTGCACAACTGGGATGAGATCGCCCGCCTTGACGTGCGTATCGGCGATCAGGTGGTGGTCGAACGTGCCGGCGATGTCATCCCTGATGTCGTTCAGGTGCTGGCCGAAAAACGCAACGGCAGCGAGGTCTGTGTCCCGTTGCCGACGATCTGCCCGGAATGCGGCTCTCCGGTCAGCAAGCTGGAGGGGGAAGTCATCCCCCGTTGCCAGGGACTCGCTTGTCCGGCCCAACTCAAGGAATCCCTCATCCACTTCGCCTCCCGCAACGCCATGGATATTGACGGCCTGGGTGAGCGCTACATCGATCAACTCCTCAGCCTCGGCCTGGTGGCGAGCGTTGCCGATCTTTATAAGCTGACGCAGAAAGATCTCTTCCGCTTCGAGCGGATGGGGGAGAAACTCGCCGACAACCTCCTGGTTGCCATCGAGCAAAGCAAAACCCGCCCCCTCTCCCGCCTCCTCTTCGGCCTCGGCATCCGTCACGTCGGTGTCCACCTCGCCAAGATCCTCGCTCAGCAGTTCGGCTCCCTCCCCGCCCTGGAGCGCGCCAGCCTTGACGAACTCCGTGCCATCCACGAAGTCGGACCGCAGGTAGCGCAGAGCGTGATCAACTTCTTTGCCTCCCCGCGCAACCGCGAAGTCCTTGATCAACTCATCGCCGCCGGCGTGGCGCCCCAGACGGAGGTCAAACGGAGCGGTGGTCCCCTCGCCGGCAAAATCTTTGTCTTCACCGGCGCCATGAGTCGTTTCGGCCGCAAGGAAGCACAGGAACTGATCGAACGCCGTGGCGGCCGAGCCAGTGGTTCGGTGAGCAAAAAGACCGACTACGTTGTTGCCGGTGATGAGGCCGGGAGTAAACTGGATAAAGCACGGGAGCTCGGGGTGACAGTGCTCAGCGAAGAGGAATTTGAAGATCTCCTCAAAAAACTGGAGGATAGTGATGGTACGAGTTACGTTGCAGGTGGCGGGACAGGTACAGGGAGTCAATTTTCGCTCTTCGACGAAAGCTGAAGCTGACACCCTCGGCCTGACCGGCTGGGTGCGCAATCGCCCTGACGGTAGCGTCGAAGTGGTGATGGAAGGACCACGGGCAACGGTACAGCAACTCGTTGACTGGTGCCAGCGCGGTCCGGTCTGGGCGAGGGTTGAGGGTCTAACGGTCGAGTGGCAGGCGGCGAGCGGAGAATTCAGCGAGTTTGAAGTACGCCGATAAGGAGAAGAATATGTTGATTGAGCTTTTGCAACAACGTCGCAGTATTCGCCAGTTCAAATCCGAGCCAATCACGCCGGAACAGATCGCCCAGCTGAGCGAAGCGCTCCTGCGTGCCCCGACATCACGAGGGCGTAACCCCTGGCACTTCGTAATAGTCGACGATCCGCAACTCCTTGCTCAGCTCTCCAAAGCCAAGGCGCATGGGGCTGAATTTCTGGCAAAAGCACCGCTGGCGGTGGCGATCTGCGCCGAGCCGGCCGTGAGCGATGTCTGGGTAGAGGATTGTGCGATCGCCGCCATCATCCTGCAATTGACCGCTGCATCGATGGGGCTGGGGAGCTGTTGGGCACAGATGCGTCTGCGCAGCGATGCAAACGGGCGCAGTGCCAAAGAGAATGTCCGCGCGATCCTCAATCTGCCGGCGGAGTGGAACATCGACTGCATCATCGGCATCGGCCAGCCGAGCCATTGCCCCGCCGGCCATCCGCGCGCCAGCCTGCCGGACGGGAAAATTCACCGGAATCGCCTGCCGAAGTAACTACTCTTCGGCAGCGGTCCGAAGCGACAGTGCTTCTTTGTAAACCTCATCCCCCGGTAGCCCGTAAGCTTTGGCGACCTGCTTCACCGCGGCGCGCAGCAGCATCCCCTCGGCGAGAAGCTGCGCCAGCGCCTCCTTGACCGTCACAGTCGGCGTCTCTGCCGCTGTCGCCGGGCCGACAAGGAGGACGATCTCGCCCTTGATCTCTTTGGCGGCGAAGTGTTGCTGTACCTCCTCTGCCCTCCCCCGCACCAACTCCTCATGTATCTTGGTCAACTCCCTTGCCACCGCCACCTCGCGCTCCGCCCCGAGTTCTTCAACGATCTCGGCCAGAGTCTCGCCAAGTCGATGCGGCGCTTCGTAAAAGAGCGTCGTGCGCTGCTCGGCGCGCAGCCGCGTCAGAGCTTCCCGGCGCGCCGTACTTTTGGCCGGGAGGAAGCCGGCAAAGACGAAGGCGTCCGTCGGCAGACCGGAGATCGCCAGGGCGCTGATCACCGCCGACGGGCCGGGGATCGCGACAACCTGCAAGTTGGCGTTACGACAGGCGACGACGATGCGATAGCCGGGATCGCTGATACCGGGGGTGCCGGCGTCAGAGATCAAGGCAATCGACTTGCCGTCCTGCAGCTTCTCCACCAGCTTCTCTGCCTTCGGCTCTTCGTTATGCTGGTGGTAGGCGGTCAGTGTCGTGCTGATGCCGTAATGGTTGAGGAGCTTGCGACTGTGGCGGGTATCCTCGCAGGCGATGAGATCAACCTCCTTGAGGATACGCAGGGCGCGCAGGGTGATATCTTCGAGGTTACCGATCGGCGTAGCGACGAGATAGAGAGTGCCTGACATGAGAATCCTTAAAATCAAGGTTGAAGGTTGAGGGATGAATTATGAGTCATGCGCAAGGTCAAGGGCTAAATTTTATAATTCATAATTCATAATTCATAATTCATAATTCATAATTCATAATTCATAATTCATAATTCATAATTCATAATTCATAATTC
>JAXMLA010000151.1:0-17691 GCA_034370465.1 Desulfuromonadales bacterium
CGGCGGCGATCGCGCCGAAAGCAACGCCGACCGCCAGTCCTTCGGAAATATTATGCAAGGTAATGGCAAGGACCAGGAGGACGCTGCGCTGCCAGTGGGTCTTCGGTCCTTCGGCTTCGCTCATCGGGAAACCGAGATGAAGGTGGGGAATAAGTTTGTCGATGCTCCAGAGGAAGGCGCCGCCGGAAAGGAAGCCGATGGCCGGGGGGAGCCAGGGGATGCCTCCGGCTGCCCGGGTCATGGCGATGGCCGGCGCCAACAGCGACCAATAGGACGCGGCGATCATCACCCCGGCGGCAAAACCGAGCATGCCGTCGAGGAGTTTCCGATTGACGGTGCGAAAGAAGAAGATGCAGGCCGCCCCCGCGGCCGTCATCCCCCAGGTAAAGAGACAGGCCAAAAAAGCCTGCAAAATGACAGGGAGGGAGGTAAAGTCGCTAATCATGGCAGTGCGGCTCGACGAGATCATCGTGATGGTGATGATGTGCTTCCGGTTCGTGCGGCGGCGGCAGGGTTCGCGAGCAGACCGGACAGCTTTGCAGCCGGAGCGGGGCTTCAAGGTGGCTGCGCTGCAGAAGCTCGGCATCCTGGAAGATCTCCAGGGTCGGCCGGTCGGCCATGATCTTCCCTTGATGGATGACGATGGTGCGCGTGCAAAGGTCGAGCACCAGATCGAGATCGTGGGTGGCGATGATCCGGGTGTGATGGAAGGAGGCCAAAAGGTCGATCAGCCGGCGCCGGGCGGCCGGGTCAAGGCCGGTGGTCGGCTCATCCATGACGAGAATCTCCGGCTGCATCGACAAAACCGAGGCGATGGCGACGGCGCGTTTCTCGCCACCAGAGAGACGGTACGGCGGGCGATCAGCGAGATGTTCGGCATCGACGCGCTTGAGAGCGGCGGCAACGCGGTCTTCGACCTCGTCCAGAGCCAGACCGAGATTCAAGGGACCAAAGGCGACATCATCCCGCACCGTCGGCATGAAGAGTTGATCGTCCGGGTCCTGAAAGACCATGCCGACGGTGCGCCGCGCCTGCGGCAGGGTCTCTTTACTCAGGAGACAATCGCCGACCTGTACTGTCCCGCGCTGCGGCGTGAGGTAGCCGTTAAGATGGAGGAGGAGGGTCGACTTGCCGGCGCCGTTGGCACCGACGATGGCGACGGATTCGCCATGTTCGATCCGGAAAGAGATCCCCTGCACCGCCGGGGTGCCGTCCGCATAAGCGTAATGGAGATCCTGAACAGCAACGATATGATGACTCATCTCATGAGCCTTTCGACCAGCAGCCCGAGAGTCTGCGGCAGATTGTAGCTGCGAAAGAGGAGAAAGGTCGCGCCCCAGCCGCCGACAAAGACGACTTCACGGACGCCGATACAAAGACGCCGGGTCATGCGCACCTCGCCGTCAAAACCGCGACAGAGCATCGCCATGTGAATCCGCTGGGCACGATCCAGAGTCCGGAGCAGCAGTTGACCAAGCAGGCTCCCGAGGACCTTCAAGCCCCGCCCCTTGCCGTTAAAGGAGCGCAAGGTCTGCGCCCGGTGCAGGCGGGTCCCTTCATCGATCAGGACAAAGAGATAGCGATACAAAAAGAGGAGTTGCAGCACAAAGACCCGCGGGGCGCCGAGCTTCTCCAGGGCGAGACAGACGCCGGTAAAGCTGGTGGTGGCAATCAGGATCAGGGCGGCGCTGACGGTCAGAGTGAAGCGGAGCATGATCGAGGCAAAGGAGAGCCAGCCGCCGCTGATCGCCCAGCCGTTCAACTGCAGCTGCGGCGCGGGATCGAAAAACGGGTTGAAGACGCCGACAAAGAAGGCAAAGGGGGCAGCGATCAACAACTTTTTGAGTAGATAATCGAGGGGAAGATCTGCCACGGCGATGAGAGTAAAAGGGAAGAGAAAGAAGGGGAGGAGGGCGCTAACTTCATATTTGCCGGAGGAGACGACCATGACGACAAAGAGCAGGGTAGTGACGACTTTGGCGCGGGGATCGAGACGACTCAGCCAGTTATCGCGGCTGGCAAGGCGATCAAGTGTACCGATATCAAAGAAAGCGGATTCAATCTTGGCCATCAGGGTCCCGGTGCGGCAACATGTCTGTTTCGCTGGAATGATTGTTCGGCCAGCAGCCGGTCAGGACGCTGATCTTGGCGCGAAAGTCGTCGAGGGTAAAGGGTTTGAGCAGGCACTGTACATTCCGCAAACGCTTGGGGGCTTCTTCCAGTAAGGCTTTTTGCGCCGTAATCACCAGAATGCTCGGCGTACTGGTCAAACGTCCCGCCAATTCGGTTAAGTCGTAGCCGGTCATCCCCGGCATATGCAGGTCGGTGATCAGCAGGTCGAAGCGTTCGTTCATCAACCGCTCGACGGCGCAGCTCGATTCGTGGCAGGTGGTAATTTTGAAACCATAGGGTCGGAGGATGCGGCGGATCAGGGCACAGTAGCCGGCCTCATCATCGACCACCAGAACTTTCAGAGACATAATGTCGCTCCTTTGAGACTAATACGTTATGCCACTGAATGTTCAATAAGTACGCCAGCACCCATTTAAACACCTATCTCTTCCCAACCTCCCCTTGAGGGAAGATTGTTTCACCATGCCAGACAAATTCCTGACGGCCGCCACCTGCCCACAGGACTGAATGACAAATATGTGTCACACGATTACTGAAATCGTGTTACCCGTGCGATCCCAATCCCGCCCCGGTCGTCGTCGTCACCAGCTTGCCGTGAATCACCCCTTTGGTGCCGATCAGCTCACTCGCCATCTTCTTCACCGCCGCTGCCGTCCCCTTGACGACGATCACTTCAAGACAGTGATGGGCATCAAGATGCACATGCAGCGCCGAGATGATCGCGTCGTGATGGGAATGCTGTTGTTCTGTCATCTTATCGGCGAGATCGCGGGTGTGATGATCGTAAACGAGAGTGACGGTGCCGACCGCTTCTTCATCGCCGCTTGCCCACTGTTCATCGACCAGAGAGGAGCGAATCAGATCACGGATCGCTTCGGAGCGGTTGACATAGCCCTTCACCGCAATCAGGTCGTCATAACGCTTGAGTAATCCTTCTTCAATCGAAATCCCAAAACGAACCAACTCGGCCATCACTGCCTCCTGAAAATCGCTTATTCCTTGAATTTAGAAGTCTTTAGCACAGAGGCGTGAAGGGGTCAATCAACGAGCAAAAACTTCTCTTGTGTGTTACGAATATATTGGCACGGTGCATGTAATAGCACGACACAGATAATCGTGTTACACATTCAATCTCATCAGGAGGACACTCACCATGCACATGGCAGACGCACTCATCTCCCCCGCCGTCGGTGCCACATTCTGGGTCGCCAGCGCCGCCGGGATCGCCTACAGCGCCAAAAAACTCAAAGAGACATCCGAAGAAGGACGTATCCCGCTGATGGGCGTCCTCGCCGCCTTTATCTTTGCGGCGCAGATGATCAACTTCACCATCCCCGGCACCGGTTCAAGCGGTCACCTCGGCGGCGGGATGATCCTCGCCATCCTCCTTGGCCCCTGGGCCGGTTTCCTGGCCATGGCTTCGGTCCTCACCGTCCAGGCCCTCTTCTTCGCGGATGGCGGCCTTTTGGCCCTCGGCTGCAACATCTTTAACCTTGGCGTGCCGACCTGTTTTATTGCCTACCCCCTGATCTACCGCCCCCTCATCGGCAGTAATCCGAGCGCCAATCGCACGCTTATCGTTTCCCTCCTCGCCGCCGTTGTTGGCCTGCAAATCGGCGCCTTCGGGGTAGTCCTCCAAACCGTCCTTTCCGGGATCTCCGAACTCCCCTTCAGCACCTTTGTCCTCGCCATGCAGCCGATCCATCTCGGCATCGGCATCGTCGAAGGACTGGTCACCGCTGCAGTCGTCACCTTTGTTTACAAGGCCCGCCCCGACTTTATCAACAGCACTGAAGTGGTAAAGACCGCAGCACTGACAATGAAACAGGTTGTCGTCACCCTGCTGGCGGTTGCTCTATTCACCGGCGGCTTTCTCAGCTGGTTTGCCTCCGAATATCCCGATGGCCTCGAATGGTCGATGGCGAAAGTCTCCGGTCAAGAGGAGCTGGAAGGGCCGGAGCACGGCATTCACGCCAGCCTCGGCGCATTACAGGAAAAGACCGCCATCCTCCCTGACTACGGCTTCAAAGGTGGCGAAGGCTCGAAAGCCGGCACCTCAACCGCCGGGGTGGTCGGCGGTTTTTTGACCCTGATCGTTGTCGGCGGCATTGCGTTGCTGTTGCACAGAAAAAAAGCCTGACCTGCTAGCGGACCCGTAACTTTCAAGTTCTCCCGTAGCTTCTCTACGACCCCGTGCTCCTGCCGGCCGCAAGGGAGGACTACGTCCGATGGTAGCACGAAATATTAATTAATCACACTATATGCACTCAAAATACAATTTAACGCACCTAAGATGCGCAAGGAGGCTCCATGAAATACATACTCATTCCACTGCTGACGATCATTTTGACAACCGGCGCGGCTTGGGCATCCCATCAGGATACCAGCACCGAGATCGAAAACCTCAAGGAGCGCATCCATACCCTCGAAAGTAAGAACGGCATTGAAACGACCGACAGCGGCCCTTTTACCTTGCACGCTGGCGACAGGACCCTCAGCTTCAGCGGTCTGATCAAAGTCGAGGCGGATTACAGTAAAAGTAAAGGGACGGATGCCGTCAGCGACCTGAAGCTGGCGACACTGCAACTCTCTGCCGAGGCGCAGTTGAACAAGCAAGTCGGCGGGCACGTCATCCTCCTTTACGAAGAGGAGGGTGGAGATGATGCGCTCAAGGTCGATGAAGCGGTCATCACCCTGCATCTGCCGCAACATCTCCTTGGCCAGGATCCGACTCTGGATCTGGGGAAGCTGTATCTCCCCTTCGGCAAGTTCAACAGTGCCATGATCAGTGATCCCCTCACCCTCGACCTCGGCGAGACGCAGAATAGCGCCGCTGTCTTTGGCCTCGGCGGCGATCTCTGGTCACTGCGCGTCGGCCTCTTCAACGGCGAAACAGAGCAGAACGACGACACCATCGACTCCTTTGTTGCCGCCTTCGAAATCACCCCGGTCGCGGGGGTGAGCTTCGGCGCTTCCTACCTCTCGGACCTCGCCGAGAGCGGCGCCGGACTGGTCGCTGATCCGATTCTTTATGATTCTTCTGTCGCCGCCGCCAGTGCCTTTGCCTCTCTGGCTTTCGGAGGAGTGGGTCTTGAAGGTGAAATCGTGACCGCCCTCACTGATTTCGATACGGCGCTGATCGGCCTCCCCGACACCGACCTGACCGGCAAACGTCCCCTTGCCTGGCAAACCCAGCTAAGCTGGAGGCCCTCCGAAGTGTTACAGCTGGCCGCGCGGGTAGAAGGGGCGAAAGATTATCAGGATGAGATCACGCGCTACGGGGCAACCGTCTCTTATGGCCTGACCAAAGGAGCTGTTATCGCCATGGAATATCTTTATAGCGATTTTGCCGATGACCTGAAAAATCAGACTGTCACCGCTCAGCTGGCGATGGAATTTTAGTCTTTCCTTCCCTGAACCGCATTGAGGTCAAACGCACAAAAAAGGGCCGCAGGAATAATCCGGCGGCCCTTTTTTTGTGCGTTGAGGAGAAACAAACTACTTGGAGGTGTCGACCTTGTGACAGAAGAGACAGCGCATGACCCCGGCGCCGGGTTTGGCCGGATGGCTTTCCGGGAAGGGAATCTGCACACCATCGTGACACTGGGCACAAAGGGCATCGACTTCAATTTTCGCTTTTCCTTCGGCCCGCATCTGGGCAAAGGGGGCGTGGGTCGCATCTTTCGGCAGTTTCCTGGTCTTTTCCTTGCCAGTCAAAGCAAAGAAAATGCCGAGAACAACCAGAATCAGTACGATAAAGAGAACATCACTTTTTTTAAAACTCATGCAAAGAACTCCATTCGAATGATTTGCCCCTCACTCTTCCTTGATAAAGACGAGATAGATCATCAACCCGACAATCGCGACGCCCCCGGCCAAAAAGAGGATCATGCTGTTACTTTTCAGCCCTGAACTCACATCTGTCCCCTGCGCGACCGTATAATTAATCAACCAGGCCAATCCGGTCAAACCGACAATGGTCGCCAACAGGACCCGCCACTTAAAGATCAGACAACAGATGGCCAAAACGACCATTGCCCCGAGAAACCAAGGATTATGAATGTATTCGGCAATCTGCATTTGACCAAGAAACTCGATAATATGGTCATTATCCAGCTCCTTGAGCTTCGCCAGGATGGAATCAACGGAGAGAGCCATATCTTTTACCCCTTTTAAAAAGATGAACTACTTTAGCATAGCTCCTGCCGATGATTGTCATTTTTTTTGCGCTCGCATTAAAATCCCTTTAACACCCCGCAACGTTACTGATCAACGCAGCTCTTCGATCTTGACTTGCCGCAAGATGTTCGCTAGGGTGCTTACCTCTTTTTGCCTTGTCGCCCTCGGCGCCTCTGGAGTGCAAAGAGGAATGAGCGAGGATTCGCCAAGTTTATTTTTTTTAAGGATAACGTGTACGTGGCTGACAGAGCGATTGGTATTTTTGATTCCGGGGTCGGAGGACTGACCGTCTATCGGGAGATCGCCCGGCAACTGGCCGGGGAAGAATATCTTTACCTCGGCGACACCGGCCGCGTCCCCTACGGCACAAAAAGCTCGAGTACGGTGTTGCGCTATGCGCAGGAAGCTGCGGCCTTTCTTGTCAGCCATCGGGTCAAGATGATCGTCGTAGCCTGTAATACCGCCTCGGCCGTGGCCCTGACCGACCTCGAAGAGCGTTTTCGCCTGCCGGTCATCGGTGTCATCGAACCGGGTGCGCGTAAAGCTGTCGCCGTCACCCGGAACCGGCGGATCGGCGTCATCGGCACCGAAGGGACGATCAAGAGCGGCGCTTATACCCGGGCGATCCATGCCATCGACCCACAGATCGAAGTCATTTCCGCTCCCTGCCCGCTCTTTGTCCCCCTGGTCGAAGAAGGTTGGGCCGAGCATCCGGTGACCCGACTGATCGCCGCAGAATATCTGGCTCCGCTGCTGCAACACGATATCGATACCTTGGTCCTCGGCTGCACCCACTATCCGCTACTGAAACCGACACTACGCACCCTCCTCGGCGACGCGGTGACCCTGGTCGATTCCGCCGCCGAAACGGCCAAGAGCGTCCGCGAAGTGCTGCATCGCGATAATCTGCTGCGGCACTCGCCGCCGGCATTGCCCCGCTTCTTTGTCACCGACCTGCCGACCCGCTTTGAGCAGGTTGGCGGCAGCTTTCTTGGTGACCTGCTCTCCAATGTGCAACAGGTCGAGATCGGTTAATCGATCGGATTGGTCGCGATGGTCTCACCGGACTCCCCCTCGCCAAAATGGTCACGTCGCCCCACCCCGCCGGTCACAAAGAGTTCGACCGCGTGGCGATTTATCCTGATCGCCGTCTGCGCTTTCGCGCTCGGCTTTGCGACTTATCGCTTCTTTCTTCAGGATTCGCAGCCAGCGCTCAACGCCAACGCTCCGGCCGTGACGACACCGCCTTCGGAAGAATCCGGGCGGAGGATCAGCCTCTTTTATCCCCTCGCCGATGGCAACGGCCTTGCCAGCATCATCCGGAAGCGACCGGCCTGTCTGAATGATGCGATGTGCCTGGAGGATCTCCTTTTCGCCCTCAGTGAGAATCCCGGAGGAGGTCTCTTCCCTCTCCTCACGCTCTCCGGCGCCCCGCCCACGGCCGTCATCGAGGGAGCGACCGCCACCATCAACTTCCGCCGCGAAACGATTCAACAGCTGCCCGGCGGCGTGCAGAGCGAGCGTCTGGTCCTCGCCGGCCTCGTCAATACCCTGGCGGTCAACTATCCCCAAGTCCAGCAACTTGCCATTGAGATTGACGGCTTACCTGCTGAGACGCTCAAAGGGCACATTGACTTGAGCACCCCCTTTCTCACCGATTTTTCCTTGGTGCGGCGCCCCTTATTGCCATCTTATCCGGTCAAATCCGGACCTCCTTCGCAGCGGAGCTTATAATTATGAGCCACTTTCTCCAAGCCATTCACGACCGGGTTCTGATCCTCGACGGCGCCATGGGCACCCTGCTCCAAGAGCGCGGACTTCCCCCCGGAGGCTGTCCGGAGGAGATGAATCTGCACGCCCCCAAGGTCGTCGCCGGCATCCATCGCGAATATGCCGAGGCTGGTGCCGACATCATCGTCACCAACACCTTTGGCGGTAGCCGCAGCAAACTTGCGCACTACAACCTGCAAGGGCAGGTCGCAACCATTAACGCCCGGGCGGTGGAAATTGCCCGCAACGCCGCCCTTCCCGGCACCTTTGTCGCCGCCTCCATCGGCCCGACCGGCCGATTTCTCGAACCGGTCGGCGATGCGAGTTTTGATGAGATGGAGTCGATCTTTACCGAACAGATTCGCGCCGTCGCCGCGGCCGGCGCCGATGTGATCAGCTTTGAAACCTTCCTCGATATCCGCGAACTGCGCGCCGGCATTGTCGCCTGTCACGAAGTCTGTGACCTGCCGATTATCGCCCAGATGACCTTTGACGACGGCGGGCGCAGCGTCCTCGGCACCCCGCCGGAAGCAGCCGCCGTCACCCTCGACGGTTTGCGCGTCGATGTCATCGGCTCGAACTGCGGGCTCGGCGTTGAGGGGATCTACGAGATCCTCGGACGGATGCGCACCGTCACCCCCCGCCCTCTCATCTCTCAGGCGAATGCCGGTTTACCGACTCTGTGCAACGGCGTCACCATCTTCCCCGGCACCCCAGAGGAGATGGTCGCCTACCATGAGCGGATGATCGCCCTCGGCGTCCGGATCATCGGCGGCTGCTGCGGCACCACCCCCGCCCATATCAGCGCCATGCGCGCCGCCCTGAGTGGCAAAGAGCTGCGCTGGACGCCGCCGGCGCGCCGCCTCTTCTTATCGAGTCGCACCGGGGTCGTCGAGATCGGCAACACCGCCCCCTGCGCCCTGATCGGCGAACGGATCAATCCGACCGGCAAGAAGGGCTATTCCCAGGAACTGCGCGAAGGGAAGACCGCTTACATCCGCCGCGAAGCCCAGGAACAGTGCGCTGCCGGCGCCACCCTCCTCGACATCAACTGCGGCACACCGGGGATCGACGAAGCCGCCGCTCTGGAGCGGGCGGTCTTTGCGGTCAGCGGCATCGCTGCGGCGCCCCTCGTCCTCGACTCCTCCGACCCTCTCGCTCTGGAGCGCGGCCTCAAAGCCGCCGACGGCAAGGTCCTGGTCAATTCGGTCTCCGGTGAAAGCAAAAGTCAGGAAAGCATCCTCCCCCTGGCGTACAAATACGGAGCAGCCATCATCGGCCTCGCTCTTGACGGCGCCGGCATCCCCGAGAGTGCGGAAGATCGGGTCGCGGTCGCGCGGAAGATCGTCGACGCCGCGACCACGACCGGCTTACCTCGTGAAGATGTCGTCATCGACTGCCTGACTTTGACCGTTTCAGCCGAACAGAAGCGGGCAGCCGAGACCTTGCGTACCCTGCGCCTGGTCCACGAGCAGCTGCAACTGCCGACCGTCCTCGGCGTCAGCAATATCTCCTTTGGCCTCCCGGCCCGCCCGGTCCTCTCCGCCACCTTCTTTGCCATGGCCCTGGAAGCCGGCCTCAGTGCCGCCATTGTCAATCCCAAAGAAGAGCGGATGCTGGATGTCTGGCGCGGGGCGATGGTCCTGCTCGGCAAGGATCTCCGTGCCGATCGCTACATTGCCGCTTATGCCAACCTGCCCGTAGCTGCTCTGCCCCCCGTCGGTAGCAGCGAAGAACCGCTGCGCACCAAACTGGGCAACGCCATTATCAATGGCGACCGGGAAGGGATCGTCCCCCTTGTCGAAGCCGCGCTGGCGGCCGGTTTGCTCCCCCTCGAGATCAGTAACGAAGGGCTGCTGCCGGGACTGGAAGAGGTCGGGCGGCGCTTTGGCGACAATCGGATGTTCCTCCCCCAGGTCATGCTTGCGTCCGAGACGATGCAGGCGGCCTTTACCCGCCTCAAGCTGGAGTTGCAGGGCGTCAACGCTTCGCAGGGAAAGATTTTGATGGCGACCGTGGAAGGGGACATTCACGATATCGGCAAGAATATCGTCTGCACCCTTCTGGAAAATCACGGATTTGAAGTCATCGATCTCGGCAAGAATGTCTCGGCCGCCAAAATCCTTGCCACCGCGCGCGCCGAAAAGGTCGATGCAGTCGGTCTCTCCGCTCTGATGACGACCACCCTCTGCCAGATGGAGAAGACCATCACCCTGCTGCGCCAGGAAGGGATCAAGGTGCTGACCATGGTCGGCGGCGCCGTCGTCACCCCGGACTATGCCGCCTCGATCGGTGCCGACCTTTATGCCGCCGACGCCCTGGAAGCTGTCGCCAAAATCAAGGATTTATTCCGCCAAAAGACTGAATAGCTCCTTGTGTTGGTGCGCAGAATATGCTAAAAATGTGAAAAATTAAGGGTCTCGAAGGGTCGCGCATGGTCGTCGGCTTTAACCACAACTTCAGCTATAAAGGGCAGGTCTACCACGTCCAGACCGAAGATAGCGGGGTCAAAAATCCGCATATCATCACCTTGCTGTATCGTGGCGGGACGATCCTCTCCTCAAAAAAGACTTCTTATGCAGACATCATCAAGATCGATAACCTCGAAGTCGTTGTTGAGGAGTTGATGAAGTCGCAACATCGCGAGATGCTGCGACTGCTGAAAAACGGCGACCTTGACGAGCTCCTCGGCCTTCCCTTGACGCCCGCCAAAGCGGTCGTCCCGCCGCCGGTTGTTGCCGCAACTCCGCTAACCGTTCCCCCGGCAGCGATGGCGACGACCACCGCCAGCGCGCCGGTAACGCCGCCGATCAATCCCCCGGAAAAGAGAACTGCACCTGCACCTGCATCTCCCCCTCCTCCCTCCCCGACGAAACTGAGTCTCGATGAGATCATCCTTTCGTACATGGTCGGTGAGGACAATAAAAAATGACGCCCTCCCCCGCCACCAGGATCCAAGAGGTCTGATTGCTATACAAAAGCTTGATCGTCAGAGTAATCCTGCTCAATATCCTGCTGATGGCGGTCGGTATCGGTATCTTCACGCTGGTCAATGTCCGGCGGGAGCAGGTTCACCTCATCGAATCGAACCAGGTGACGGCAAATCTCCTCCTCGCCACCATCGAAAAGTCGATCTTCACTGCCATGAAGAATGGCGACAGTCCCCAGGTCCAGCAAATCATCGAGGTCGTCGGCAAAGGCGACCGCCTCCTCAATCTGCGCATTTTTCATCCCGACGGCACCATCCTCAAGTCGGCCAACCCCCACGAAATCGGGCGGCAAGTCAATCTTGCCGATTTCAACGTCTTTCAAGAGGGGCGCTCCGAGGCGACCTTTCGGGTCAATGGTCGCGATGCAATGACCGTCATCCGGCCGATCCTAACGGATGAACGCTGTTATCTCTGCCATGGTGTCGGCCGCCGGGTTGTCGGTGTCCTCAACATGAACTTCGACCTGACCGAGACGATTCAGCTCCTCCATGAATCGGCCAATGTCGCCTTCTCGTCGATGCTCATTCTCATCTCCCTCTTCTCTCTCGGCATCACCTTTATTCTCCTGCGCTTTGTCCGGCAACCGATTCAGGAGATGGCCGCCCAAATGGCAAAGGTCGAGAACGGCGATCTCTCCGTGCGTCTGACTCCGCGGAATCGCGACGAAATGGGGCAACTCATGGGGAGCTTCAACTCGATGGTCGACAACCTCGAACAGACCAAGATCGAGTTGGAGAAATACCACTATCAACAGATGGAACGGGCCGACCGCCTTGCGGCGGTGGGAGAGATGTCGACCGGAATTGCCCATGAAATCAAGAATCCCCTCGCCTGCATCAGTGGCGCGATCTCGGTGCTGGCTGATGACTATGGCGTCAACGACCCGCGCCGCGAGGTGGTGACGAAAGTCCTCGAACAGATCAGTCGCCTCGACAAAACCGCCACCGACCTTCTCGCCTTTGGCAAGCCGGGAACCCCGGAGTTCTCTTATGTCGACATCAACGAACTCCTGAAGAAGACCCTCTTCTTCGTCGCCCAGCACCCGGAAGCCCGCAATGTCGAACGAATTCTCGAATTGACCCGCGAACTGCCGCCGGTCTGGATCGATATCAAACAGATCCAGCAGGTCTTCTTCAATATCATCATTAACGCCATTCAGGCGATGCCGGAAGGTGGAACCCTTACCCTGACGACTGATAGTGTCCAGCGGGATGAAGGCGAATTTGTACGGGTCACCATTCGTGACACTGGCAAAGGCATCGAAGCGGAGGTTTTAGCCAAGATCTTTGTCCCCTTCTTTACGACAAAAATGCAAGGGACCGGACTCGGACTGCCGATTTGCCGGCAACTGGTAGAGCACAACCACGGCAGTATCGAAGTCGAAAGTTCCTGCCAGCAAGGGACAACCTTCAGCATTCTCCTCCCGGCGGCATCTTTGTCGGGAGACCTACAGGAGTAAACCATCGTGAGCCGACATAAAATTCTGGTTGTTGATGACGAACATTTGATCCGCTGGTCTTTGGAACAAAACCTCAAAAAACAGGGGTATGAAGTCCAGACCGCCCCTTCCGGTGAGGATGCCCTGCGCCTGTTACGTGAAGAACCCCCGGAACTCGTCCTCCTTGACGTCCAGCTCCCCGGCATGAACGGGCTGCAGGTTCTCGAGAAGATCAAGGAGATTGACGAGGAGATCATCGTCATCATGGTCACCGCCCTCGGTGTCCTTGAGACCGCGGTCAAGGCGATGCGCATGGGCGCCCACGACTATCTCAACAAACCCTTCAATCTTGACGAGATGGCGATCGTCATTAAAAAAGCTCTCGAAACCGGTGCCCTCAAGCGTGAGGTCGCGCATCTGCGCGGCGAACAGACAAAAAAATACGGGATTACCAACCTGATCGGCGGCAGCCGCCACATGCAGAATGTGCTGGCGATGGTTACCAAGGTGGCGCGCAGTGACGCCAGTACCGTCCTCATCCAGGGTGAGAGCGGTACCGGCAAGGAGTTGATAGCCAAGGCGATTCATTACGAAAGCGCCCGCGCCCACATGCCCTTTATGGCGGTCAACTGCGCGGCCGTCCCGGAAACCCTGCTCGAAAGCGAACTCCTCGGCCATGAAAAGGGCGCCTTCACCGATGCCAAGGCGCAGAAGAAGGGTCTCTTTGAACTCGCCGACGGCGGCACTCTCTTTCTCGATGAGATCGGCGACATGGAACCGGGGATGCAGGCCAAACTCCTGCGCGTCCTTGAAGATCGTATCGTCCGCCGCGTCGGCGGCAGTCGTGACATCCAGGTCGATGTCCGTATCGTCTCCGCGACCAACAAAGACCTGCTCAAGGCGATGGAAGATAAAAGTTTCCGCCCCGACCTTTATTACCGTTTGCAGGTCATCCCCATCTTCCTCCCCCCTTTGCGGGAACGCCGCGAGGACATCCTGCCGCTGACCACCCACTTCATCAATCACTTCAATCGCGAATTCGGCAAGTCGGTGAAAGGGGTGTCGAAGATGGCAGAGAAATTCCTCGTCGAATACTCCTGGCCAGGGAATATCCGCGAGCTGAAGAACATTGTCGAGCGGGCGATCATCCTCGAAAACGAAGAGACCCTGCTGCTCGAACATCTGCCACAGGAGATCGTTTCCCGCACCGGCGGCGGTTCGACCGGCCCTCTCACCTTGCGCCTGCCGCCGGAAGGGATCGATATCGAAGATGTCGAACGCGAACTGATTCGGCAATCCCTGGAAGTCTCGGAAGGGAACCAGTCAAAGGCCGCCAAGAAACTGAACCTCGGCATCGATGCTTTTCGCTATCGCATGAAAAAATTCGGTTTTTTGCAGTAGACTTGTTCTCGGATCACTCACATTCCACAGGAGGAGCATTAAACCATGGAAAAGAAAGTGCACTTTAGCGAACTCGGACTGGCGAATACCCGTGAAATGTTCAAGAATGCCGTGCATGGCGGCTATGCCATCCCGGCTTACAACTTCAACAACCTGGAACAGCTGCAGGCGATTGTCACCGCTTGTGCCGAGACCAGTTCGCCGGTGATTATTCAGGTGAGCAAGGGCGCCCGCGAATATGCCAATGCCACCATGCTCCGCTACATGGCGATGGGGGCGGTACAGATGGCGCGGGAGATGGGTTCCAATATTCCGATCTGTCTCCACCTCGATCACGGCGACTCCTTCGAGATCTGCAAATCGTGCATCGACAGTGGCTTCTCCTCAGTGATGATCGACGGCTCGCACCTGCCCTTCGCTGAAAACGTCGCCCTGACCCGCCAGGTTGTCGATTATGCCCGGCAATACGATGTCACGGTCGAAGGGGAACTTGGCGTCCTTGCCGGCATTGAGGATGAGGTCTCGGCCGAGCATTCGACCTATACTCAGCCCGAGGAGGTCGAAGATTTTGTCAAGAAGACCGGCGTCGATTCCCTCGCCATCTCCATCGGTACCAGCCACGGCGCCTATAAATTCAAACTCAAAGAGGGGGAGTCGGTGCCGCCGTTGCGCTTCGATATCCTCGCCGAATGCCAAAAACGCCTCCCCGGCTTCCCGATCGTGCTGCACGGCGCTTCGAGTGTCGTTCAGGAGTATGTGCAATTGATCAATCAGTACGGCGGCAAGATGGATGGGGCTATCGGTGTCCCGGAAGAGCAGTTGCGGCAGGCCGCCGCCAGCGCCGTCTGCAAGATCAATATCGATTCTGACGGCCGCCTCGCGGTCACTGCCAAAGTGCGGGAGTTCCTTGCCCATAATCCCGGCGAATTCGATCCGCGCAAATATCTCGGCGTCGCCCGTAAAGAGTTGGTGACGCTGATCAAGCATAAAAACCAGGCGGTTCTTGGGAGTGCCGGTAAGGCGTAGGGAAGTAATTTCTGCTACAACTAAAATACGAAAATGCGGGCGGGACACTCTCGGTGTCTCGCCCGTTTTTTGTTGAACAGTTCCATTTGACTTTACACAACACAAGGTGCCGCTTCTAGGTCAATCGCAATGAAACCCTTTACCAAACAACCTGCAATCCCGCAACAGTTGCCAGCTTGCGATCTGATGTCACCAGTTTTGCTTTCTGAATGACAGTGGTGGCGGCGATAAGCCGGTCGGCAGGATCCCCGTGGGGACAAAATTCCGGCATGGCGCTTTTAGCGGCAATCTCCGGGGTGATCGGGATGACGACAATTTTTCGGGCCGCCAGAATAAGCTGAATAAACTCCTGGGCATTCGTTCCAGGATAAAGCCGTCCTTTTGCCACCAGCATGGCAATCTCCCAGAGCGAAATATCACAGCAGGCCAACTTCCCGGCAGCGTCAGCCTGGGCAATCGTCGCTGTCGCCTTCTTACTGAGACGATCGGGATCGAGAGAATCAAAGATAAGGGCGCAGGTATCAAGGATCAACACGATCGACCTCCCACTCCTCATCAACGGAAGCGATGACATCATCGATGCGGCAGGTTGCACGCAGCTCGGCCAAACGTTGCCGCGCCTTTTGCCGTTCATCCTCTGGTGGTAAAAGGCGAGCAATGACCTTACCCCGCGAGGTCAGGGCGATATCCTCTCCCTTGCGCACTTTGTCGAGATAATCAGGAAGGTGATTGCGGAATGTGGTGACAGAGACTTCAAGCATGGCGCACCTCCTTATCTGTACATTTTAAACGTACATCTATTGCAGGGCGAGGTCAAGGAGTGATCTTTAGCGCGGGATATGAAATAAGTGGGGCAGCCGGCTGCCTCTGGGAATGATCAGCTGTTATTTTATGAGGTCGCGGCTCAGAGAGTGGCTAAAAACTTTGCGGGATCTTCCGACAATGCAGTGAAATTATCCGGCGTCAGGATCACCGGACGCGCCGCGGGAAAGTGTTTCATGAACGCATCAAGCCCTTTGGCGGATTTTTTCCGGCCGGATTTGACTTCGATCGCATAAACCCTCCCCTGATAACGGTAGACGAAATCGACCTCCGCATTCTTCTCCCGCCAATAAAAGAGCTCTCCCGGCAGTTGCAGCAACTGGGCTCCCACCGCCAGTTCAAAGACTCGTCCCCGCTGCTCCGGGTCGGCAAGGACCCATGGTCCGGCGGTCATGGTGTAAAGAGCCGGACAGGAGATGAGGATTTTTGGGCTGGAGGTGCGCGACAGCCAGCCCTTGGCGGAATACTTTTCCAGCGGCTGGATCAGGAACGCTCCGGCATAAAGTTCGATGTAATACTTGATAAGGTCGGTATTGCCCTTGTCCTGCAACTGGCCGAGGAGTTTAGTGTAGCTGATCTCCTGGGCCGGGTAGCGACAAAGGATTTCAAAAGCCTGCCGAAAAAGGGCGGGATTGGCCACCTTGCGGTTGAGGAGTATATCCTTGCCGATCACCGCCTCGACGATCGCATCCTTCAGATAGGCGTACCAGCGATCATAGTCATCTTCATAGGCCACCGCGCCAGGATAACCACCGTACAAAAGAAAGCGTTCAAGGTCATAGCCAAAGGCCTTCTTCAACTCAGTAAAGGTCCAATGGAAAATCCTCGTCAACTCGAAACGGCCGGCCAGGCTCTCGGTCAGTCCAGTCTGGATTTGCAGCGAACTGGAACCGAGAACCACCACCCGCAGACGGCGCGGCTCCTGGTCCCACAACGATTTAAGTGCCCCGGACCAGTCGGGAATCTTCTGGATTTCATCGATGACCAACAGGGTGCCGTCCCCCAGCAACAGGGCTTTTTGCCACTGTTCCAGCAGCCAGGTGCGGTCGGTCACCAGCAGGTCATCAGCATTGGCGTAATGGCTGTTGCCGGAATAGCGGGCGAGAAGCTGGCGCATGCCGGTGGTCTTCCCCACCTGCCGCGGGCCGATCAGAACCTGGATCAACGGGGCTTCAGCGCAGAGGCGTCTTTCCAGCTGCGCCACAAAGGGGCGTTCGTAGGGAGTTATCATGAAGAGAGTATTGCGCTATTTGCAAGACTTGTCTAGTAAAAATACTAGACAAGTCTTGCAAATATGAGAATATCAGGTTGGTTGGACGGCCGTTGTGGGTTTGCGGAGGAGAGGTCCTCCTACGTTCTTCCCATTTACTCGTCAGCAACGCCAACCCAGAGGACCCCGCAGCTTGATGATTTCATTCATCTGCTCCGCGGGGAGAGTCTGCCGATGACCGGTCCAATCTTCTGCTGGGGGACGGTCATAAGCTTGTCGATCTGGATCTGGGAAGTCGCGGAGAGACCATTTTCATTGGTTGGTTCGATCTCATCGCGAAAGAGGGGTAGGCGATAGCTAAAGCGCTGTTATCCTTGGGACATTTATTATGATGTCATTTGCTACCTTCAAAATTGCAAAATACGGCAGAGGCAATCCACCTATTTGGTATTTCATGAGCTCCCTGATAGGGTAATCGTGTCTATGGTATCGCTTCGCTCGACCACCGGCTAATGGCTGTGAACCCCTCCGGGTTCTGCTGTTGCATCCTGGCGGGATATCAGCGATTCGATTATCCGGGGATTGAGGCCGGCGGCAGACATCCCCGACGGCGGGGAGAACAAAGCGGGCGCACACACAGGTGCGCCCCTACATTGGGTTTTCGGGATTTTTGTGCGGGTTACCCCCTATCGCCGCCGCCGGAGCGCGGTGGACGTTTGGCG
>JAXMLA010000152.1:0-4177 GCA_034370465.1 Desulfuromonadales bacterium
TCTGCAATAAGACCCCTGGTTTATACGGCTTTTGCACCATGCAGATCCCGTTTCCCGGCAAGGTCTTCTTCCCTTGTCCTTCGGGCAAAAAGCCGCTGGCGATGAGGGCTTTCATGCCGGGATGCATCTTCTCAATCTCGGCACAGGCTTCCAGGCCATTCATTTCCGGCATGAGCAGGTCAAAGAAGAGCAGGTCAATGTTGTCCTGATTTTTTTGAAAGATGTCCAGGGCCTGCACGCCGGTCTCTGCCACCAGCACGTTATAACCGTAATCGGCCAGCAGGGTGGTGGCCATGGCCCTCACCTGCGGGTCATCCTCGGCCAGGAGGATGGTTTCTGTCCCGCCGCAGGGCGCTTCTTGTTGGTCTGCACCGGTATTCTCCCCGGCAGCGGTCGCGATCAAGGGGAGATAGATGGAGAAGCTCGTCCCTTTGTTAATCTCACTGCTGACCCGGATCTCGCCGTTGTGCTGCTTGATAATGCCGTAAACCGTCGCCAGGCCGAGCCCGGTCCCTTTGCCCACTTCCCTGGTGGTGAAAAAAGGCTCGAAGATCCGCTCTAGCGTCGCCGCATTCATCCCCTCGCCGGTGTCGGCAATCGTCAGCAGGGCATAGTCGCCACCGGAAGACCCGGGGGCGTTGCTCTTCAGCGTCACCGCTTCGCTGCTGATCGTGTAACAGCCCTTTTCCACTCTGGCCATGGCATCTCTGGCATTGCTGGTGAGGTTCATCAGCATCTGCTTTAAGGCATTGCCATCGGCGAGAACCGGCAGCGGTTGGGCGTGCAGGTTGACAAGCACTTCGATCTGGTCACCGATGATTTCCGCGCAGGAAATTTCGGCGGCCTGGATGACCATATTAAGGTCGAGCGGTTTCTGCTCGCCGGGATGTTTTTTGCTGAATTGCAAAAGATCACTGGTGAGTTTGGCGGCGCGGGCGGAAGCCTCAAGGATACTATGGACGTAAACGCGCTGGGGATCGTCCGCAGCCAGATTGGCGGAGAGCATCTGCCCGTAACCGTTGATACAGGTCAGGATATTGTTGAAGTCGTGGGCGATCCCTCCGGAGAGAGTGGCGAGAGCCTCCATCTTCTGGAGATGGCGCAATTGATTTTCCCGGGATTGGGCCTCGTCCGCCCTTCTCCGCTCCGAGCGTTCCTTGGTCTCGGAGAGCGCCCGCCGGATCGCCGGCGTCAACCGGGAGAGGCGGTTCTTGATGACATAATCGCTCGCACCGCGCTTGAAGGCCTCGATGGCGGCTTCTTCCCCCATCGTCCCGGTGACGAAGATGAAGGGCAGGTCGGGGAAGCGGGCACGGACCATGGCCAGCGCCGTCATGCCGGCGAACCCCGGCGGAGTGAAGTCGGCCAGGATCAAATCGACCGGGCCGGAGAGGGCCGCGACAAAATCCGCTTTGGTCGCAACCAGCACGATCTCACACGCGATCCCCTCCTCGGCGAGCAGGGCCCGGGTCAGGTTGGCGTCGAACTGGTCAGCTTCAAGATGGAGAACCCGCAACTTTTCACTCATGGGAGCTCCTTTTTTGCCCCTTCATTCCGTGCAGCGGCGGGCAGATACAAGGTGATCCTGGTACCGATTCCGACCGTCGATTCTACCGAAATGTGGCCGTTATGCCGTTTGAGGATGGCGTGACAGGTGGTCAGCCCCAAACCCAGTCCTTTTTGACTGTAAGTATCTTTGGTTGAAAAATAAGGATCGAAGATTTTCGGAAGATTCTCCGCCGCGATCCCCCGGCCTTCATCCGCAAGGAGGATGCAGACATAATCACCGGCTTGCAGGGGGAGCCCGCTATTGCCATCGACCGGATAGTTGGCCATCTGGATCGTGACCCTCCCGCCCGCGGTCATCGCCTCCTTGGCATTGGTCAGAAGATTTACCAGGACCTGGCGGATCTGCCGCGGGTCTCCTTGCACGGGACAAAGGTCATCGGCCACGGCAATGGTGTACAGGATATTGGCACCATTGAGGAGAGTCCCGGCGACCTGGTCGATGAGGACGGGGAGGGAGAGCAGTTCCTGAACCGGAGCGTTCCGCTGTGAAAAGGATTGCAGGCGCAAGCCGAGTTCCCTGGCATGCTCACAGGCCTCTTCCGCATCGGTGAGGGGTTCGATAACCGCGGCATTACCGCCGGCAAGCATTTTGGCAAAACTGATGTTGCCGTAAATAATATTCAGCACGTTGTTGAAATCGTGAGCCAGCCCGCCGGAAAGGAGTCCGATCGATTCGAGATTGCTGATTCTGTTGACCTCTTCGCTGAGTCGTTTCATTTCCGTCACATCGGTTATCACCCCGGCCATTTTGCAGGGCCGGCCATCTTCGTCAAAACTGACGACTTTCCCCCGCCCCATGACCTGCCGTACTCTTCCCGAGCGGGTGACCAGGCGGTACTGGGCTTCGTACTCGCTGGTCTTCCCTTGCAGATTGTCTTGCACCCGGCGCTGGACATCGGCCACATCTTCGGGATGGATAGTTTTGATGAAAAATGCCAAATCTGCGTTCACTTCACCGGGGGGATATTCGACCATTTCGTAATAGCGCTTATTCAGAATCGCCTGGTCGGCGACGATATCCCACTCCCAGGTAGCGTCGTTTGACCCCGCCAACACATATTCAAGCCGCTGCGCATAGCCTTTCAACGACCGCGCGAAATCCTCCCGAGACTTGAGCAGGTCGTCGGTCAACTCCTGCGATCGATTTTTGTACAGCAGGATATTGAAGAAAAAGCAGAGCAGGAGAGTAAAGACACCGGTGAGGACGATGCCGAACGTCTGGTAGGTGGCAACAATCTCAGGATGGTCCAGTAAAACCAGCGTCCAGCCATCGTTGCCAAAGGGGAGACGCTGGACATAATGTTTCTCCTCGTCAAGCCTGACATAGGTCCCGCTCTTTGGTTCTGCTGCCAGCAACGGGGTAAAGGAGAGGTTCCCGAACTGCTGCGAAGCCAGTAACCCGGCACGGCGCTCTTCACTAACCGGCCACAAGTTTCTGAAAAGGAGATCCTCGCGGCTGGTGATGAAAATAATCCCCTCGGGACTGACCAGAAATGCGTGCGCATACTGCTTGAAGAAGGCTTCGACCGGGGCCACGTTCCTCTTGACCACGACCACACCGCTCAGGGTGCCGGCGCTGTCGAGTACCGGCACCGCCGCATAATAGCCTCTTTCGTGGGAGACTTTCCCGAGGGCGAAATAGGTGGTGAGTCCCTCGCTTGCTGCCCGGGTAAAATAGGGCCGGTTGGCAAAGGATAGACCGACAAAACTATCCTTTTCCTGGCGATTTGATGAAGCAATGGTCAGACCGTTGCGGTCGATCAGATAGCAGACTGACATCTCAAAGTTTTTATTGATGCGGTCAAGCAGACTGTTCGCCCGTTCCAGATCGCTGGAACTCCCTGAAGCGAGGGCCGCGACAATCGCTTCTGCCGGTCCCAGCGACTTGGCAGCATTGGTGGCATCCTCCAGATTATCATGCAAAAAGAGCTGCGTCAGGGCGGCTTCCCGTTCGCACTCCTTCTGGAACCCTTTTTCCGCGACCGTGCCGAGAAAATCGGTGAGGAGCCAGCCGGCGGCGAAGGTCAGCAGGATAGCGACCACAAAGAGCCGAAGGTAGGTGGTGGTCCGTTTTGACGGGCGGGAGTTCATCCGGAAATATCCTTCTGTAGCGAAAAGAGCTCTATCGCAAACTACTCATCAAGGAGCCCCTTGACCCGAAGCAGAAAGGTTTCGAGGTGAAACGGTTTGGCCATGATGGCATCGGCGCCAAAGTCCTCGGCCGCACTTAACATATCCTCGATGTTGATACTCAAAGAGCCACCCGAGATCGCCAGAATCCTGATCTTCTCATCGCTCCGGCGCAGTTCCATGATCGTCTCCAGCCCATCTTTTTCCGGCATGTAAAGATCGGTGATGACCAGATCCGGCCGCTCTTTCATGAAGAGTTTGAGGCCTTCCGCCCCGTTAAAAGCAGCGCTGACGGCATACCCTTCATTTTCCAGCACCCGGCAGATCATCTGATTGCATTTAACGTCGTCATCAATGACCAGGATTTTTTTCACAGAACCTCCATATTCAAGCAAACCCACCCCTCATCCACCCTCTCCCCGTGGGAGAGGGTGGACGCCGGCCGGGTGAGGGGCAAGATTACTGCTGCTTCATTCCT
>JAXMLA010000153.1:0-16776 GCA_034370465.1 Desulfuromonadales bacterium
TCGCGCAGAATCGCTTCACCACTCCCATGCTTTCCCCAACCGGTAATGATCAAAACAAGGGGATAGCCGTTGTGAACTGCATCCTCAAGAAAATGCGCCGCACGACGTCGCGCCTCACTTCGGGAAAAACCGTGCAGATCAAGGCGCTTGTTAGGACATAACCGACCCTGCTCAACCAATTTCAGCCGTCGCGGGGTTGCAGTCGGCACTTCAAGATCAGGAATCTCGTCATGAAAGATAACTTCCATCCCCTCAATCGCCGACAAAAAGAGCTCCTTATCATTGCGGGGTTTTATCGGGGCAGGGCTGAAAACAGTGGAGGGCGGCACGACCGGCGATCTCTCAATTTCGGCCAGGCGCTCATCCTCGGGGAGAATTTTCACTCCCAGCTCCTTCATCTCCTCCGAAAAGTCATATTCTCGTAAAACTTCCCTTGGTGACGGCGAAGGTGCGGCTTTAACCTCCTCTTGCGCCGGAAGAGAAAGCCCCTTCAAATTCTTGAAGGGGCTGTTATTAAAATCTTGACTCTTCTTTTTTTTACTCATAAAACCAACTTCCCTGGCAACAGTAAAACTCAGCGCATAGGAATTTTCCGCCGTCCCTGCATCGCTCTCGTTTGCTCTTTGACAAGATTTCCGGTCTTTTCGAGGTGGAACTGGTACCACAGCTCCCCCCATTCCTTCATCTTCATCTTCTTCCCCTCACGCAACAGGGCCAGGTTCGCCTTGAGGATGTCATTTTCTCCGGTCTTTTTCAGCCCCTTTTCCATCACTTCAAGCGCTTTGCCATGCTGATCGGTCTCTTCTAGGCAGTAAGCATAAAGATTCCAGAGCATCGGCTCTTTTTTATTGGCAGAGACCGCCTTTTCAAAAGTATCGATCATCAACGAGGATTTGTTCTTCTTCATATAAGTAACCGCCAGCATCCCCATCGCCGGCCAATTACGAATGAACCCTTCTTTGAGAAACTCAAAAGCCGTAGCAAAATCGCGACGCAAAAAGTGAATCATACCGATCTGGGAACGAATCTGCCCCTTGAGATAAAATTGCCATGGGGCATAAACCAGGGCCGACTCGAGAACTTTGATGGCTTTCTCCGGACGATTTGCCTGCAAATCTTTTTGAACGACCTCCATAATTGCCGTAACTTTTTTCATCACGATCCTAGTGGCGAAAAAGATAGCGGCCACACTCACAATCAGAAAGACAAGAGCACCACCCCATGGTCCCAGGGGACTAAGGGCGACAAGCCCGCCTGAAATCAGGCCGATAGTCAAAGAAATCAGAAGATTATACATAAGTTAGCAAAGATCCTTTCAGATAATGGAGCGGCACTTTAACAACCCTTGGATAAAATGTCAAAAGAGAACAAGGGGCTATCCTTCGTTCAACCATTGGTCGACGCGCTGCTGCAAATCGCCCCAGCTGTCACCGAGACGTTCACGGAGAAAGATTACCAACAGACTGTCGAAGAGTTGCAACCCTTCCTCGATAATATGCATCCGTTCGTAAAAGACCGCTTCCCGCTCGCGCTGCGGATCAGCGACATCTTCGCGCTCGAGACGCACCGAAGGGCCTTTAAAACTGCCGAAGGTGAAGATCTCCCCTTTGAGATTGAAACGCCAGAAGTCCTCTCCCTTCTCCAGACAGATGACTCCTTCGCGGACGACCTTCCCTCCCTGCAGAGCGGCGCGCACCTCGCGGAAACTGTCTTGCGGACCGCTGACGGCGATCTTCTGACTACCGCCACTGCTCTCTCCCTGCAGGACAATGCGATCGTTGAGGTAAGCGACAAAGACTTCGCCATGCGCCGCCGGACCAGGACGACAGACCGCATATTCCGAGCCTTCATTCATGGTCCGGTACAGTAGCCAGAGGAGAAAGTCTTCGCCAAACCAAAGGTTATCCCGAATCTGTTCAAGCAAATTCTCATTACTGGCGCGGTTCGATCCTTTCAACTTCAGTAGCAGAGCCGGATCGACCACCCCTTCGGCGCGACGCAGCGGATAGAGAGGGGTCAGGGTTAAACCCTCAAAGGTCTGCTTGAAATAACCTTCGAGGATTTCTGTCATTTTAGGGCTGGTTGAAGTAAATGTAACGACCCCGGCGCGGGTATCCCAGATCATATCGTAGACAGCCGGCGCCGGCAGGGTGCGCGCCAGCAGAGAGCCCATCACTGCTTCCTTGAGCTCTTCCCGCTTCGCCTTGGCAATCCGTGCCAAGCCGGGATTCTGTGCATGATAAGCGCGACAGGCGAGGTCAAAGTGGGCACGAAAGAGCCCGGCCGGGACGCGGCGCTGATCACGACGCAGCGAGAAAGCCAGCCAGTTGTCGCGGCGGAAATCACCTTCCTGACTGAAGTCACTCCCCTGACTGTCGTCGAGGTGAACCCAGCCGATTGAGATCTCTTCGCTGCTGTTGTCGATCGATTGAAAACCGCGCTCGGCAAGGCGCCCTTGCGCCCAGGCCGCCAGATCACCTTCCGGCAGTGGTCCGTTGACTTCGTAATGACACAGAGTGACGGTGTTGGACAGAATCCCCATAAACTAACAGCCCGCCTTGTCGGCACGCCGCTTGGCGCTCTCGACAGTGTTGTAAAGGAGCATGGTGATGGTCATCGGTCCGACCCCACCCGGCACCGGCGTAATCGCACTGGCTCGTTCTAAGGCGCCGGCATAATCGACATCACCGACCAACTTCTTCTCGCCGACACGATTGACTCCGACATCGATGACGACGGCGCCCGGCTTTATCCAGTCGCCCTTGATCATCTCCGGCCGGCCGACCGCCGCGATCACGACATCGGCGCGCCGCACCTCTTCAATGAGATTCGCGGTACGCGAATGGCAGATCGTTACGGTCGCATGTTTCGCCAGACACATCAATGCGACCGGTTTACCGACGATATTGGAGCGCCCGACCACCACCACATGCTTGCCGGCAAGCTCAACGCCAGTGTATTCGAGCATCTTCATCACCCCGTAGGGAGTGCAGGGCTGGAAGAGAGGATTCCCGGTGACGAGACGGCCGACATTGTAAGGATGGAAACCGTCGACATCCTTGCTCGGTGAGATCGCTTCGAGGACGCGACTTTCATCAATCTGCTTTGGCAGGGGGAGCTGAACTAGGATGCCGTCAATGCGCACATCGTTGTTCAGCGCAGCGATCAAGGTGAGCAATTCAGCCTCGGTCGTCTCTGCAGAAAGTTTATGCTCCGCTGAATAGATGCCGGTATCAGCGCAGGCCTTCTCTTTCATCGACACATAAACGCGGCTGGCCGGATCTTCACCGACCAGAACCACCGCCAGGCCGGGAACAACCTTTCTGGTGGCCAGTTTCTGCACGTCGGTGGCGATCTCCTTGCGCATTTCAGCTGCGATCAACTTGCCATCGATTACTTTGTTCATCTCACGACCTCCAGTAATTTGTGATTGTTTATAACAACAAAGACGGAAACTTATTGGGCCTTTGCCAGATCAGCCAGAATCTCGTCCCGTTCGACTTTGGGACGCTTGGCCAATGCGGCGACTGCCGCATAGAAACGGCCGAGATCACCGTCGGCTCGCTGCAGTAGAGCCAGAAGAGAAGGTTTGCGATCATGATAGGTGGCGACCGCAGCCAGTCGCGCATTATTGACCGGCCGCTCGAACCAGCGATCAAACCCACGGTACCCCTGCCATGCTTCATCCCGTAAAAGCTGATAACGCTGCCGAAGTTCGCTAAAAACCGCCGTCTTCTCTGCGCGCATGACCTCGACCGACTGGCCGGAGGCATAAAGGATCTCCAACTCACGCCAAGCCTGCAGCAAAAGAGCAACAAAGGTCTGCTGCCGTTGTTGACGCTCCGAGATGTCCGGCAGCGTCGTCTGTCCCTGGCGGGCAAACCAGCGCCTTACCCCTTCGACTTCGACAACTTCGGCAAAGGCTTCGTTAAAGGAAGAGTCGTCCTTAACATAAAGCTGCTGATGAGCAAGCTCGTGAAAGATCTGTCCTGCCAGCTCCGCTTCCGGCCAATCGATAATGGTATTGAGGACCGGATCATCAAACCAGCCGAGGGTCGAGTAAGCGCTGACCCCATAAACATCGGTCTCGTAGCCCTGCTCCTGTAACCTGGCAGCAAAACGCCCGGCCGCCTGGGGATCGTAATAACCGCGATAACTGACACAGCCGGCAAAAGGAAAGCACCAGGTCAGGGGCTGCAAGGAGAACTCCGGAGCGGCGACGACATTGGTGACAACAGCGACGCGCTGAATATCGGCATAACTGCGATAGCTGCCGTTCTCCGGCAGGAGCAGCTCACGACTGGCAAAATCGCGGATTTCCAACACTAACCGCAGTCGCTGCTGAAGAGATGCGGGAGTATTTCGGTCGGCCAGAAGCTGTTCGATCGGCTGTCGTGCCAGGAGAATCTTGACGTGTCCCCTTATTGCCTGGGTGTAATAACCAAGATCACTGCACAGGGCCAGAGTTGGAACAACGAGGCTCAAAAAGAGTAGCACCAGAATGCGCCTCATGGTCTGACAACAATAAATAAGGATTGCGGCCCGTACCTGGACTGGTCCATCGCGAAAAACTCCTGGTGAACAAACAAAAAACCCCGGCTGCGCTGAGTCGGGGGTCTTTATCTATTCTTGCGCCGCCTTGGGGCAACCGGCGCAACCGCCACCCTCGGCTTTGGCAGCACAAGACGGTGCGGCACCGCCACTGCCGTAACTCTGCTGGTACCAGCCGCCCCCTTTCAGGGCAAAACCGGCCTGCGAGATCAGCTTGCGCACTTCACCCTGGCACTCGGGACAGCTGGTTAAAGGCGCATCGGAAAATTTCTGACGGACTTCAAAAATATAGCCGCAGACCTGACATTCGTATTCGTACATCGGCATAACTGACAACCTCCTGAGCTTGTTTCGGGCGTCAATGTAATGGCTTCACCGTCGACTGTCAAGAGAAAGGAATGACAAAAAAACTTTGTAAGATACCGCGGCAGTGTTATTATTCCCCTTTTGGAAAAAATTCACTTTCGCCCTCCCCTGCTGTGCATTCAGGGTCGGCACAAATCCCGTGCAAACGAGTTAACCAGCATGAATTTGTCCCACAACTACAAAGAATCCTTCGTTCGGCAAAAGCCTCCGGCCGCCTTCGCTGTTCTCCTCCATGAAATTGATCACCCCCTGCCGCTCACGGTACTGCGCAATGGCCAGCCAGTCGATAGCACAACAGCGGACATCCCCCCCCTTTTACGCCCGCTGGCGATGGAATACGCTCATTATCGCTACCTCCTGGCCAATCATTTCACGCAAATCCTCGACAACGACACTTTCATTTGGCCGTTGTTAGTGCAGGATGGCGATACTTTTTCACCGTTACAGATCGACAAAGGGCCGCGGCGCGGGATCCTCCACTTTGATCTCCAAACGGAAGGATTGATTGTCCGGCGTCTGCTCGACGACGGCAGTCAAGTCAGCCCCCGCACCGCGCGCATCCGGGGTTGGCTGGCCGACTTTACAGCAAAACGGTTCGTGCGACTGGCAAGCGACAACTGGCAACTTTGGGACAGCCTCATCCTCGCCGGGAGCACTCAGGAGGACGGCAGCTGCCTGATCCCCCCCGAGCGCTTTAGTGGCATCGAATTGATCGCTGCCGCCGGGGAAACGCCGCAACTCGACGACTTAACCCTTGCCATTGCCGGGAGGCCTCAATCGCCAGAGCAGCGCTTGCTCAACGATTACAAGATCGATGTCATCCTCGATGCGACAGATAACGAACAACTCTTTATTCATGCCGTCACCCAGACCGCCAACCGGTTATTCCCCCTTGATCAGCATGCCCTCCCCCTTTTTTGTGAAGAGACCTTTGCTGTGGTCGCGGCGCCGCTACGCACCCTGAAACGTCGCCGCGTCATTTACGATGCCTACTTCGCCGCGCGCCGTGAAAGCAGTATCACCGCCCATCGCCGGGTTCTGCGCAACTTTTTGCAGGGACCGGATTTCCGCAAACGGGCGGTGGTGCGCGAAGCCAAGGGGATGATAGAAGAAGCTCTCAGCCGGGATCAGGAAGAGAACTGGCTATTGCAACTCGACGGCGCCAACTGGCTGCTGCAACAGCGCAACCACCAGAAAGAAGTGGCGATGCTGGAGATCCTTTACCAGCACTTTGGGGTCACCGCCCTGCGCGATGCCCAAATCCCCGGCGAATTGGTGGTGCCGCGGCGCACTTTCTTTAACTCCTTACCGATCCTGCTGCCGGCCCTGCAAGAGATAGGCGTTGAACTCTCCCTGGCCGGACAAACGACGGTCCCGGCCGCGATCGAGATCAAGATCAGCGCCACCGCCGCCGGTATCGACTGGTTTGAACTCCGTCCCGAGATCCGCTACAACGGCACCCTCTTCAGTGAAGAAGAGTGGCGGCGGGCCCTCGCTGATGGCCTCTTTGCAGCCGGCGGCGAGCTCCACCTCCTGGATGCTGTCAGCCTGCAGGCCCTCTCCCTCCTCGCCAACCTGGCCCCGGCCCAGCGCCAACGGAAGGGGGAAGATGTCCTGCGCATCCCCCGCCTGCATATCCTCGATTGCCTCGCCCTGCGCCGGCTCGGTGCCAGCCTTGAACTGGCCGCGGATGATGCGAAAATTCTTCATGATCTTGAACACTTTTCCGACCTCCCTTCTCGCCCCCTGCCGCAACTTCAGGCGCAGCTGCGCGAGTATCAGCGCCACGGTTACGACTGGCTCGCCTTCCACTATGAGCATAAATTCGGTGCCTGCCTCGCCGACGACATGGGCCTCGGCAAGACCCTGCAAGCGATCAGCCTCCTCGCTGCCCTGCAACAGGGGGTGCTGAGCAGTCGCGCCCCGAAAAAGAAGGCTCTGCCGCATCTCGTGGTCATGCCGCCGAGCCTCCTCTTTAACTGGGAAAGCGAAATTGCCCGCTTTGCCCCGGAGTTGCGTACCGCTATCTACCGCGGCCTTGATCGCAGCACCGACTTTAGCAATAGCGACGTCGTCCTCACCTCATACGACCTGGTGCGTCGCGATATCGAGAAGCTGGCGAAGCTCCCCTTTCATGTCATCATCTTTGACGAAGCCCAGGCAGTGAAGAATCTCCGCACCGGCATCACTGCCGCGGCCAGACGCCTGCAAGGGACCTTCAAGCTAGCCCTTACCGGCACTCCGGTCGAGAATCACCTTGGCGAATTCTGGTCGATTATCGACCTCGTCCTCCCCGGTCTGCTCGGCGATGAAAAGGACTTTGGCGGCACGCGTAGCAAAGATGAAGAGGAGCGCCTCACCACCATCATCGCCCGCACCAAGCCCTTTGTGCTGCGCCGCAGTAAGGAGATGATCGCCGACGAGCTCCCGGCCAAGATCGAGATGGAACTCCGTCTGGAGATGAACGAAGCGCAAAAACTCCTGTACCAGCAGACGGTCAACGAACTGCGCGGCTCTGTCTCCTCGGCTTACAGCCTGCAGAACGCCGGCCAGGCCCGGATCACTGCCCTCGCCGCCCTCACCCGCCTGCGCCGCCTTTGCCTCGATCCGCGTCTGGTCGGCGCTGACATCGAGGGGGCAGCCCCGAAGATTATCGCCCTCTGCGAACAGCTAAACGAACTTATGGAGGAAGGGCACAGCGTCCTGGTCTTCTCCCAGTTCACCACCTTTCTCGACCTCATCGAACCGGCCCTGGCCGCTGAGGGGATCCCCTGGCTGCGTCTCGACGGATCGACGCCGGTGTCGCAGCGCAAAGACCTGGTGCAACGTTTTCAAGGGAGTAAAGTGCCGCAGGTATTCCTGCTCAGCCTCAAAGCCGGGGGGCGCGGCCTGAACCTCACCCAGGCGAGTTACGTCATCCACCTCGACCCCTGGTGGAATCCGGCGGTCGAGAATCAGGCCTCTGACCGCGCCCACCGCATCGGCCAGACGCAAACCGTAACCGTGTTGCGCTTGTTAATGCAGCACACGGTCGAAGAGAAGATGATGATGCTGAAAAGTCGGAAGGAAAAGCTCTTTAAGGCCCTGCTGGAGGAAGGACGCGATGCCGGCGATGTGCCGTTGACGCGGGCGGATTTCGAGTTTTTAATCGAGGGATGAAGAAGTCCTTACTGACACTTGCTTGCTATTTTCCTTTCTTTGCGACAAAGACCGCATGACGCAGCCCCCCTTTGCCGGGGCGCTGCACCGTCACGGTAAAGCCGGCTTTGAGCAGCCGCTGCTCAAAGCGCTCATCATAATTCTCCCCCCAGACCGCCAATATTCCCCCTGACTTGAGAGCTTGCCGGGCAGCCAGAATCGCTTTGTTCCCGTACAGAGGATCATTCTCGGCATCCGCATAAAAGTGCGGGCCGCGATAAAGATCCAGGACAATCGCATCAAAACCTGCCGCGCCGACACCCACAGCAGAACGCTTGATCAGGGCTGCGACATCGCCAATCTCGACGGTCACGCGCGGATCAGTGACGACACTGTTGGTCAACACCGCCAACGGTCCCTGACACCACTGCACCACGATCGGATTCAACTCTGCCACCACCACCTGGGCGGTTGCGGGGAGTTGGTCAAGGAGACTGCGCAGCGTAAAGCCCATCCCCAACCCGCCGACCAGAACACGCGGCCGGGGATGGTGGCGCAGTGGCGCACAAGCGAGATGACCGAGGGCGACCTCGGAACGATGCGCGGCACTGTTCATCAACACTTGCGTACCGATGGTGATGAGAAAATCCTTGGCACCGCGTTGCCGCAGCTGCAGGGTTCCCTCGTCTTCGGTACTGACACTGTCGATGATCTTCCAAGGCAGGGCCATAGATTAATCCTTCCAGCTGCGCTGACGGTCTTCGACTTCACTCGCTTCGACTTCATCGAGAAGCTCCAGATAGGTGCGGTAGCGCTCAGCCGAAACCACCCCCTGCTCGACGCGGGCTATCACCGCACAGCGCGGCTCGCTGCGATGCCGACAATTGCGAAAGCGGCAGGTGTTGACCCCGTTCTCCTCGAAACCGGGGAAGTAAGCAGCCAGCTCCTGCGCAGAGATCGACACCATGCCAAAATCCTGAAAACCCGGGGTATCGACGAGTTCACCGCCATCGGGGAGGAGATGCAGGGTCGAAACGGTTGTGGTATGGCACCCTTTGTCATTGTAATCGTTGAGTTCCCCGACACGGAGATCGATGGCTGGACAAAGCGCATTCAGCAGAGAACTTTTGCCGACGCCGGTGGTGCCGACAAAGGCACCGCGATGGCCGCTGCTGAAAAAGGCCCGTAGCGGTTCAAGGCCAACCCCGCTGGCAGCACTCAAAGGGAAGATGGAGAGAGACGCGGCATAGGTAGCACGCAAGGAGTCGAGAAGAGCGGCGCTTTCAAGATCGACTTTATTGACGACAAGAAAGGGGGTGAGGTCGGCAGCTCGGGCGGCAACAATGGCGCGATCGAGAAAATTGGGGGGAGACAGCGGTAAAGGCGCGACAACGATGCCGAGGAGATCGAGATTGGCGGCGAGAAGATGGATATGACCGGTGGCGTCACGGCGCCGCAGTTCAGTGCGCCGCGGCAGCCGCCGCAAAACTTCGCCCTTGATGACGACTTCGTCACCGATGACATGCCCGGAGTTGCGCTTGACCCGCACCGCACAACGGTCGCCAGCCGCAAAAGCGACTTCCACGGCAACGCCGTAGTGGGCGACGATGACGCCAGGCCGATCATCGTTAGAATTCGCAGCTAAACGCGCCATCATTTTTGCCTCATAACGGTGCAAAAAACCAAAGAGGCCGGAAAAATCCCGCCTCTTTAGCTACCTGATTCAAAAGAAGCTTAATAACGGGCGTCGGCAAAATCGACCCAACCGCCGGCCGCGACCAGCGCTTTATCAAAGGGACTGAGCTCAAAAGCGAGCTCAATGCACTGTTGTCCGGCGGCAGCAGTGATGACCTGTTTGTCGAGATCGACGGCAATCTCCACCGCCCCTTGCGCCTTCAGGGTGAAAAGGCGCTCAATCTCTTCCTTTGGCAGTTCGATGGCGAGCATACCGCCGTTGAACATGTTCTGCCGGAAGATGCGGGCATAACTCTCGGCGATAATGGTGTGGATGTTGTTGACTTCAAAGACCCAGGGAGCATGTTCGCGCGACGAACCGCAGCCGAAGTTGGCGCGGGTGATTACTACCCGGGCGTTCTTCAAGGTGGCGCCGTTCGGATCAAAACCTTCGAGTTTGAGATCTTCGAGGATATACGGCTTCAGCGCATCCTTGGTCACCTCGGTCAGATATTTGGCCGGGATGATTTCATCGGTGTTGATATCGGAACGGTCCAGAAAGATTGCCGGTCCAGTAAAGTGTTTTTTCATAAAAGTGGCTCCCAATAGCAGAGTGGCATCAAATCGTGCGAGGGTCGGTCAAAACCCCGGTAATAGCCGTAGCAGCGGCAGTGGCGGGACTCATCAAATGTACCATCCCCCCCTTCCCCATCCGTCCGTTAAAGTTGCGATTGCTGGTCGAGGCACAGACTTCACCCTCGGCAAGGACGCCGTTGCTCATCCCCAGACAGGCACCGCAAGTCGGATTGGTCACACAGAAACCGGCGGACATGAAGATCTCGATGATCCCTTCCTGCATCGCCTGCGAAAAAATCTTCGGCGTTGCCGGCGAGACTATTCCGCGGACATTATCAGAGATCGTTCTCCCTTTGAGGATGGCGGCGGCTTCGCGCAGATCTTCGATGCGGCCATTGGTGCAGGTGCCGATGTAGATCTGATCGACCGGGGCCCCGGCCATCTCCCGTACTGGTTTGACGCAATCCGGCTTGAAGCCGAAGGTCACCATCGGTTCGAGGGTGGAGATATCGAAATCGAGGGTCTTTTCATACACGGCATCGTCATCCGACCACCACTGCTGGTAATCGGCGAGAGCCGCTTCGCGACTGGCAAATTCGCCGGAGATAAAGGGCCAGAGGTAATCGACGGTCGTCATATCCGGCAGACAGATACCGCTGGTGCCGCCGGCTTCGATCGCCATCTTGCACAGGGTCATGCGTGACTCCATGCTCATCGCCTCGATGACCGGACCGCGGAATTCGATGACGCGATCGGTGGCGCCATTGACGCCGAGCTGGCCGATAACAAAGAGGATCACATCCTTGGCATAAACTTTCGGCGCCAGGGTGCCGGTCAGATTGATGCGGATCGTTGCCGGCTCGCGAAAGGCGCAAACCCCCTTGAGGATGCCGACTTCCAGATCGGTCGTCCCGACGCCGGCGGCAAAGGCGCCGAAGGCACCGTGCGTGCAGGTATGGGAATCGCCCATAATCACCGTAAAGCCGGGGCGGATATAGCCCTTCTCCGGAAAGATGGCGTGGCAGACGCCGTTATGACCGACATCGAAGAAATCGGTAATCTCATGGCGGCGCGCCCAGTCCCGCAGCATCTTCGCTTGCAGGGCGGTTTTGCTATCCTTGGCCGGGGTAACGTGATCGATGACCGCCTTGATCTTGGTGCGATCAAAGACGCGGTCTTTGCCCCGTGCTTCAAGATCGGCAATCGCAACCGGAGTGGTTATTTCGTGACAAAGCACGCGATCGAGACTGAGAACTTTCGCCCCCGGAAACGGTTCATCGCGCAGATGCGCAGCAAAGATCTTTTCCGCAATGGTCTTTCCCATGAATCAAAGTATCCTTTCCTTGGCTGATAACTCGCCGTTGGTTATATACAAATAAAACGGTGAAATCAACCGTTTAATCCTCGCAAAACCCCGGTCCGCCGCCGTCAAACTTTGAGGATTATGCACAGCCCAAGAGATACAGGGATCGAAAGCGCGGGTACCCCTAAAAACTCCAACGCAGCCCGAGCATGGCGCTGTGACTCAAATATTCCATCTTGAATTCTTCGCCGTTGGCTTCCTTCAACTTCGCTTTTGCGGTGCTGAAGAGTCGATATCCAAGATCGAGTGTCAGCGATTCAGTTAACCCAATATCCACCCCGGCCCCGAATTGATAAGCAAAGACCAGGGCGTCGTCATCGCTTAGCGGTTGGCCGGTTACGGTCAGGTCCGCGGCGGTTATCCGGGCGATACCGAGCCCGGCCCCGAGATAAGGGGTCAAGTCGCTCTTACTGCGATAGACCCCAAAGGTGTTTATTAGGAGGCTGTCGGCAGTGACCTCACCATCAGCACTGACCTTCCCGTCGCTAAACTCGGCCTGATCCAGACGATTACTCCGTCGCGTGTATTCGAGTTCAACCCGCCCTTCACCGATATTACTCCCCGGCCGCAGTTCCCAACCGAGGACGACACTGCCGGTGGGCGCCGCCTGGTATTCGAGATTAAAGGTACCAAGGCTGTCCGAGCTCTCCGCCGGTGCCAAAAACTGCCCGCCGACCAAGAGCCCGATATAAGGACCGGGGTTCTGGGCCCAGCTCGTAGACGTCATTGCGAAGAAGAGTACAGTGAGAAATAAGAAGGACCTGGTTTGTTTCATATAGCTTATCCTATCCGTCTGGTCATTCATTACTGGGAGACTGTGATATTTTCGGTATCTACCTTACCGTCGAAAGTTACCGTCAAGGTAGCGGTCCCAATATCAACCGCCACGACCAGACCGGGATCAGCAACAGAGTCGGAAAATTTGGCGATGTTTGAATCGCTGATCGTCCATGCCACATCCTCTGTGACATCCTGACGTGTGCCGTCCGTATAAAGGGCTTCGACTTTGAACTGTTTTTCGTTGCCAGGAATCATTGTTGCCGGAGTGACCGCCGAAATGGTCAATGTGTTCAAAGTTCGTGGTTCCACGGTCACGGTCGTGGTTGCCGTTTGCCCACCATATGACGCTCTGATCACAGATGGACCTGTTGTTCCAGCATGAACCCGTCCCTTATCCAGACCGACATTGCCGACGATCGCTGTTCCACTATTAACGGCCCAATCGGCGATGGGGGTAAGATCCTGCGTCCCAGAGGAAAAGGATCCCTTCAGCGAAAGTCGTGCGCTCGTGCCGCTGGCAAGAGTCAACGATTGCTCAGGAATTGACAGACCAGAATTGTTTAGTGTCGGTTCTGTCACATTCAATGAAATCTCCCCCGGAAGAACGGTTGCCCCATAACTGGCGGAGATTTTTACCGGAGCCGCAGTGGGGACCTCGGCAGCCTGCACCCAGGCGAGATTTCCGCTCATGGGTGTGACGCTGGCATTGGTGTTATCAACCCCCAAAGTCACAGCGCCGGTAATATCACGGGAGGTATTATTGCTGAAAGTTCCGCGGGCGGTGACGCGGCTACGTGTACCCTTGATCAGCGCGTTGTTGACGGCCTTGTCAAGGGTCAAGGCGATATTCGTTAGGTTTCCGCCGGTGACCTTGAGAACTGACGTGCCGCTGACCGTTCCGTCGGTTGCATTAATGGTGCTTGTCCCTGCCGTCAGCGCTGTGATGCTATTGGCAGTCGCCCTGGCTACAGCCGGATCACTCGATGTCCAGGTTATACCTGTTTCCGTTGTAATGTCGCGAGAAGACCCGTCCGAAAATGTTCCCTTCGCAGTGAAAGCCTGAGTTGTCAAACTCAAGAGCGAAGGGCTAACAGGGTTTACAGCGATCGTACTCAGCGTCGCAGCAGTCACGGTGAGTGTCGTACTTGCAGTAGCAGTCGGAGCGGTTTCAAATTTCGCCGATATCTCTGTCGAACCGATCTTGAGTGAGGTTGCCTTCCCCTTACTGGCAAAGTCATTACTGATAGTTGCTACAGTGGGGTCAAACGAAGACCAGGTGACATCTTTGGTAAGGTCGAAGGTTATCCCCCCGGTAAAGGTTCCCTGGGCTGTAAATGTTTGGGATAACCCCAGCGGGAGAGACGGCAGCAGCGGCTCAACCGTCAAGGCGGTGATGACAGCGTCATTGATTGTGAGAATAAGTTCGTCTGACGTGATACCGTCGAGAACGGCCGTCACCGTCGTCGAGGTATTGCGCTCACGAGCCTTAATCCGTCCGGGCGGGAAATCCGCGGGGAAATCAGCGTTGAACGACTGAGCGCTGCGCCATGCAACCTGATTGGTAATATCGCGAGTAAAGAGTCCGGAAAAATCCCCGGTAGCGGTCAACTGAATGGAGGTACCGGCGGGGAAAGAAACTACCGCGGAGGTGACGACGATCGACGTCAGCGGAGTCAAAGTATTGATCCGCGTCGGTGTGTCAGTGCCACAACCCGTTAATACCAATAAAAAGGTCACAATAAGACAGAGCCATTTCCCCATACCATCCTCCAACAACAACGCTAATTACAACAATTAAAGATTCTCAAGTTTCCGGATCGGTTTTTGGTCCAGGCGATTGAGGGCATTAATGAAAGCCCGCGCACTGGCAACGATGATGTCGGAATGGGACCCCTGACCAAGAACCTCCCGGCCGCCTTCTTCCAGACGCACAGTACATTCCCCCTGCGCATCGGTGCCGCCGGTAATCGCACCGACCGTGAAACTGACCAGCGTCGCCTTGCTCTTGGTCAAACTCTTGATCGCCTTGAAAGTCGCATCGACCGGACCGTCGCCCATCACCGCAATCTTCTTGCTTTTGCCGGCAATCTCCATCTGGACCGTCGCTGTCGGCACGGCAAAAGAACCACTCGACACATTCATCTGGATGAGTTTGTAACGTTCCTGAATGCGAACGATCTCATCGGCGACGATCGCATCGAGATCTTCATCAAAGATGTCCTTCTTCTTGTCGGCAAGATTTTTAAAGCGGACAAAAGCCTTTTCGATATCTTCCTTGTCGAGTTCATAGCCGAGATCTTTCAGCCGCTGGATAAAGGCATGACGTCCGGAATGTTTACCAAGGACCAGCTTGTTGGTATTCAGCCCGATCGATTCCGGGGTCATGATCTCATAAGTCGATTTCTCCATCATCACCCCGTGTTGATGAATGCCGGCTTCGTGAGCAAAGGCGTTAGCCCCGACAATCGCCTTATTCGGCTGCACGGCAATGCCGGTAATCGTCGAGAGGAGACGACTGGTCGGATAAAGGTGCTCAGTGGCGATCGCCGTGGTGAAGGGGAGGATATCCTGACGGGTGCGCAGGGTCATAACCACCTCTTCGAGGGAACAGTTACCGGCCCGCTCACCGATGCCGTTGATCGTACATTCAACCTGTCCGGCGCCGGCCTGGACCGCGGCGATGGAGTTGGCGACCGAAAGACCAAGATCGTTATGACAATGGACAGAGATGACCGCCCGGTCGATATTCGGAACATTCTCCTTGAGGTAACGGATGATGTTGAAATACTCGTTGGGGATGGTGTAGCCGACCGTATCCGGGATATTAACGGTGGTGGCGCCAGCGTTAATCACCGCCTCGACAACTTTAGCCAAAAAGGGTAAACGGGTGCGAACCGCATCTTCGGCTGAGAACTCAACATTCGGCGTATAACCGGCCGCGCGCTGCACCGCCTTGATCGCATTTTCAATCACTTGTTCTTCAGTCATCTTGAGTTTGTACTTCATGTGAATATCGCTGGTGGCGATAAAGGTGTGAATTCGCCCCCGCTCGCCGGCATATTTCAGCGCTTCCCAGGCACGATCGATATCCATAAAGCTGGAACGACACAATCCGGCAATCTGCGGTCCTTTAATCATCTGCGCGATCTTTTTGACCGCCTCGAAATCGCCTTCGGAAGCAATGGGGAAACCAGCTTCTATAACATCAACATTGAGTTTTTCGAGTTGCGTGGCAATCCGCAACTTTTCATCGATATTCATACTGCAGCCCGGGGCCTGCTCGCCATCGCGCAAGGTCGTATCAAAAATTTTGATCATTTTGTTCTCACTCATGGTGTGCTCCTTTTTGTTGGGGACGTTAGGGATAAAACTTCTAACCTCTTGAAATATTGATTGATTATCTGGAGAGCTATTAATATTGTGAAAAATAAAAAACTCCCGCCCTTGACTACAGGGGCGAGAGCTTGAACGCTTCGCGGTACCACCCTGATTCAGCTCCCAGAAGGAGCCCTCTTGATGCCGTTAACGGGGCCACCGGCGGAGACTACCCTTCCGTTGTGTGGGAAGATTCGCATCCGCAGCTCCAAGGCGAGTTCAGTCATTTTCTGTACCGGCTTGCAGCGACCGCCGGCTCTCTGTTGACAGAAAGAGAGACTTACTACTCCTCTTCAATGCTTTTGAAGTGAAATTTAAACGATATTTAGCTGTTGCTGTCAAGTCATTTCAACAAATATCGGAACCGGGTCAAAACCCGCCTTCCTTTAAGATCAGGAAGGACGCCGCGGCCGGCGTGAAAATGAATAAAGGTAACTGATCGGACCGGAGATCATGTAAGCAAACGCCAGACTGAAAAGGCTGATTTCCGGTTTGGCAACAATGACGATAATCAAAAAAATCAATATCACCAGAATCCAGAAAGGCTGCCGTTTAAAAAGTTCCGGATCCTTAAAGGAATAATAGCGAAAATTACTGACCATCAGCATTGCCAGAACATAGATCAGAACCAGGACTGAAATCTTTTTGATCTCCCCGGAGCCCCCAAGTTCATAAAAGATCAGGACACAGGACGCCACCATGCCAGCAGCAGCCGGCGTCGGCAGACCGACAAAGCGCTTGGACTCGACCGTCGCAACCTGCACATTGAAACGAGCCAGACGCAGGGCGCAACAGACGACATACAGGAAGGCCGCCAGCCAGCCGAGCTTGCCAAAGGGTTTGAGCGCCCAGGCAAACATAAGCAGGCCCGGGGAGACCCCGAAGGCGACGAGATCGGCAAGGGAATCATACTCGACACCGAATTTGCTGGTGGTGCCGGTGAGCCGTGCCAC
>JAXMLA010000154.1:0-9471 GCA_034370465.1 Desulfuromonadales bacterium
GTCGGCATCACATCCTTTATCCTCTTTTACGTCGATGCGCCGATTCGCAAGATTATCGGCGCGATGAAACAGGTAGAGAAGGGGGACTTTGAGGGGGCGAGCATCGAGATAAACAGTTCGGAAGAGATGGCAGAATTGGCCGAAAAATTTAACGGTATGGTTGATCACCTGAAATCGCTGGTGGAGAATACAATTCTCCACGAGTGTGAACTTGCCGTCAATCGCGAGCAACTTGCCCATCAGGGTGAGGTGCAAAGCATGAATAGCACCTTGGAAGAACGCCTTAAGGAGATCGAATACCTCAATATATCCCTGGAGGAACGAATCGAGGAGATCGAAGAAGCGAACTACAAAATCGCCGACCTCGCCAGTGACCTGGAGAGTAAGAACAATAGTTTGGAAAAGACGGTCTCCCGCCTCTCTGCCCTCAATAGAATGGGGGTGGCGCTCAACTCGACTCTCGATCTGGAAAGTCTCTTTGACACCATGATTCACCGGGCGATGGAAGCCGTTGGTGCCGAAATCGGGTATATCCTCCTTTATGATTTCGCCCATGGCACCTTGAAAGTCGGTGGGGCGGTCGGTCTATTTGACCTGGTCAACCGCGACACCCGTTTGCCGCTGCGCCCCGGCAGTGTGACCTACTGGGTCATCCAGAAGCGGCAACCCCTCCTTATTGAAAGGACCATTAATAACCGGGAATTTAGTCCGGTCAGTGCCCTGGGATACACTCGCGACACCCTGATCTGCGCTCCGCTGATTGTCAAAGACGAAATCATCGGCACCATCACCCTGGCAAACAAGAGTGATCTCAGTTCCTTTAAAGAACAGGACCTTGAACTCCTGTCAACGATCGGTGCCCAGGCCTCTGTCGCCATCAAAAATGTCCATCTTTATGAAGACCAGCAGACCACCTACCTCAATACCATGCAGGCCCTGGTTTCGGCCGTCGAAGCGAGCGACCCCTATACTCGCGGTCACTCCGAGCGTGTCACCCGCTATGCCCAGATTCTCGGCCGGCAACTCAATCTCACCAGCGATTCGATTAAACGGCTCGAGCGGGCGTCCATCCTGCATGACATTGGCAAGATCGGCATTGATGTCGCCGTACTGCACAAGGAAGGTGTCCTTTCCGCGAGTGATGTTCATATTCTGCAACAACATCCCCTGATCGGCACCAGAATTCTCGAACCGATCTCCTTTCTTGCCCCGATTCGGCAGATTATCGTTCAACACCATGAACGCTATGACGGCAGAGGTTACCCCTTTTGCGTCAAAGGGGACGACATCCTTCTGGAAGCCCGTATTCTTGCAGTCGTCGACACCTACGATGCCATGACTTCAGATCGCCCTTACCGCAAAGCCCTTTCCCACGAAATCGCGGTTGCCGAGATCAAAAAATACTCCGGCTCCCAGTTCGACCCTTATGTTGCTGATGCCATGCTGACCCTCTGCACCAATGGTCAGTGGCCCATTTAATCCTGATGACCCTCCCCTTATCCATGAAAAGCGGCTTTAACCAACTGCCGCTGCGTCACAAAATCCTTGGTCCCTTCTTCCTGATCATCCTTATCTTCGGCTGCGTCGTCTCCTACGGCACCTATTACCTGATCCAGGGGGCGCTGATCTCTACAGCCAACCAGCGCCTCTTAGCGATTGAGGAGATCATTTTTCGCGAACTCAAAAAACAGGAATTCCTGTTGCTGACCTATGGCAACATGGTTGAATTTCAGCATTACACCAGTGTAGAGAGTCAATCCGATCCCTTTTTTGCACTGCGCCAGGACAAGCTCTTGCGCTTACTCGGGGACGGAAATGTGACAGCCATCACCTATCCAACAACTGCGACGGGGAAGCACGGTGCCCTGAATGAACTCTTTCAGCAAGCGAACGACAGTGGTAAAGCGCGCTTTCGCTTCTTGTCCAGTCCGGATGTCCCGGCCCTCTTAAGTGTTGTCGTCCCCTTGCCGCAAACCCGCAGAGAAAAAGATCTCGTGCTTCTGCAGACCCCGATCGATACGGCCTTTCTCAAACAGATCGTTGCACCTTTTAATATCAATGCCGCAATCATCAATCTTGCTCGAAAGACATTGGTCACGACAACAGACGATACCACCCTGTATAACCTTAATGACGAGCAGATGACCCGTCTGATCGGCGGCGAAAAGATTGCACAAACGGTTGATCATGATGGCTATCACCGCCAACTCTATTCAGCAATTCCGATCGGCAATAGCGAAATAGTCATCCTTGCCGTCGATCTCCCCCTGGCCGATCTTGACCTGCTGTTGAAAACTCTGGCGACCCGCGCCGGTCTGACGATTCTGTTCGCTCTCGGAATCGGAGCGCTGATCTTTTATCAGCTGATCAAGAGTATTACCCGCCCCCTGAAGGCTTTACTCAAAGCAACCAAAGAGATCAGCGGCGGGAACCTCAACTACCGGATTAAAGAAAAAATGACCGGCGAGTTTCAGCCCCTTGCCGAAGCCTTCAATCATATGATCAGCAGAGTCGATACGCTATATCTCGAAAAAGCTGAACAGGCCAAGAATCTGGCCCTGGCGCAGGAACAGCTCCACTTTAATCATCTTCTCGAAGAAAAAAATCAGGAGATTGAAAGGACCAACCAGGAATTAAGGATTCATTTACGGGAGATCTCCATGCTCCTGCAGCTGAATCAGGTGATGAATTCGACCCTGGAAGTCAGTGTCATGTTTGACCGCACCCTGAACCTGCTTCGTGACTTTATCGGCAGCTCCAACCTGGTTCTCTTTCTTTACCATCCGGAAAATGAAGAGTTGACGGCGCGCAAAGCTGTCGGTGCGGAAGCGGATATCTACTCCACTTCTTCATTCAAACTTAACGAGGGGATCACCGGCGCCGCCGCGCTCAACAAAGAACTTCTTTATGTGCATGACATCAATAATGACGAACGCTATCTCAATTACAAAAGCGGGTCGCGCGACAAAGGATCGATGATCTCGGCGCCGATTGTCGCCAAGGATCAGTTGCTCGGTGTTCTTAATCTGCACAAAGCCGAAATCAAAGGCTTTAACGAAACCGATATCCAGCTCATCCATGCGACCACCAATCAATTGGCAGTGGCTATCGAGAATTCACTCCTTTACGAAAAGACGCGCCTCCTTTCCAATACGGATGAGCTCACCAACATCCCCAACCGCCGCTATTTCCAATCAATTCTCCGCCGGGAATTTGCCCGTGCGCAGCGCTTTAAGACCTCTTTTTCTGTGATTTTGATCGATATCGATCATTTTAAACGTTTTAACGACACCTTCGGACACGTAAATGGTGATTCAACCTTAACCCGGGTGGCAACCGTCCTGCAGCAGAATACCCGCGGTGTCGACCAGGTCGCCCGCTTTGGCGGTGAAGAGTTTATCGTCCTGCTGTCGAACACTAATAAAGAGGGGGCCTGTCTGGTAGCTGAAAAGCTGAGGGATGCTGTGGCTGCTGAGGACTTTGTTTTAAGCGGAAATGAGAACGAAATAATTACAGAAAAAGTCAGTATCTCTCTGGGGATCGCCGAATATCCCAACGACAGCACTGATCTGGATGTGCTTATTAAAAGAGCCGATCAGGCCCTTTATGCCGCCAAGGCCGCGGGACGTAATCGTGCGGTCTCCTGGCAAGAAGACCTGTAACGCGATTCCCCTTCCTTTTATCTCCCCCCCAAGAGTTCAACCTCATCCTTTTGCCGTTTACATAAACGCAAAGCCTGACGAATCAAGGGGACACTCTCGGGCAAATGCCAAAGCAGGAGGGCCTTTTGCATCTGCCGTTCTTCGCGACTGTGCGGTACATAAATCTCTTTGTTGGTATAGGGATCGCGGCCGGTGTAGTACAGGCAGGTCGATAACGTCCCCGGCGTCGGAGTGAATTCCTGCACCTGTTCCACTTTCAGCTTATTGCGCAAAAGGAAGAGGGCAACATCGATCATTTGCGTCAGGGTCGTGCCCGGATGCGCCGCCATCAGATAAGGAACAATCCCCTGCCGCTTGCCACACCCTTGGTTCAGTTGATGAAACTCCTGAAGAAACCAGGAGAATAGTTCCGGCTGCGCCTTGCGCATCATTTGCAGCGTTGTCGGGGAAAACGATTCCGGCGCCACCTTGAGCAGTCCACTGACGTGATCTTTGACGAGACGCTTAAAATAAGCGGGCTGCTGCGGCAGTAGGTCGAAGCGCACACCGGAGGCGACAAAGAGATGCTTGACCCCCGGTCGCTGTTGCGCCTGCACAAGTAAATCCGTTGCCTCCTGATCACTACAGTTCAGGCGCGGACAGCGGTTCGGCCACAGACAGCTGGGGCGCCGGCATTGCCGCTGTGCCCCGGCATCGTTACAACTCAAACCGTACATATTGGCACTCGGCCCGCCGAGATCACTGATAGTGCCGCGAAAGTCCGGAGCTGTGGCAAGGGTGTCAATCTCCGCCAGGACCGATTCCTGCGAGCGGGACTGGATCGTCTTCCCCTGATGCATGCCGATAGCACAGAAAGAACAACCGCCGAAACAGCCACGGTGGGTAGTTATCGAAAAACGGATCTGTTCGTAAGCGGGAATCTTTTCGCGGTAGGAGGGGTGGGGACGCCGGAGAAAGGGGAGCGCATAGAGTTTGTCGAGTTCAGCCGCTGTCAGCGGCAAAGCGGGGGGATTAACGACCACCCAGCGGTTGCCTTGGGGTTGTGCCAGCCTTCGGCCAATGAGGGGATTCTGCTCGGCTTCAGCAAGACAGAAAGCCGTACCAAAGGCAACCTTGTCGACGCAGACCTGTTCAAAGGCCGGGAGGAGAAGAGCGTCCTCCGGGGGCAAGGGACTGAGATAGGCAGTGCCACGCAGATCGTGAATTTGAGCAGGCAACTCGCCGGCGGCAACCCGACGCGCCACCTCAAGAAGAGCGTTTTCCGCCATCCCATACAGGAGGAGGTCGGCTTTACTGTCGAGCAAAATCGAACGCCGCACCGCGTCGTCCCAGTAATCATAATGCGCCAGGCGGCGCAGACTCGCTTCGATCCCGCCGATAATAACCGGCAGGCCCCGAAACGCCCCCTTGACCGCCGCGACATAAGCGATCACCGCCCGGTTCGGACGAGCGCCGGCACGATTCCCCGGCGTGTAGGCGTCATCATTGCGCCGCTTTTTAGCGGCGGTGTAATGATTGACCATCGAATCCATCGCCCCGGCCGCAACCGCGGCAAATAAGCGCGGTCGCCCCATCCCGGTGAAGGCCTCCTTCTCACGCCAATCGGGCTGGGCAACAATGCCGACTCGATAACCGGCAGATTCGAGCAGACGGGCTAAGAGCGGTACTCCGAAGGCAGGGTGATCAACATAAGCATCGCCGGAGATAAAGAGGATGTCGAGTTCATCCCAGCCGCGCGCGGCCATCTCAGCCCGACAGGTGGGGATAAAGAGCTCTGGCGTTTTCAGACGCTGTAATCCTTTAAACTGTTTGGACTACGGGAAGAGCGGGACAACATCGAGCCCCCGCGTTTCCGGAAAACCAAGGAGGAGGTTCATATTCTGGATCGCCTGTCCGGCCGCCCCTTTGACGAGATTATCAATGGCCGAAACAACGATGACGCGACCAGTGCGGGGATCGACGACCAGACCGATATCACAGTAGTTGGCACCGCGGACGTAGGCGATATTCGGCAGTTCACCTTCAGTGCAGATACGCACAAAGGTTTCCCCGACGTAAAAGTCACGGTAATGTTGCAGAAGGGCGGCGGTGGTCGTTTCCTGACTTAAAGATGCATAGCAGGTCGACAGGATACCGCGACTGACTGGCAGAAGATGGGGGGTAAAGCTCACCGTCACTTCCTGTCCTGCCAGATCACTCAAGGTCTGCTCGATCTCCGGAGTATGGCGATGATTGCCGACACCATAAGCTTTAAACCCTTCATTAACTTCACAAAAAAGACTGCCGACCTTGGCAGCACGACCGGCACCACTCGTCCCTGACTTGCTGTCGATGATCAAAGTAGCGGGATCGATCCAGCCACCTTTGAGCAGCGGCGCCAGGGCAAGAGCCACACTGGTCGGATAACAACCGGGATTGGCGATAAGCCTGGCCGCTGGAATCGCTGCACGGTAAAGTTCCGGCAGGCCGTAAACGGCTTCAGAGAGCAGCTCCGGACTGGTATGGGTTGCGTACCAGGCTGCGTAGATATTCGGATCGCGGAGTCGATAATCGGCCGAGAGAGCAACGACCTTGCAGCCGGCAGCGAGGAAGCCGGGAATGACTGCCATGGCGGCTTGATGCGGCAGCGCGGTAAAGACCAGATCAGCGCTGGCAGCGACTGCCGCCACGTCGAGGACGGTGCAAACCATGTCGATGCGGCCGGCCAACGATGGGAAGAGGGTCGCCACCTCTTCGCCGACATTCTGATTGGCGGTGATGCAGGTGACCGTAACCTCGGGGTGATTCAACAGCAGACGTAAAAGCTCGACACCGGTATAACCACTGGCACCAACGACCGCAACCTTGACCATCGCAACAACCTCCTAAAATGACAAAAAGGGGAACCGTATGCGGGTTCCCCTTTTTGGTCCAGTTGCCTGTAAAAACCGCGATTAACGCTTCGAGAACTGGAAGCTGCGGCGGGCAGCTGCCTTCCCGTATTTCTTACGCTCTTTGATGCGGCTGTCGCGAGTAATGAAACCAGCCTTTTTGAGGACGGCGCGCAACTCCGGGTTCACTTCCAGCAGAGCCTTGGTGATGCCGTGCTTGACTGCACCGGCCTGCCCGGAAGGACCACCACCAAGGACCGTCGCAACAACATCAAACTTGCCGATGTTGTCAGTCAGTTCAAGAGGTTGCCGGACCACCATCTGCGAGGTCTCACGTCCGAAATATTCTTCCACCGGACGGGTATTGACGATAATCGCCCCCGTTCCAGCTTTAATCCATACACGGGCAATCGAAGTTTTTCTTTTACCGGTCGCGTAAAATTTCTGCTCGGCCATTCGCTTCTATCTCCTGATCCGCTAATTAAAGAGGCAGCGTTTTCGGCTGCTGCGCGGCATGGGGATGATCGGTGCCGGCATAGACCTTAAGTTTCTTATACATCTGACGGCCCAACTTGTTTTTGGGGAGCATCCCCTTGACCGCCTTACGAATGACATCTTCCGGTTTGGTGGCCAGAAGTTTCTCCGCTGTAATCTCTCTGATGCCGCCGGGAAAACCGGTATGACGATAATACTTCTTATCAGCCATCTTGTTACCGGTCAGGCAAACTTTATCAGCGTTCAGAATAATGACAAAATCCCCGGTATCGACACTCGGGGTATAGATCGGTTTGTGCTTCCCGCGCAGAACACTGGCGATCTTGGTCGCAGCGCGCCCCAAAACCTGTCCGTCGAGATCGACGATAAACCAGTTGCGATTGACTTCTGACTCTTTAGCCACTTCAGTTCTCATGGACTTCCTCTCTTATATGTTTCCCTGTGAAGTTCGGGGCTCACAGAAGCCAGTAAAATATCCGCACAAGGCGGTGGTGTCAAGCAATTTCTACGAAAAGATTCATAAATTGAGCAGATTTTTCCGTCTGTCTGTTCCTGCCCTTTTAACTGAGATCGCGCTCGATCCGGACAAAACGGCTGACATCACGGATCATCGGCGAAGTGTCGATCTGCGCCAGGGCGCCGCGCACATCTGCTTCCCGCGCTTCATGCGTCACAATCACGATCGGCACCGCGCCGCCGATCTGCCGTTCGGGCTGACTCATCGCTGCAATACTGATATTGAACTGACCAAGGACGCCGGCAATATGAGCGAGAACACCGGCCTGATCGGTAGCGGCAAAGCGCAGATAATATTCGCTGACAATCTCGGCCATCGGTTTGAGGGGGAGATCCCGCAGGACGGCGGTACTCACCCCTAAAGCCGGGGTGCGGAGTGCAGCGCCGACACGCAGATTACGGGCAATCGCCATTACATCACCAAGAACGGCACTGGCCGTCGCCTCCATGCCGGCGCCCCGCCCGGAAAACATCACCGGACCGGAGAAATCGCCGACCAGGCGAATGCCGTTAAAGACGCCATCGACATCGGCGAGAGGATAGTTCAAGGGGATCATGGTCGGATGGACACGGGCCTCAATCCGCCCGTCATCATCGACCTTTCCGACCGCCAGCAGCTTGATCTTGAAGCCGAACTGCCGGGCAAACTGAATATCGAGAGCCGAAATCTGACTGATCCCCTCGGTGAAGATTTCCTTGAGAGGGACCCTGGTGCCGAAACAGAGACTGAGGAGGAGAGCCAGTTTATGGGCGGTATCGATCCCTTCGATATCGAAGGTCGGATCGGCCTCGGCGTAGCCGTGCGCCTGGGCGTCCTTCAGTACAGCAGAGAACTCAGCGCCTTCGTCGGTCATGCGGGTAAGGATGTAGTTGCAAGTGCCGTTCAATATGCCGCAGAGACTGCGAAAACGGTTGGCACAAAGATTCTCTTTGATCGCCGAGATGACCGGAATGCCGCCACCGACCGCGGCCTCATACATGACATCGACCCCGCGCTGCGCGGCCGCAGCAAAGATCTCTTCGCCGTGTACGGCCAAAAGAGCCTTGTTGGCAGTGACCACATGTTTGCCGCTGGCGATGGCGCGCAGGACAAAGGTGCGGGCCGGCTCATAGCCGCCGATCAGTTCGATAACGATATCGATATCCGGATCAGACAGCAGATCATCGATACGGGTCGACAGGACACCGGGCGCAACCGTGACGCCACGATCCGTGGTGATATCGAGATCGACGACCCGGACCAACTCCAACTCCGCGCCGAGGCGTTCGACCAGCAGCTCCTGATTCTGTTGCAGCAATTTGATGACGCCGGTACCGATCGTCCCAAAGCCGATCAAACCCACACGAAAAGTTTTCATGATTCTTTATATCCTCAAAGATTCAGCCGGATTGCCGGCAGGTACGGGAGATGCGGTCAAGGATCCCGTTAATAAATGCCGGGGTCTCTTTAGTGCCGTAACGTTTACCGATCTCCACCGCTTCATTAATGATGACATTGACGGGAATATCGGGGCGACACATCAACTCGTAGGTACTCAGACGCAACAGAGCGAGATCAACGCGGGCCATACGCTCCAGCGACCAGTTGGTCGAATAGGAGTGGAGGGTTTCGTCGATCGTTTCGAGCTGATCATAAACGCCCCGCACCAATTCCTCGGCAAAGGTCCGCACCTCGGGAGAGACACTCTGATCCGCATCTTCCAGGGCATCGCCGAGGATGTCGTCTCGGAAACGGAAGGCCCGCCAGAAATCGTCGAGGGCAACTTGCAGGGACTGATCCTGATCAAAGAGACTGTAGATCATCTTCAGGGCGATCTCCCGCCCTTGTCGTCTGTTTCCTGAACTCATGTGTCTAGATCGCCTTCAACAGGTTGACCATCTCAATCACCGAGACAGCGGCATCAAAGCCCTTGTTACCGGCCTTGGTC
>JAXMLA010000155.1:0-3803 GCA_034370465.1 Desulfuromonadales bacterium
TTCGGCATAGGCATTCAAGCCCGCTTCCCCGCCGAAGGTCGACAGGTTCCCCAGCATGTGTGCCAGCGCAAAGAAGACCAGAAAAAATCCGGTCAAAGCCATCACATACTTCTTGCCCAATGAACTACTTAACCACCGCATAGGCTGCTCCTTAAAAAGGGTTATTTTGCGGCGAAAAGGTAGCAGAAAAGCATAGATGCAGGCAAGTTTTTTGTGGATGAAGAGTGGCAAATTTTCACCTGCCGGCGACCGCCCCTTTTTCTTTGTAATTCTTCTGAAATATGGCATCCTTGCAAAGCGCAAAAAAAACCAACAGGAGGCAACTTTGTTAGTCGAACGCGCCAGCGGCATCCTCCTTCATCCCACCGCCCTGCCGGGGCCGCACGGCATCGGCGACCTCGGTAGCCATGCCAGAGAGTTCATCGATTTTCTGCAGGATTGCGGGCAGAAGGTCTGGCAGCTTCTCCCCCTCGGGCCGACCGGCTACGGCGATTCCCCCTACAGTTCCTTCTCTGCCTTTGCCGGCAATCCTTTGCTGGTCAGCCTCGAAGCGCTGGTCGCCAATGGCGATCTCCTTGATTCCGAAATTGCTACTCCGGCCTTTCCCGCCGATTTTGTCGATTATGGCGCGGTTCGCAGCTTTAAGTCATCCCGGCTCCAGTTGGCCAGCCTCGGTTTTGCGACGCGCGCGGCAGAGGAGCGTCGTTGGCGTTTTGCCGATTTTTGTGCACAGGAAGCGTACTGGCTAAACGACTATGCGCTTTATAGCGCGATTCGCTGCCAGCAGGGGAATCGTCCCTGGGTCGAATGGCCTGCGGAATTGCGGGATCGCCAGCCGCAGGCGTTGTTGACCATCGGGGTTGAGTTGCAGGATGCGATGGCCATTGAAACCTACAGCCAGTTCGTCTTTGCCGAGCAATGGCAGGATCTCAGGGATTACGCCGCCGCCCACGGCGTCCGCCTCTTTGGCGATCTGCCGATCTTTGTCGCCGAGGACTCCGCCGATGTCTGGGCACACCGTGACTATTTTCGACTCGATCAAGCCGGTCGCGCCACCCGGGTTGCCGGTGTCCCCCCCGACTACTTCTCCGCCACCGGGCAACGCTGGGGGAATCCCTTGTATAACTGGGAGAAGCTGCAAGCCGACGGTTTCAGTTGGTGGATCGATCGCCTGCGCCGCAATCTCGCCCTCTATGATCTGATCCGCATCGATCATTTTCGCGGCTTTGCGGCGTCCTGGTCGATCCCGGCGGCAGAACCGACCGCCGTGCATGGTCACTGGGAGCCTGTCCCTGGCCAGGAATTCTTTACGGCGGCGACGGCCTGCCTGGGTCCGCTGCCGGTGATTGCCGAAGATCTCGGCTACATCACCCCTGATGTCGAAGCGCTTCGTGATCACTTCGGCTATCCGGGGATGAAGATCCTTCACTTTGCTTTTGGCGGCGGCAGTGACAACCCCTATCTCCCCCATAATTATCAGCGCAACTCGGTCGTCTACTCCGGCACGCACGATAATGACACCACTGCCGGCTGGTGGCAGCAACTCGGAGAAGAAGAGCGCCATGCCGTTGCCCGCTATCTCGGGCGGCAGGTCGATGATCCTGTTGCAGAAATCCTCCGCCTGGCGGCGGCGAGTGTCAGCCGCCTTTGTATCTTTCCGCTGCAGGATCTGTTGAAGCTCGACAGTGCTGCCCGTTTTAATCGTCCGGGCGCACCGCATGGCAACTGGCAATGGCGCTGGTCGGGGGATTTTTCATCGCTGGACGGCGGCGGGTTTCTCAAAGATTTAACCGCCCTTTACGGGCGCTGAGGAATCGGTGGGAGCCCCCTTGTGTTTAGGTGTGCAGGTGTGCTAATTTGTCACGTTAATAACGTCCCACAAACCCCATCCAGATGGAGGAACATCCAAGTGAAAAGAGTCGTAACTTTAGTCGTCGTTTCGATCGTGGCCCTCGGCCTCAATGTCGGCTGCAGTAAAAAAGAAGAGACTGCCCCGGTACCGGCACCAGCGGCCGCTCCGGCCCAGCCTGCTGCCCCGCAAGGGTTGGCAGGAAAAGTTGCCGAGACCATGAATGCCAGCGGTTACACCTACGTGCTGGTCGACAGCAACGGCACCAAGTCCTGGGCCGCCGCTCCTGAATTCAAAGTTGCCGTGGGCGACAGCGTGACCCTCCCTGCCAACGCCATGCCGATGGAAAATTACGAAAGCAAATCGCTGCAGCGTACTTTTGATGTGGTCTACTTCGTCGACAGCGTCATGGTTAACGGTGTTGGCGTCGCTCCCTCCCAGCCGAATGTCGCTCCGGTCGAAGGGCATCCGCAGGTCGCGGTGCAACCGGCGGAAAAGATCAGCGGCGTCGCCAAGGCCGACAAGACCGTCGCAGAAGTCTTTGCCCAAAAAGCCAGCCTCGCCGGCAAGTCCATCAAGGTGCGCGGCAAGGTCGTCAAGTTCAGCCCCGAGATCATGGGGAAAAACTGGATCCACCTGCAGGACGGCTCCGGTTCGGAAGGGAGCAACGACCTGACCGTCACCACCAGCGGCATGGCGAAGAAAGGTGATACGATCGTCGTCTCCGGCGTTGTGACTGCCGACAAAGACTTCGGGTACGGCTACAAGTACCCGGTCCTGATCGAAGATGCCGCAGTTACCGTTGAATAGTTTCTCCCACTCTGCAATCAAAGCCCCCGGAACTCTTTCCGGGGGCTTTTTTCTTCGCCGATGACCCTCTTTCTCCTCTCCTTCGTCGGCATTTACGGCGTGATGCACTACGTGGTCTGGCGGGGTGTGCGCCCCCTCCTGCCGCTCCATCCTTGCGTCTTCCCCCTGGTCCTTGGCTGGGTTGTCCTGATGATGGCGGCGCCGCTTCTCAGTCGCCTATTGGAGCGCAGCGGCGCCGATCTGTCGGCGCGGATTGCTGCCTGGGGTGGCTACCTCTGGCTCGGTTTCCTCTTTATCGCCTTTGCCCTCTTTGCCCTGCGCGCCCTTGTTTCTGTCCTGATCCTTCTCTTTAATCGTAGTATCCCGTCCCTCGCCCTTGCTCCCTTGAACGCGCCGGCAAGCGCTATCGCTGTGCTCGGGCTGACTCTGCTCCTTGGCACTTACGCCCTTTATGAAGCGAGCGTCATCCGCATCGAAACAGTGACGATCCGCTCCGCAGCTTTACCGCCGGAGTTGCCCTCCTTGCGCATCGTCCAGCTCTCGGATCTCCATCTTGGCTTGATTCATCGCGCCGGAACGCTGCGCACGGTCGTCGAGAAGATCCGCAAGCTTCAACCCGATCTCCTTGTCGCCACCGGCGATATGGTCGATGCCCGCCTTGATCATCTTGAAGAGCTGGTGCCGTTGACCGCGTCATTGGCCCCGCCTCTCGGTAAGTTTGCAGTGACCGGCAACCATGAAGTCTATGTCGGGATGAAAGAGTCTCTCGACTTTCTCCAGCAGGGCGGATTCACGGTTCTGCGCAATCAGCGGATCGTCATTCAACCCGGTCTGAGCATCGTCGGGGTCGATGACCCGGCCACCGGCAAGGCGCAGTCGGAAGCGGGACTTCTCCCGGACCAGAATGAAGGCTTCACCCTGCTGCTCAAGCATCGTCCCCTGGTCAATGCCAGCACTCTGGGACGTTTCGATCTGCAACTCTCCGGGCACGCCCATCGTGGTCAGCTCTTCCCTTTCAATCTCCTCACCCGTCTGCATTATCCGCAGCAGGACGGCCTTTATCCCCTGGCGCCAGGCGCCTGGCTGTACGCCAGTCGCGGCACTGGGACCTGGGGACCGCCGATGCGCCTCTTCTCCCCGCCGG
>JAXMLA010000156.1:0-4821 GCA_034370465.1 Desulfuromonadales bacterium
GGGCGACGGGCTGATCGGACTCAACTGCTAACTTGACAGCGTCTTGTTTGAATTGGGACGAGTACCTTGAACTCATTGGACACACCTCCGTTTTGGGCATATTGCCTCAATTTGTGTGTCCGGGATAGTGTAGCCACTTCATTAATCTTAAAGATCTGTCGGAGATTGTGGCGATTCGCAAAGATCTGCGGCAGAAGCAGCGCTTGGCGGCGATCGGTGAAATTGTCGGGAAGGTGGCGCACGAAATGCGCAACCCCCTCTTTGGGATCACGGCGGCAGCGCAGATTCTCGAGATGGAGTTGCCTCTGGCAGAGAGTCACAAGGGGTTGATGGATTCCCTCTTGAGAGAATCCCAGCGCTTGAACCAGCTGGTTGAGGTGCTGCAAGAGTGTACGAGTGAAATTCAAATCCAGAAGCAGCGCGTCGATCTGATCCGGGTGCTGGATGAATCGGTTCGGGACCTGACACTGATGATGCAGGAGAGAGGGGTTTCGCTTCGTCAGCACCATGACCGGGAGATCTGGATCGATGGCGACGGAGAGAAACTGAAGCGGGCTATCGTCCATCTGCTCAGGAACGCCATCGAGGCGTCCCCTCCCGGCGGCGAGGTCACATTATCCAGCGTGTGCAGCGAAGCGGGCGTGGTGGTGACGGTCAGCGATCAAGGGCCGGGGATCTTGCCGGAGAATTTCGAAAAGATCTTCGATGTCTTTTACTCCACCCGGAAGAATCACAGCGGTTTGGGACTCTCTTCCTGCCGGAATATTGTCACCGCCCATGGCGGGCGCCTGACCCCGCTGATCGGCCTGTCCGGCGGGATGGAGTTCCTCCTGCAGCTTCCTCAGGGGAAGGTGCGTCGATGAAGGCGTTGATTATTGACGATGAAGTCGGCATCCGGCTGGCTCTGTGCCATTTTCTCCGGAAACGCGGTTACGAAGCTCTGGAGGCTACCACCGGCGAGGAAGGGATTCTGATGGCGGCAAGAGAGCTGCCGGAGATAGTCTTTCTCGACCAGCGGCTGCCGGATATGGATGGCGATACGCTGCTGTCGCGGCTGATTGCCCCCGAGATCGGGGCCTGCGTGATTATGATGACGGCTTATGTCGATCTCGACCATGCAGTGCGGATCATGAAAGAGGGGGCGGAATACTTCTTCCCCAAACCCTTTGACCTGACACAGCTGGCGCTGATTCTCGAAAGCATTGAAGAGCGCTTCCGGGTGAAGAAGGAGGTCATCCACTTCCGTAACCTTTATGAAGACTCGGCCGACCCCAGCCAGATCCTCGGTTTCTCTCCCCATATTCTCAGAATTCAACGGCTGATCTCTCTTTTGGCCCGGAATCTGACGACGCCGGTCCTGATCCTCGGCGAGTCCGGCTGTGGCAAGGAGCTGGTGGCCAAGGCGATTCATCACCAAAGCGGCGTCACCGGCCCGTTGATCGAGATCAACAGTGCAGCCCTTTCCGAGTCCTTGCTCGAGTCGGAGTTGTTCGGCCATGACAAGGGGGCTTTTACCGATGCCTCCAGGAGTAAGAGCGGCCTCTTCGAGCTGGCGGAGAATGGGACGATATTCTTCGACGAATTGGCGGAGATGCCTTTGGCGATTCAGGCCAAGTTGTTGAAAGTTCTCGATACCAAGATTTTTCGCCGGGTCGGCGGCGTCGTTGATCTGTATAGTCACACCCGTTTTATCGGTGCCACCAATCGCGATCTGGCGGCGCAGGTCAAGGCCGGTCTTTTCCGTGAGGATCTCTTTTACCGCATCAATGTCATGCCGATTACTCTCCCCCCCCTGCGCGAGCGGGGCGGTGACATCATTATTCTCGCCGAACATTTTATCAAGCGCTACGCCGCCGAGATGGGACGCCCGAAGATCGGGGCGTCGAGCAGCTTCATGGCGGCTCTGACAAAATATCGCTGGCCGGGGAATGTCCGGGAGTTGAAAAATGTCATTGAGCGCGCCCTGATCCTCGCCGAGGGGGAGGAAGTGACCGTTGATCACCTCCCTGTGGAGCTGCGCAACTCCCTCCCGATCGCGATTAATAGCTCGTCTACCCCAGGGCAGATGCCGACTCTGCAACAGATTGAAGATGAACATATTCGCGCCGTTTTACGTTTTACCGGTAATAATCACAGTCGCAGCGCCACGATTCTCGGGGTCAGTCGTTCAACTCTTCTGGCAAAGCTGAAGAAGCTGCCAGCGTCTGTACAATAATCGTACATGGACGAAAACAATACAGTTCGGTTCGGGTTCCTGAAAATGGGCCGGCCAGATTATTTTTATTCATCTAAACACCTGTAATATTGAGCAAATCTTTTCTCCGGCCACTTCCTCCACGCCCGCGACTCAACCCGCAATTCGATTCCACTCCTCAGCGCCATTCTGGTACCTGTCCTGAAATTGTACACAACGCAACCCATTTATTACCGCATAAACATAACTATCCTATATCGTTATGATATTTTGCTTGGCATGGTCAGTGCTAGGCATTGCTCATAAATTTTTACTTATCTTTTCAGCATATCAGTGAGGAGTCTCAAGTTGACTTTACCCAAAAAAATTCTGGTTGTTGATGATGAACCGTCCATCCTTTTTTCCCTGACCCATCTTTTTAAGATCGATGGGGTGGAGGTGATTGCCTGTAATGAGATTGAGCAAGCGGAGGCGGCCCTCGCCACCACCCCTTTTGATCTGGTGATTGCGGATATTCGGATGTCGGGGGTGGACGGGATTGAGGGGTTGGAACTGTTGAGCTATGTGAAGCAGCACTATGCGATCCCGGTGATTATTATGACCGGCTTCGGTTCGCGGGAGATAGAAGAGGAAGCGCAGCAGCGGGGTGTCCACTACTTTTTGCGCAAACCGGTGGAGATAAAAGAGCTGTTGTCGAGTGTGGCGACTTTGGGGATTCCGGTCAGACAATGAAAAACATATCAAGAGTTGAGGAATGCAGCGGAGCACAAATGATTCGCAAGATCCTGGTCGTCGATTATTCTGTGCTGCGCCAGCAGATGTATCGTCTGGTTTTAAGCCGTTACCAATGTGCCTGCATCGAGGCTGTTAATGGTCGGGCGGCTCTCGATCTGCTGATCACGCAGCCGGATATCGACCTCGTTCTGCTCGATATCAATATCGCCATGGCGGGGATGACAGGCCAGGAGTTTCTGGCTGAATTCGCCCGAACCGGTGCGGCCAGCGGCATCCCGCTTATTTTGATCGGTGCGGCTGAGGATGAAGAAGAAGTTTGCCGCGGACTCGAACAGGGCGCCAGCGAGGCTTTGTACCGCCCCTTCAATCCCTCCCGATTACATGAAATTATCGAGAAGATCTGCGTCGCAAAGAAGGCACCCGAAGCCGGCACAGATACTCCCTGCCGGCCGGAGGTGGTGAGCACCGTTGCGCAGGAAGTTCCGGTCGACAAGATCTTCTGGCGCGGCTCCCTGGCCAAGACGGAGAGCATGGCTCTGGGCGGCGAACTTCTCAGTGCCTTGAGTCGGTGCGACACCTTGACGGTGAATCTCGACGGGGTGAAATTTCTCGATTATTCCTGTCTTGTCCTGTTGTGTGCGGTGAAGCGGCAGGCGAGTGAAAAGGGGAAGACAATCCATCTGGAGGGGACGAGGAATCGCGCCGTGGCTCCGTTAATTCAGGGTTATCCTGTCAATGGCAGTCGTCTTTGTCGTGCCTATTGTGGCAACAGTTGCTTGTTTGATTAATATTCCCGGTCCGGTCAACAAAGAGAGAAGAATGACCATGGCGAAAAGAATCATGACCGTCGATGACTCCGCAACCATCCGCACCATGCTCAACCTCACCTTGACCCACGCCGGTTACGAGGTGGTGGAGGCCCGCGACGGGGATGAAGCCCTGGCCCTGCTGGCTCAGGGTGCCGTCGATCTCCTGGTCACTGACCTGAATATGCCGAAGATGGACGGGATTGCCCTGGCCGGCGCCGCCCGCAAGCTTCCCGGCAGCCGCTTTATGCCGATCATCATGCTCTCCACCGAGAGCGAAGGGGACAAAAAGGCCGAAGCCCGCAGTGCCGGCGTCTCGGCCTGGCTGACCAAACCCTTCAAGGCCCCGCAGCTGATCGGCGTCGTCAAGATGGTCCTCTTTTAAAAAAAGAAAAATGAAGGAGTCCTCCCGGTGCATAACTATACGAATGACGAGCTCTTTGCTGAACTGAAGTTCCGATTCGAGCTCAACCGCAGCGCCCTGAGCGATTTGCAGAACGTGAGCCAAGAACTTGAAAGTCTTAATCGTAAACTGCAAGCCTCCGAGGCGATGAAGGGGCACTTCCTTTCCAATATCCGCAACGAGATTAACAACCCCCTCACCTCGATCAGCGGTCTGGCCCGCCATTTGATGACCGGACGCTGCGCTCCGGAGCAGATCGCCGAGATCGCCGGCATGATCTACTCCGAAGCCTTTGATCTCGATTTTCAGCTGCGCAATATCTTTGTTGCCGCCGAACTCGAAGCCGGCGAAGCCCAGCCCGAGTTCTGTCATGTCGAGATGGAGAGTTTACTCAAAAATACCGTCGAACTTCTCGCCCGTCATCTCGCCCTCAAAGAGATCAACGTTCTGGAATCGGTCACCAGCTACACCCCGACCCCCCTCTTTACCAGCGATGCCCAGATGCTGCAGTTGATGTTGATCAACCTGCTGATGAACGCCATCGAGTTCAGTCCGATCGGCGGCACCGTCCGGGTCGAGATGGAGATCTCTCCGGTCGGTTTGCAGGTCAGCGTGACCGATCACGGCAGCGGCATCGACCCGGCCGATCAGAAGAAGATCTTCGATCGCTTTGTGCAGATGGA
>JAXMLA010000157.1:0-11965 GCA_034370465.1 Desulfuromonadales bacterium
TGTCAAAATACTTATGGACGAAGTTTTTGGAGATGCTTGTTTTCTAAATAATATTGTCTGGTGCTATCAGACAAGGCAATTTTCAAAAAAATATTGGAATCGTAAACATCACGACATTTTTCTTTATGGGATGAATGAAGACAACTATGTATTTAATTGGGATGATAAGGGCGTCCTTGCTGAATATTCCGAAGAAACAATCAAGAAATACAAGTTACAAGACGACATTGGATTTTATCGACTTTGCGGTAGAGGAATTGAAGGCAGCCCGATCAAAGGTGCAAAGGACGTTGACCAAGAATGGGAAAATACACATCCTGAACTTGTAGTACGAGATTATTTGCGCGCTGGTTTTGCGCCTTCTGATTGGTGGGAAATTGATATTGTCAACCAAGCTTCAAATGAAAGAACAGACTACAATACCCAAAAACCTGAAGCTTTACTTGAGCGAATCACCTTAGCAAGCAGTAACAAAAATATGGTTGTAGCTGATTTTTTCGGGGGCAGCGGGGTAACCGCAACTGTTGCCAACCGCCTGGGGCGGCGTTTTATTCATGTTGATATAGGCATTAATTCTATCCAGACAACGCGAGATCGGCTCGTTGTCGCAAAAGCGGATTTCGACATCCTGGAAATAAAAGACGGCGTCTCCCTGTTCCGCAACCCGGTGCAGACCATGGACAAGCTGAAGTCGCTCATCACCGGTTTGCGCAACGAAGATGCCTTGGATAGCTTCTGGGAAGGGGCCATTGCCGACAGCAAGCTCGGGATGGTGCCGGTGTATGTCCCCAATCTGCTGGACCACACCACCCGTGTGCTAGATATCCCGCTCATGAACCGCATCCTCAACGAGGCCATGCCCGACTTGCCGGACGAGACTAAGCAGATCATTGTTTATTACATCGACATTGACGACGAGGCCGCACTCAAGGCCTTCATTGCCGATAACAATCCCACGGAAACAGCCGTTGTACTACGCGACTTGAAAGAGCTGCTCCATGAAGTGGTTGCCGATGACGTGGCCGAATACGAATTGTCGCAAACTAAAAAAGACTGGATCATTTCATTTGCAAGCTTCACTAGCGACCGCTTAGTGCAGAAAATTGATGAGTACAACCAGAAACGGGCGCTGAACGGGGCGAAGAATAACCTGCTGGATGATGAAGCAGAGGATACCGATCCTCTCCCCGAGGTCGAGGAGGTAGTTCAAAAGCCGAAGAAGAAATTCAAACCGATTGTCATTTCGGAAAACGGGCTGGAATTGATCGAACTGGTCAGCCTTGATTGTACGAATGCGGAAGGTATCTGGACGAGTGACCATGAAATCAAGATCGACAAGAACGGTTATGTCATCAATAACGGCGTAAAAACAAAAACCTTCTGGGATGCAACCATTACCTGCCCGAGCAAGCCGCTACGCATGAAAATTAGAAATATCGCCGGGGATGAGACGGTGTTTAAAATTATAAGGGTACAAACAGATGGGTCAAGTCACCAAACTCAAATTTGAAATTTGGAGACTTGATCCCTGAAGTTGACCCAGCTCGAAAGTGGCCGGTGAAATGATAGATATCGTAAGAGCATCTTTTATTTTCGATACACCAGCACCTCCTGAAGAGAATCTTATCGCGTACGCCAGAAGAATCTTCGACAAAATGGACGCTGCGGCGGAGGAATTTCTACCGTTCGATGATTACAGCCTCTACCTCTCGGTTGAGGAAGGTTCGATTAAGGGTTTCGGTAAGGTCGGTGTGTGGGTTGGTGGACTATATTTAGCGATCGGAACTTATGGCGGTTTTATACAAGGTGTGGAGACGATCAAACGCCAGGGGAATGCTGTTGCTCGGGCCGTTGTTAGCGCGGCTTCCAGCGATGAAATGGTGCAACACATGCCGAAAGGACGTACACGAGTTGATGCCGGCGCGGCTTCACAACTAGAGGGATTGTTTGTTAAAGTTCGTGATCGTGAAATCGGTCCAAAAGAGGCCACCCGCCGAGCATTGGAGGTCCTCGATCCGACGGGGGGCGAACTGCCTCCTGAAGCGCCGCGAGAGATTGCGGCAGCGCTTGAATCGTTACGACTGAATCCCGAACAATTGCCTCTCGATCTTGGAATTGAAGAGAAGTCCGTCCCGCCGTCCGGTCCGGCACCACGACGGAAAAGACCGATGCCTGCTGAGCAGCACCTATTTGTTGTCATAGAACGCGAAAAAAAGCGCAGTCAACCCAGGTTCCGCACGGAGTACCGGTAGTTACCCGCCGGTGCCGGAAAAAGCAACGAGGTCTGTCTCCCATGATGCCAAGTTAAAGCTGCACGTCCTATCTCCCGCGTTAACGGCATATCCCGTCCAACCTCCAGCACACGCCGCACAATCTTTACCGTTGACCATCCCACCCCAATTGCCGCACAACGCATGCAAATGTCTTACATGGAGGACAACATGCTCAAAGCCGCCAGTCTGACCGTACGAGTCAATCCGGAGACCCGCAACCGCCTTGACAAACTTGCCCGTATTACCCGCCGTTCAAAATCTTTCGTGATTGAAGAAGCACTCGAACAATATCTTGCCGTCAACGAATGGCAAATCAAGGGAATTCAGGACGCGCTGAGCGTAGTCGAGAGCCCCGGCGCTCTCTTTGAAGATCATGACGAGGTTCTGGCCAAGTGGGAGGCCAAAGTTGCGCGTTAGGTGGCTGAAAGGAGCGCTTCTTGATCTTGATGCGGCCGAGGCCTACATTGTGCAGGATGATCCACGCGCCGCCACAGAGGTTGTATTGCGTATCGTCCGGGCGGTATCGTTATTGAAAGATCAGCCGGGGAGCGGTCGCGCCGGTCGCGTCCCCGGCACAAAAGAATTGGTCGTCCCCCATACGCCCTACATCGTCCCGTACCGGGTCAAGGATGATACCGTGCAGATTTTACGAGTCTATCATGCCTCCCGCTAATGGAGTGGCTGGACGGCCGACAATTATCAGGTAAAATTGTCGTGAGGTCATGAAGTTCCACTTTTTACAGCATGGCAGGGTGTCAGTGGCGAGAGTAACTCAGGGAAAGGAGCGTACTATGACAGAACCAAAGGAAGCGAGCGCGAGCAAGCTCTGGTGCGAGGAGTGTCAAGGAAGCGACTACGTCACCAAGGAAGACAAGTATTTGTGTGCTTCCTGCGGCAAGGTCCTCAACGCGGACCGTGAAGTGCATCACGAGATTTTTCCGCATGTCTCCGGAGACACCGACAAAATGCACTGATCCGGGATTTCCTGCAAAAGCATTTCACATGAAGGCCACCCGCAGCGGGGTGGCCTTTTTCTTAGGAGGGGTCATGGCCGGTAGCTGATCCGGTAGATGGCGTCGGCCTTGTCGTCCGAAACGAGCAGACTGCCGTCAGGCATGACCTGCAGATCGACCGGCCGCCCCCAGGCACTCCCTTTCTGCAGCCATCCGGCCGCAAAAGTTTCGTAGGAGACGGCCCGATTCTCCTGGAGACGGACGAGGGTGATGCGATAACCGTTGGGGACGGTGCGGTTCCAGGAACCGTGTTCGGCGATGAAGATCTGCTCGCGGTAGCTGGCGGGGAACATGCTGCCGGTATAGAAGCGCATGCCGAGGGCGGCCACATGAGCACCGAGTTCCATCTCCGGCGGAATGAACTCGGTCTGGCGCATCTTCATTCCGTGCTCCGGGTCAGGTATTCTCAAGCCGTGCCAGTAAGGAAAGCCAAAATGCAGGCCGGACTGGGGAGCCCGATTGAGTTCATCCGGCGGCTGGTTGTCCCCCATCCAGTCGCGGCCGTTATCGGTGAACCAGAGTTCGCCGCTGCGGGGATGCCAGTCGAAGCCGACGGTGTTGCGCACCCCGCGGGCAAAGATCTCCAGGTTGCTGCCGTCCGGATCCATGCGCATGATCGAAGCGAAGCGTGGATCCTTCTCCTCGCAGACGTTGCAGGGGGCTCCCACCGGGACGTAGAGTTTGCCGTCCGGCCCGAAGCGGATGAACTTCCAGCCATGATGACTCTTGTCCGGGAACGCGGCATTGACGACCACCGGTTTTGGTGGAGCCCGCAGCCGGGTTTCGATGTTATCAAAGCGGAGCACGCGACTGATCTCCGCCACGTAAAGGGCTCCATCACGAAAAGCCACCCCGTTCGGCGAGCGCAGCCCGCTGGCGATGATGATCACTTCGTCGGCCTGCTGGTCGTTGTTCCGGTCGACCAGGGCATAGACCTTCCCCTCGCTCCGGCTGCCGACGAAGAGGGTCCCCTTGGCCCCGAGGGCCAGGGAGCGGGCTCCCGGTACCGGGGCAGCATAAACGGCGATACTGAAGCCGGGGGGGAGCTTGATCGCGTCCGTCGGTAACGGTGCGCTGCTGCAGGCGGAGTTCAGCGTCAGGCTAAGGATGATGGGGCAAAGCAAACGAAGCAAGGTCAGAGACGGCATAGATCCCCCTTTCAGGTCGGCGCTGGCTTTTGTCCGGAGCGGCGCACTTTGCGCGCCTTCAGTCCGCATCCGAGGCAGCGCTTTTCCGGCACCAGAGTCTCACAGGTTTCACACCAGTAGGGCAGGTCGATCCCCTTCTCGCACATCTGACACGTTTTCTCTGCATCCGTCTCGCTGCAGTTGCATTCCGCTTTCTCCATAAGGCGTCCTCCTTCCCCCAAGTTAAGTTTATCCTGATCGCTGCCGAACGCAATCCGGCCGGACGGCTTTTCTTCCGATTAAGGCTGTGCTACTATCCGCCGCCAATTCACTTGAAACGGCAGGCTTCATGACGAAAAATTTCTCCGCACTCCTTCCGCACATCCTTTCCTGGCTCGTCGATGAAACCAGCCTGCGCCCCCAACAACTGCAACAGACCGCCCAGCTCTTTGACGAGGGGGGGACGGTCCCTTTTATTGCCCGCTACCGCAAGGAACAGACCGGCGAGCTCGACGAGGTCCAGATCCGCACCATCGAAGAGCGGCTGACCTATTACGCCGAACTCCTCGACCGCAAGGCGACCATCCTCCATTCGATCTCCGAGCAGGGGAAGCTCAGCGACGAGCTCGCTGCCCGCATCGCCAGCACCCGGCAGAAGACCGAACTCGAAGATCTTTACCTCCCCTACAAGCCTAAGCGCCGCACCAAGGCGATCATTGCCCGCGAACGCGGTCTGGAGCCGTTGGCCGACCTCATTGCCGCCCAGGTGCCGACGTCCCTGACTCTGGAGGCGATTGCCGCCCCTTTTGTCGATGCGACGAAGGAGGTTCCCGATGCGGCTGCTGCTTTGGCCGGGGCCGGTCATATCCTCGCCGAGCGTCTCGCCGAGGATGCCGATGTGCGCGCCCGGGTGCGGCACCTCACCTGGGACGAAGGGATTATCACCAGCCGGGTGGCAACCGACAAGGTCGGGACGGTCAGCAAGTTCGAGATGTATTACGACTATCGCGAGGCACTCAAGAGTATCCCTTCGCATCGTATGCTCGCCATGCGCCGCGGCGAGGTCGAAGAGGTACTGCGCCTGGCTCTCGAAGCACCGGAAGCAACGATCCTCCTTCATCTGCAAGGGCGGCTGCTCAAGGGGGAGAGCGTCTTCAAACCCTTCCTGTGTACCGTGGCGGTCGATGCCTACAAGCGTCTGATCTCGGCGTCGATCGAAGTCGAACTGCGCCTGGAAGCGAAGAAAAATGCCGACGAAGCGGCGATTGCCATCTTTGCCGGTAATCTACGCAATCTTTTGCTGGCGCCGCCGGTGGGGAATCTGCGCGTCCTCGGTGTCGATCCCGGCCTGCGTACCGGTTCCAAGCTGGCGGTTATCGATGCCACCGGCAAATTCTGCGAGCATGCCACCATCTATCCCCACACCGGCGAAGGGCGGGTGGCTCCGGCAAAGAAGGAGCTGCTGCGTCTGATCGCCGCGCATCAGGTGGAGATGGTCGCCATCGGTAACGGCACCGCCGGCCGCGAGATGGAGGAGTTCGTCAAGGCGACCTGCGTCGAGGCTGGGCTGCGCCTGCCGGTCGTTTCCGTCAGCGAAGCCGGGGCGAGTATCTACTCAGCTTCGGATATTGCTCGCGAAGAGTTCCCCGACCTCGATCTCACCGTGCGTGGCGCCATCTCCATTGCCCGCCGTCTGCAGGATCCCCTCGCTGAATTGGTCAAGCTCGATGCCAAGACCATCGGCGTCGGCCAGTACCAGCATGACGTCAATCAGGCGGCGCTGAAGAAGTCTCTCGATGCGGTGGTCGAGAGTTGTGTCAACTGGGTCGGCGTTGATCTCAATACTGCCAGCTGGGCGCTCCTGGCTTACGTCGCCGGTATCGGCGAATCCCTCGCCCAGGCGATCGTCCGCTACCGCGATGAGAATGGCCCCTTTGCCACCCGCAAGGCCCTCCTCAAGGTCCCGCGCTTCGGCGCCAAGGCTTTTGAACAGGCGGCCGGCTTTTTGCGCATCCGCGGCGGCAGCGATCCCCTTGATAATACCGCTGTCCATCCCGAGCGCTATCCTTTGGTCAAGAGCATGGCGGTTGATCTCGGCACCAATGTCGCCACTCTGAGCAAAGATCCGGCCTTGGTGGCGCAGATCGATCTCAAGCGTTATGTCACTGCCGAAGTCGGTCTGCCGACCTTGCGCGATATTGTTGAGGAACTCAAGAAACCGGGGCGCGATCCGCGCGCCAGCTTCCAGATGGCGTCTTTTCGCGACGATGTCAAGGAGATCAGCGATCTGCACGAAGGGATGCTCCTCGAAGGGGTCGTCACCAACGTCACTGCCTTTGGCGCCTTTGTCGATGTCGGCGTCCATCAGGACGGCCTCGTTCACGTCAGCCATCTCGGCCATCGTTTCATCCGTGATCCCAACGAAGCGGTGAAGGTCGGGCAGATCGTCAAGGTCAAGGTCCTCAGCGTCGATAACCAGCGCAAGCGCATTGCCCTGTCGATCAAGGAGGCAACCCCGGCGCCGGCGAAGAGTTCCTCCCCACCACCGCAGCGGCCGCGCGACAAGGAGATCAAACCCGTCGCTCCGAGTTGGGAGAAGGCCGGATTTCGGATAAAGAAATAGTTTCGCGCTCTCTTCCCCTCCGTGTGCCGAGAGCGAAGACCGGGTGCTGGTTGCCAAAACGGTGCAAACAAGGTATGGTATCTGCCGGTCACGTTGTCAAATTATCGCTTCTGTCAAGGAGTCACCAATGTCCGGTAGAATATTCGTCCTCTTCATGATCTTTTCTTTATCGACAGTTTCGGCCTTTGCTTTTTCAAAAGAGGGAGGGATGGGCTGTGGTTCCGGTAAATGCAACGATTGCCATAGTCTGACGCTGAAGGAAGCGACAACTCTGCTCAAGGGAGTTGATAAAGTTTTGGCTGTCGAGTTTTCGGAGATTGCCGGTTTCTGGACCGTCGATGCGGAAAAAGACGGGCAAAAATTTCCGATCTTCATCGATTTCTCCAAAAAATATATCCTGGCGGGGAGCATTATCAAGATCGCCACCGGCGAGGACCTGACCCAGCAACGGGTGGCTAAATTGAATAACGGCAAGCCTGCAGTTGCGCCGCAAAGTGCCGTCAGGAAGGTCGATATCAAATTGATTTTCGTCGACGATGCGATTCTTCTCGGCAGAGCCGATGCCAGAACAAAAGTGATCGTCTTTACCGATCCTGAGTGTCCTTATTGTAAAAAAGTGCATGTCGAGATGCAGGAAGTCGTCAAGGCCGATCCGAATATCGCTTTTTTGATTAAGCTGATGCCGTTGAAGTCGCATCCGAATGCTTATGGCCTCTCCAAGACCATCCTCAGTTCGAGCAATCCCCTTTCCGTCCTGGATGCGTTCTTCGCGGGAGCCCCGGTCGCCCCTTCGGCCGGTCCGGCGATCAAGGTCGATGAAACCCTGGCAACGGCAGCACGTTTGGGAATCACCTCGACACCGACCCTTGTTCTGCCGGATGGCACCATTCTGCCCGGTTATAAAAAAGCAGCTGATCTCCTGAAAATCCTCGGGTCGAGCGCAACTCTTCCCCCGGCGGGGAAGTAAGTGCCGGTTGATTTTTTCGCGGTCTTCTGTTAAAAGTGACCACCGATTTTGTCTACGAAGGAGAGTATTAGAATGGGTTTGATGAGTGGTAAACGGGGCGTAATCTTTGGTGTCGCCAATGACATGAGTATTGCCTGGGGAATTGCGCAGCAACTGCGGGCGCATGGGGCGGAGATTGCTTTTACTTATTTGAATGAAGCTCTGGAAAAGCGGGTGCGTCCCCTGGCCGAGAGCCTCGGTTCGGACGTTATCCTTCCTTGCGATGTCGCCAAAGATGAAGATATTGAAGCGGTCTTCACTGAGATTGGCAAGCGTTGGGGGAAGATCGATTTTGTTGTTCACGCGGTGGCTTATGCGAATCGCGAAGATCTGAAACAGCCTTTTTCGCAGACCAGTCGCGAAGGGTTCCTCCTCGCCCTCGATATCAGCGCTTATTCCTTTGTTGCCGTGACCCGTTATGCGATTCCGGTCATGAATGAAGGGGGGAGCATCCTCACCATGAGTTATCTTGGCGCAGTCCGCTACGTCCCCAATTACAACGTCATGGGGGTGGCAAAAGCCGCTCTGGAATCGTCGGTCCTTTATCTTGCCGCGGAACTCGGCGAAAAGGGGATTCGTGTCAACGCCATCTCCGCCGGACCGATCAAGACCCTGGCCGCGTCTGGCATCGCTAATTTCAAGGCGAAGATCAAGTTGATGGACGATTACGCTCCGTTGCGCCGGACCGTGACTCAGGACGAAGTCGGAAAGTCGTCTTTGTATCTCCTTTCCGATCTGTCGAGTGGCGTTACCGGTGAAGTGCATTATGTCGACGCCGGCTTCAACTTTGTCGTTGTTTCCGGATGATCACTTTTTCCCACTCTTGTTCTGTTTCACAAAAAGGGCCCCTCCGGGCTCTTTTTGTGTCTGGGGGAGGGCACTAGATGGTTGTGCATGGCAACCTGGGCGGATTGCGGGCCGCGCAGATTCAGAATCTCGAACGTCTTTACCAGCGGCGCCTGCCGGCAAATCAACTCCTGACCCCGGAGCTGGCCCGCGAACTGGCGGAGCGTTCTTTTGAACTGAAACGTCAGATCGGTCTGATTATCGATCGTTTCGGGGCGATTCGCCACGTGATCGTCGGCGATGACCGGCAGATTGTCATCCCCGACCTTTCGGCGTTAAGTCTCGGCCGGAGTCGTTTACGCGGCGTGCGCTGTCTGCATACTCATCTGCGCGATGAGCCCCTCAGCCGCGATGACCTGGCTGACCTTTCGCTGTTGCGTCTCGATATGATGCTGGCGCTGCAGGTGACGAGCGCCGGTCTCCCCGGTCGCATCGATTATGCTTTTCTTCTCCCGGCACAGGGGGAGAAGGAGAAGATGGAAGTCGCTTCTGCCCCTTCGATCTATGAGTTGGCGATCGACCCGCAGGAGTTCATGCGTGCCCTTGAAGGGGAGATGGAGAAGCGTCTTGCCGAGACCGTCGATCTTGGTGACCCCCGTGAACGCGCCATCCTCATTTCCGTCAGTCCTGAAGGGCGCGAGGAAGCGGAGGATTCTCTCGATGAACTTGCCGAGCTGGCACGTACCGCCGATCTGGTGATTCTTGACCGGGTCTTGCAGCGCAGTCGGCAGATTAATCCGAAGTATCTCCTCGGTGAAGGGAAGCTGCGCGAAGTGGTGATCAGTGCTTTGGAGCAGGGCGCGACCCTCCTCGTCTTCGATCAGGATCTCTCCCCGTCGCAGGTGCGCTCGATTTCGGAAGTGACCGAACTCAAGGTGATCGACCGCACCCAGCTGATTCTCGATATCTTTGCCCGGCGCGCTCATACCCGCGATGGCAAGGTGCAGGTCGAGCTGGCGCAGCTCAAGTACATCCTCCCCCGGCTCAGCGGCAAGGGGATCGCTTTGTCGCGGCTGATGGGAGGGATCGGCGGCCGCGGCCCCGGCGAGACCAAGCTTGAAGTCGATCGCCGGCGGATTCGCGATCGCATCACTCGCCTCGAAAAACAGCTGGAGGAGCTCTCCAAGGGGCGTTTCCAGCGCCGCCAAAAGCGCATTCGCGCCGGTGTGCCGATCATCTCGATTGTCGGCTACACCAATGCCGGCAAATCGACCCTCCTCAATGCCTTGACCCAGAGTGAGATCTTTACCGAAGACCTCCTCTTTGCCACCCTCGATACGTCGAGCCGGCGGCTGCGCTTCCCTCTGGAGCGGGAGGTGATCATCACCGATACGGTCGGTTTTATTCGCCGGCTGCCGAAGAGTCTGGTCGGGGCCTTCAAGTCGACCCTCGAAGAGCTCGAGGATGCTGATCTCCTCCTGCACGTTGTCGATCTGTCTCACCCCCGTTTTGCCGACCATATTACCGCTGTTGAGGCGATTCTGGACGAGTTGGATCTCGGCAAGATCCCCCGTCTCCTTGTCTTTAACAAGATTGATCGTGTCCCTCCCGATGAAATCGAGCCGCTCTCCCGTCGTTATGCGGCGCTGCCGATTGCGGCTCGTGATCGCAAGAGCTTTGCCCCGCTGCTGGCGGAACTGGAACGGCGTTGCTGGCCGAATTCCGAAGCCGGGTTGTCAGAGTTAGAGGCTTGACCCATACCCGGACTTTCTTTACCCTATGTAGAACCAATATGTCTGGAGATTTTTCATGCCGTTGAACCGCTCTCTTCCCCTCCTGATCTTTCTCTTTCTCTCCCTTGCGAGCAGAGATCTTTGTGTTGCTTCTTCCCCTCCCCCGGAAATTTGGGCAGAGCAAACCGTCAGCCCCTCATTGCAACTCCCGCGATCAATCCTGGAACAACAAAGGGCTGCGGCGTTGACACTGGAAACAGCGTCGCTGGGAGCGTCCGACTCTCTGTCTCCCCCTGCTTCTCTGAGTGAGGAGGTGCTGTCCGAAATGGCACCCGGTGCAGCGGAAGACGATACTGAAGAAGCTGATGAGATTTTGACCCTGGTCGATCCCGAGACGATGGAGGAAGCGCTGATCCTGGCTGAAGAGGAAGCGAGTCCGCCGGAGGATGAAGGGGCAACGGTCGAGGTGACCGAACTGTTATTCGACTTTCCTGTCGTTGAAAATCAAAAGGTTCAATACTATATCGATTACTTCACCGGACCCGGCCGCAACGTCTTTAGCCGTTGGTTAGAGCGTTCTTCCCGTTATCTCCCTTACATGCAGGAGGTCTTTGCCGCCGAAGGGCTGCCGCGTGATCTGGTCTACCTTTCGATCGTCGAGTCCGGGCTGAACCCTAAAGCATACAGCTGGGCGCATGCTTCCGGCCCGTGGCAGTTTATCCCGAGCACCGGCAAGATCTTCAATCTGCAAGCGGATTACTGGCGGGATGAACGTCGCGATTTTGAAAAGTCGACACATGCGGCCGCCCGTTTTCTCAAGGAACTGCACGGAATTTTTAATGGCGATTGGTATCTGGCGGTGGCCGCTTATAACGCCGGACCGGGCGCTGTCGCCCGGGCGATTGAGCGCAGTGGCAGTACCGATTACTGGACGATTTCCCATAACCTGCACCTCCCCCAGGAGACCAGGAATTATATTCCCAAACTTTTGGCGGTGCTCCTCATCGCCAAACAGCCGGAGCGCTACGGCTTTACCGACACGCAGTTTCTTGCCCCGATCGTCTGCGAGAAAGTGACCGTCGATGGCCCGATTGACCTTGCCGTGATCGCCCGTCTTGCCGACAGCAGCTATGGTGAGATCAAAGCTCTGAATCCCGAGCTGAAACGTTGGTGTACTCCACCCCAGTTGCAGAGTTATCAAATCAACCTGCCGCTCGGGACGAAAGATAGTTTTCTGGCGGCTTATGCCGAACTCCCTGTAGACGAGCACCGTGACTATAAAGTTCATAAGTTCGCCAAAGGCGAGACCGTGCAAGGTTTGGCCAAGCAGTACCGCTTGAGCGTTGACGAGATCTTGCGGGCAAATTCTTTGTCCACGGCCAAAAGCGTCGAGGTCGGGCGCAA
>JAXMLA010000158.1:0-13954 GCA_034370465.1 Desulfuromonadales bacterium
GGGCGACGGGCTGATCGGACTCAACTGCTAACTTGACAGCGTCTTGTTTGAATTGGGACGAGTACCTTGAACTCATTGGACACACCTCCGTTTTGGGCATATTGCCTCAATTTGTGTGTCCGGGATAGTGTAGCCACTTCAATCGGCGTAATGACAAAAAAGAAAATTGCTATGAAGCCTAGCCAAGATTTCCAGCCAAGAAGAAACCAAGCAAGAACAACCGAAGAGAAGCACACTATGCCGCCAAGAAATTGAATTACTTCTTTTTTACGTCCTCTGCTCACCATTCCAAATCGAAGCAGAAAAAAACCAAGCATCATCGGAGCAATTGAATATAACCAGTACATGAAATATTCTCCCAAAAATCTAAGTGGTCAGACAATTTACGAGTACTAATTCAGAAGAGTAGCCTGCCTTTAAGCTGCTTTTCCGTCTTCAAGTCACCAAATATATTCGCCGTTGTTGCCTGACTGACAACGCCTAATGTCATAGCCGTATTTTCCAGAGCGCGTTTGAACTTGGTAACGGGAGCAGGTCGACCCCATATGCGATGGATGTCTTCAGCGAGGGCAGACGTGAGTGCTTCGACATTACCTTCACAATCGAGATACCTTTCTCTATATTGTTTTGTAAAATCTCCGTCTCTGGATTCCATCGATTCGGTTAACTGTTTGTCAAATGGGAGATGATCTGGGAACTCTATGTAATTCCACGCAAAGCCCACTATATTGGTCAACTGAAACCCTTTAAGGGCCGCATCGAGCTCGCTTCCCTGCTCGAGTAGAGTAGAAATACCAACAACGTGCGCTCCTTCGCTCCTTAATCCAGTAACACCACCAAATAAGAATTGTTCACGAATCAACTGCAACTCAGATGTAAGTCTCGGTACCAACGCCACAAAAGATCTTCGGTCCACTTTTGGCTTTGCTCCAAATAGGCCGCTAAAAATTCCCATGACAACCCGCTCCTTCGTCGGCATAGCATACCCCCTCCCACCAAAAACATAAAAGCGCCGCCCATCAGCACAATGCTGACACCGACGGCGCTATCACTCCCACATCCTTCTGCCCATCCCGAATCCTCGCTCTCAACATCCCGGCAACAGCCAGATGAAAAACCTTCCATCTTTTACCCCATGCCGGCGCCTCGGTCAACGTCGAAAACCTTAGCGACTAAAGGCAACTACACCAGCACCGTCCGGTTACGCCCCGTCTCCTTGGCCCGATACAGGGCCGTATCGGCGCGCTGCAACAGCGTTTCGGTGGTGTCGTCGTCCTTCAGCACCGCCACGCCGATACTGATGGTGATATGAATGCCGGTGGCGTGGCCGTGTCGATCCAACTGTTCGATCCTTTCGCGAATACGCTCGGCCATCTTGACCATATCCGCGGGGCTGGTTTCGGCCAAAATCACCGCAAACTCCTCGCCGCCGTATCTGCCGCCGACGTCATATTCGCGTAGCATGCTCGCCAGCGTCTGACCAACGCTCCGCAGGACTTCATCCCCGGCCGGATGACCAAAGGTGTCATTGACGATCTTGAAATGGTCAATATCCATCATCAGCAACCCCAGCGCCGTCCCTTTGCGCCGGGCCCGTTCGAACTCCTCACCCAGTCGGGTCATGAGATAGCGGCGGTTGTGCAATCCCGTCAATTCATCGCGAATCGAGGCCTCGAGCAGCGCCTGCTGCGCTGCATCGAGCTTGGTGCCGAGATTATTGAGCATGACGTAGGTCGAACCGAGAAGCAGAGCCAGAGTCAGCAGGGAGAGGCTGGTAATCGTGAAACGGTTAGCAGCGATCACCGCCGCGGTCTGAGTAAAGGGGATGGTTACACTGATGCCGCCGCGGATATCGCCGAGATCGTAATTAAACTTGGAATGGCATTTGTCGCAGGACTCTTCAAAGACGAGCGGCGCCATGTAACGGAAGACCGGTCCGGAATCCCGTTGCTCCAGCTCCCAGAATTCAACTTCGCCGTCGACAAATTTTTTCAGCGCCCGCTGTTCGAACTCATCAGGAGCGTTCTCTTTGTTCAGCAGGTGCAAGCTGGTGATGTGGAACTGGATTTTGTTGACGGCACTGAGAATTGTCGATATTTCCCGGGTCATCAAGGCCGGATTTTTCAGGAGAAGCAGAGTGCCGTCCACCGTCTCTATTTCCGCTTCAATCCCGACTTCCCGCAGATAGGGGTTGGCCTCCATGCCGATCTTCTTTTCGACATAGACGCCGCCATAACCGGCGTTCCAGTGGCGCACCCGGACGATCAAATCGTAATAGGAAGCGGCCTGCTGGCGGAGAGCATCGAGAAGGAGCCGGTTATTCCTTTGGTAAATGCCGGCATAAACGGCCAGGATGACCAGAGAGATCACCAGCGAGATCTTCAGATAAAAGAGGGCGAGGGGATTAATCTTCCGTTTGATTCGGAACTTCATGGAGCATTTTCTCCTGCCAGAAGGAAGCGGAATTCAATCCTGTCAGTGTCCGGCATAAAGAGCAGCAATCTCGGCGGCATAATAGCTGAAAAGTTGGGGACGGCGAAGTTTCAGGGTGGCGGTCAACAGCCCGTTCGCCACCTCCCAGGGGGTGGCGGTCACCTGCACCCGACGAATCTGCGCGTAGCCGGGAAAATGGCGCATGCGGGCGGCGATCCTGGCCAAGAGCAGCTCTTCAACGGCTCGTTGCTCAAGAGCCGAGCCGCTCAGCTTCTCCCATTCCGCACCATTAAGGACGACGAGAGCTCCGAGATAGGGCCGGCCTTCACCGACGACCAGCACCTGCTCGAAAAGCGGATCGGTGGTGATGGCCAGCTCGATATCGGCCGGCGGGATCTTCTCCCCGTTCGACAGGACGATGATCTCTTTCAGGCGGCCGGTAATGGCGATGTGACCGGAAGGGGTGATGGTCACGAGATCGCCGCTGTGCAGCCAGCCCTCCCGGTCGATGATCGCCGCGGTGGCCGCCGGGTTCTGCCAATAGCCGGCCATAACGCATTCGCCCTTGATCAGCAGTTCGCCATTCGCGGCGATCTTGATCGCCACTCCCGGCAGCGGCTGGCCGACGGTCTCGGGGTAATTGTCGGCGGCACTGTTGACGGCGACTACCGGGCTGGTCTCGGTAAGGCCATAGCCCTGCAAGATCGGCAGGCCGAGGCTGATAAAGAGACGGGCGACTTCGGGATTCAAAGGGGCGCCGCCACTGATCGCCAGACGCAGCCGTCCGCCAAGAGCAGTGAGAACTTTGTCGGCAATCAGCCGTTGCAGTACCGGCCAGAGGAGGAAGCGGAGTGACCAGCTCCCCCGCCCCTGCTGGTGGAGGAAACGCTGCCAGCCGACCTCGATCGTCAAGGCAAAGAGGCGCTGCTTCCAGGGCGGCGCTGTTGCCAACTTCGCCATGACGCGGGCATGGATCCGCTCGAAGACCCGCGGTACCGAGATGACGACCGTCGGTCGCACCACCGGCAGGTCGTCGGCGAGCTTCTCCAGAGAACGGACATGGGCAACACGGGCACCGGCCATGATCGCCAGATAGTAGCCGGCAGTCCGCTCCAGCGTATGGGAAAGGGGGAGGAAGGAAAGGAAGAGGTCGTCGGGATAGATCGGCACCCGGCTCAAGCCGGCAAAGGCATTGGAAAGGATGTTGGCATGGGTGAGCATCACCCCCTTGGGGTTGCCGGTCGTCCCCGAGGTGTAGACGATCGTCGCGAGATGATCGGCGGCGGCAGAGCCGGCATCGTAGGGAGCGTGCGCCTTTGGCAGCCAGTCGGCGAGTTCGACCAGACGCGGATCGCAATCGACGGTACAGGCAGGATGGAGGGTGACGATGCGCAGCAGGCTGTCGAGACGGGGCTGCACGCTCTTGATCACATCCCATTGCGCCACCCCCTCGATAAGGAGGAAACGAGCCCCCGTCTCTTCGATGATATACGCAAAGTTGTCCGGGCGGTCGTTGACAAATAGGGGGACGATCACCAGTCCGAGGCCGAGAGCGGCCTGATCGAAGACTGCCCATTCGAGGCCGTTGCGGAGCATGACCGCCACCCGATCGCCGGGGAGGAGCCCTTCGCGGCGCAAGGCCGCCTGCCAGTGGCCGGCGAGAGCGGCGGTCGCTTCCCAGGTGATACATTCATCGCAGCAGCTCCCTTGCAGATCGAAGCGGAGATAGGCGCAAGCCTGGGGGGTGCGCCGTACCCGTTCGGCAAAGAGGGCAGGAAGGGTCGGCGCGTCCTGCGGGGAGATAATATCGGTTTTCCGGTTCATGGCCGGGAATCCTCAGCGTCGACCAGCTCCTGCCAGCCGGGATCAGGGGTAAAGCGCTGGCCATGCGCCTGCTCCAGCGCTTGCAGCCGTGCCAGGAGAGTGGCAGCACCGCTGGCTTTAATATGCTGCAGCGGCCCACCACGGAAGGGGGCAAAGCCGGTGCCGAAGATGACCCCGGCATCGAGATGGTCGCCGCTGCTGACCACCCCTTCCCGCCAGCAGGCGACCGCTTCATTGAGGAGACGGAGCATCAGCCGGTCGGCGATGGCGGGGTCAACCTCCCCTCCCCCTTGGCGGCTGTCGCCACCCTGATAATTGTAAAAGCCCTGGCCACTCTTCTTGCCGAGGTGGCCGGCGCTCACCAACTCACGCAGCTTTTCCGGGACCTCAACCGGATAATGGCGGGAGAGGATGGTCGCCACCGACAGACAGATGTCGAGGCCGACGGTATCGGCGAGGCGGATCGGCCCCATCGGCATGCCGAAGGTCGTCGCCGCCCGGTCGATTGCGGCCGGGTCACTCCCCTCCCCGACCAGGGTCACCGCTTCGAGGAGATAAGGCATGAGGATACGATTGACGAGGAAGCCGGGAGAACTGCTCACCGCCAGGGGGAGGCGCTTGATCGCGAGGACAAAGGCAGCGCCGCGCTGGAGGATCGCGGCGTCACTCTGCGGGCTGCTCACCACTTCGACCAGCTGCATTTTGTCGACGGGATTGAAGAAGTGCAGGCCGATGAGCCGCTCCGGATGACTGAGGGCGCTGGCGAGCTCTTGCAGGGGGATGCTGGAGGTATTGGTCGCCAGGATCGCGTCCGGGCGCAGGCGCGGCTCGATCTGCCGGTAGAGGTTGCGTTTGGCGTCGGCATCTTCAAAGATCGCCTCAATGATCAGATCGGCCTTGGTGATCCCATCCCCGGCCGGATCGGGGAGGAGGCGGTCGAGGGCGGCCTGGATGGCCCGCGTTTCCTTGAGCTGGCGGCTGAAGAGGGTCGCACCCCGCTGCACCACCTGGCCGAGGCGGGCAGTGTCGAGATCCTGAATCGTCACCTCCAGCCCTTGCAGCGCGCACCAGATGGCGATATCGCCGCCCATAGTGCCGCCGCCGATGACATGGACCCGCCGGATCGGAGCCCCAGCGCCCCGCCCGGTCGCCTTGAGCTCTTCCTGAGGAGGAAGACGCGCAACAGGTTGCGGGCGGTGCTGCCGATAATCAGCTTGGCGACGGAAGCCGCCTCGGCCGCGTAGTTTGCGGCGGCGTTGCTGCCGAAGTTCTGCCACAGGTCGATGAGGGCGTAGGGGGCGGGATAATGGCGACGCTCCGCCTTGGCGGCGACGCTACGGCGCATCCTGTTGGCAAGGATCGCCTTGGGGAGAAGGGCCAGCATCCGCTCGCGCCAGGGGAGAGATCGGCGCGACGGAGGGGAAGAGGCGAGGGCGCGGGCCGCATTCTCCAGGTGGCGACGCGGTACAGCGTAATCGACCAGGCCGGTCTTCAGCGCTGCCTTCGCCGCCAGGGTGCGGCCGCTGAGCATCAGCTCCATGGCGGCGAGGTCGCCGACCAATGCGGTGAGGCGCACGGTGCCGCCGAAACCGGGGTGAATGCCGAGTTGCACTTCCGGCAGGCCGAGGCGGGTGGCGGCATCGTCACTGGCGATCCGGTAACGGCAGGCCAGGGCCAATTCGAGCCCGCCGCCGAGGCAGAAGCCGTGAATCAGGGCGATCGTCGGCAACGGCAGCGCCGCCAGTTTGGCGAGGATATTCTGGCCGCGGCTGATCAGCGCCAGTGCCGTGACTTCATCCTTAATGGTGGTGAATTCGGTAACATCGGCGCCGGCAATGAAGCCTGCGGCCTTTCCCGAGCGGAGGATCAGCGCCTTGGGGGGAGCCGCAGCGATGACGTCGAGGAGGAGGTCGAGTTCTTCCAGTACCGATTGCGACAAGCTGTTGGCCGAGCTCCCCGCCTTGTCGAGGGTCAGCCAGCTTATTCCTTCCCCATCCCGAATTAAATGCCAGTGATTATAGGGCTGTTCAGTTGTCGTCATGCTCACCCCCCCTGCCCCGCTGGATCAGCATCGCCCCCCCTTGCCCGCCGCCGATGCAGAGCGCCGCCATGCCGCGCCGGGCATTGTTGCGCTCCAGCACCTGCAGGAGATGCAGGATAATGCGCGCGCCGCTGCTGCCGACCGGATGACCGAGGGCGACGGCACCGCCATCGACATTGAGCTGATCGTCCGGGATCGCTCCCCAGGGTTGAGCCAGACCGAGTTCGCTGCGGCAATAGTCGCCATCCTGCCAGGCCTGCTGACAGGCGAGAACCTGAGTGGCAAAGGCTTCGTTGATCTCCCAGTAATCGATGGCGTCGCTTGCCAGCCCCTGACGCAACAGGAGCGGGGTCATGGCATGGACCGGCCCCAGCCCCATCTGCGCCGGATCGACCCCGGCCCAGGCGCAGTCAACGATACGACCGCGGACCGGCAGCTGGTAACGCTGCACCGCATCCTCACTGGCGAGGAGGAGGAGGGCGGCGCCGTCGGTGACCTGGGCGCTGTTGCCGGCGGTGACCCGACCAAAGGACCGATCAAAGACCGGCTTGAGCTGGGCAAGGCGGGCCAAATCGCTATCGCGGCGCACGCCGTCATCGCTGCTGTAAACGCTGCCGTCGCGACCGTACAGGGAGGAGATTTCGCTGAAAAAGCCGGCATCCTGGGCGGCAGCGCTGCGGCGGTGACTCTCCAAAGCAAAAGCATCCATACGCTCGCGGCTGATAGCGAAACGTTGCGCGAGGATCTCGGCGGTCTGGCCCATGGAGAGGTTGACGACCGGATCGCTTAAACCCTTGAGCAGGCCGAAGACCAGCTGGAAGTGGGCCGGCCGCAGCCGGGACAGGATTTGTAGCCGCGCCCCGAGGGAACGGGCGCGCAACCATTCGCCGAGGAGCTCCACCGTCGCCGGCGGCAGGAGGACCGGCGCGTGGCTCATCGCTTCAGTGCCGCCGGCGAGGATCAGATCGGCCTGGCCGCTGGCAATATTGCGCGCCGCCGAATCGAGAGCCTGCATCCCCGAACCGCAGTTGCGCTGTACTGTCCAGGCCGGGACTTTCTTGCCGCAACCGAGACGCAGGGCGATGATCCGGGCGATGTTGACTTCGTCCGGGCTGGGGATGATGCAGCCGATGATCACTTCATCGAGGTGCTCCGGCGCAAAGGGTTGGCGCGCCAGCAGCGCTTTGCCGGCACCGACCGCGAGATCGGCAGCGCTAAAGGGGCCGGCCTTGGTTGCTGCCTTCAAAAAGGGGGTGCGATTGCCGTCGACGATGTAGACCGCGCGACCCCCGGCATAAGTCCCTTTATTCTCCATGGTTGTCTCCCGTGTTCCAATAAGCTCCGTTAGATTTTTGTTCTAAAATTCCCTCCCCCCTTGCGGGGGAGGGCTAGGGAGGGGGGGACGTTGCTATGGAATGCCGCTGGCGAGACTTCACCCACCCCCCGACCCCCTCCCGTCAAGGGAGGGGGAGCTAACGACATAGTCGGCGGGGAAATCATCGACGCGGATCACTTCGCGCCGCGCGGCATTGGCGGTCTCGACCATTTCGGCTTCGGCGCGGCTGATGGCGCCAACTGTAACAGCTTCATTTAGGGCCTCGGTTTCGTCAGCGGCGAAGATCTTCTTCTCCTTGCGGGCGGCGCGCAGCTTCTTCTCCACCGCTTCGGCGGCGATGACCTTATGCAGGGCATCATCGATCCGCCCCAGGGCTTCTTCGGTCCCGGTCGGCAAGTAGATGCCGGCGGTGAGACGATCGCGCAGTGCTGAGGGGGCCATGAGGAGGCCTGCCACCTTGTGGCCCAGTCGGTCGCTCGCCCCCTGCGGACGGATGCCGAGGGGGAAGGTGAGGCAGCGCAGCAACCAGGCGATCGGCCGGTTCGGGAAGTTACGGAAGAAGCCGACAAAGGCGCTGTCGATAACGCGCAGGCTCTCGGCGCAACTCCATTCGAGGAGCGGGAGTTCGTCCTGCGGCCGCCCCCGCTCCTCGAACTGTTTGACCATGGCGGAGAGCAGATACAGGTTGGCGAGGATATCGGCGAGGCGGCCGGAGAGCTTCTCCTTGCGCTTGAGATTGCCGCCGAGGATCAGCATCGACAGATCGGCGGTGAGGGCAAAAGCGCTACAGCGCCGGGTGGTGCGCTGCAGGATACGCCGGGCCGGACCGCCGGGAACGCTGAGGAAGAAGGCGCCGCCCAGACCGCACCACAAGGAGCGGCGCGCGGTGCTGATGCTCAGACCGACATGGGCAAAGAAGGCGCGATCGAACTGCTGCAAGCCCACGACGGGGTCGGGATGCGCAACCGCCTGCATCTCCTTGAGGACATAAGGATGACTGCGGATCGCCCCCTGGCCGAAGATGATCAGGGTGCGGGTGAGAATGTTGGCCCCTTCGACGGTGATGCCGATGGGGATCGACTGATAAGGTCGGCCGAGATAATTGCGGGGACCAAGACAGATAGCGCTGCCGCCGGCGACATCCATGGCGTCGTTGAGGACCACCCGCATGCGCTCGGTCAGGTGGTACTTGACGATGGCGGAGAGGACCGCCGGTTTCTCGCCGCGATCGACCGCCGCGCAGGTGAGAACCCGGGCCGCCTCCATCTGATAAGTCAGCCCGGCGATGCGCGCCAGCGGCTCTTCCACCCCCTCCATCTGACCGATCGGCAGACGAAACTGGCGACGGATGCGGGCATAAGCGCCGACGCCACGACAGGCGAGCTTGCCGGCGCCGGTGCTGAGGGCCGGCAGGGAGATGGAACGGCCGACGCCGAGACACTCCATCAGCATCCGCCACCCCTGCCCGGCGCGCGCGGCGCCGCCGACCAGATAGTCAAGGGGGATGAAGACCTCCTTCCCCCAATTCGGGCCGACCTGGAAAGGGATATCGAGGGGGACATGACGCCGGCCGATAGAGATCCCCGGCGTGTTGGTGGGGATGAGGGCGAGGGTGATGCCGAGCTCGACCTTGTCGCCAAGGAGGTGCTCGGGGTCGTTGAGTTTAAAGGCGAGACCCAAAAGGGTCGCGATCGGGCCGAGGGTGATGTAGCGCTTCTCCCAGTTAAGGCGGATGCCGATGATCTCTTCCCCGGCAAAGATCCCTTTGCAGACAATACCGAGATCGGGGAGGGAAGCGGCGTCACTCCCGGCTTCCGGGCCGGTGAGGGCAAAACAGGGGATCTCCTCGCCCCGCGCCAGGCGAGGGAGATAATAATCCTTCTGGCTTTGCGTCCCGTACTGCATGAGGAGTTCAGCCGGGCCGAGGGAGTTGGGGACCATCGCCGTCACCGCCGCGGTGATGCTGCGACTGGCAAGTTTCATGATCACCGCCGAGTGGGCGAGGGCGGAGAAGCCGAGGCCGCCGTATGCGGGGGGGATAATCATCCCGAAGAAGCGCTGTTTTTTGAGAAACTCCCAGACCTGCGGCGGCAAATCCTTGGCGTGTTCGACAATCTGCCAGTCATCGAGCATAGCGCAGAGCTCTTCGACCGGGCCGTCGAGAAAGGCCTGTTCCGCCGGGGTCAGGGTCGGGACAGGGAGGGCCAGAAGCTTTTGCCAATCCGGATTTCCGCTGAAGAGTTCACCGTCCCAGCCGACACTCCCGGATTCAAGAGCTTCGCGCTCGGTGGCGGAGAGGGGCGGCAGCATCCGTTTGAAAAGGGCAAAGAGGGGGGGAGTCAGGACGACGCGGCGCAGCGGGACAACGATGATCAGGGTGATTAAAAGGGCGGCAACTGCGGCAACAATCAAGAAGACAATCATGGCAGCCTCTCTTTCATTTCATAGAGTTAAACTATGACATGATTATCTTTTTTTGTCTTCGTTGATCCGCTGCATCATCCCGGCAAAAAATCCCCGGCCTTCCTTTCAATCTTCACCCGCAGAATCGTTGTCGGTGTCACTTCGACACAGGTAAAACGAAAATCCTGCCATTCGACCTGCTCTCCAGCCGCAGGGAAGCGCCCCAGCAGCGACAAAATCAGACCGGCCAGGGTGTCGTAAGGGAGTTGCTCCTCGACTTCGATATCCAAGAGCTCCTCAACATCGTGGAGCGGGAGGAGAGCATCGACGATAAAGCTGTCATCCCCGAGGCGCTTGATCCGGCGCGAGGCGTGGAGATCGTGTTCATCCTCGATCTCGCCGACCAGTTCTTCGAGCAGATCCTCGATGGTGACCAGGCCGCTGAGCTCGCCGTATTCATCGACGACAAAGGCCATATGCAGGTGGCGCTGCTGCATCTCGCGCAGCAGTGCCGCGGTTTTCTGCGATTCCGGAACAAAAAAGGCCGGGCGTAGCAAGCTGTCGAGGGAGAATTCCGGTTGGACCACAGCTTGACCAAGGAGATCCTTGGCATGAATGTAGCCGACGACGTTGTCGATCCTCTCGCGGTAAACCGGATACCGGGAAAAGGGGTTATGCAGGAGTAACTGGATCATTTCCGGGCGGGGGAGATCGAGATCGAAAGCAATGATGCGGGGGCGGGGGACCAGCACCTCCCGCACCTGGGTGCGGGTAAAGTCGAGCATATTCTCGATGACCTTGTGTTCGAATTCGTTCAGTGCCCCGGTTTCGCCCCCGGCAGCGACGGCGTGCAGCACCTCCTCGCGGGTAATAAACTCCTGGCCACTTTCCGGTTTGACGCCGAGGAGCGCCAGGACGGCGCGGTTGGAGAGGGTGAGAAAGGAGACGAGAATTCCGGCAATCGTCGCCATGGCATTGATCGGCTTGGCGACCAGGAGCGAGACGCGATCCGCTTGCTGCAGGCCGACGGTCTTGGGGGTAAGTTCACCGAGAATCAGCGACAAATAGGAGACCAGCGCCACCACCAGGCCGATGGCGATCGGCTCGGCACCTTCGCGAATAAAAGCGATCGAACTCGTTTGCAGTACCGGGGCGAGAAACTTGACGGCGGTGGTGCCGCCGACGGCCGAGGCCAGCGAGCCGACGACGGTCACGCCGATCTGCACCGTCGCCAGGAAGCGGTGCGGATCGTTCTGCAGCTTCTCCACCATCCGCGCCCGACTGCTCCCGTCGGCAATCAGCTTGGCGATGGTACTCTTGCGCGCCGAGAGAATCGCCAGTTCGGAGCCGGAAAAGAAACCGTTGGCCAGAATCAGGAAAAAAACAAGAATCACTTCCCCGAGAATCGATTCCATATTTTCAGACCTTTATCAGCAAGGGGAGAGAGATCAGCATTTGAGGCAGGAAATCCCCCTCCGCTCGCCCCAGCGCTGCACCGCCTTGTTCAACTCCGCCATCCCGCTCTGCAGCGGACCCTTCATCCCCAGATAATAAAGAGGCGCCAGGAGCCCGGCGTAAGCGGAATCCTGCACGAACCTCACCCGGTCGCGTTCGAGCTCGACGATTTCATAGCGATAAGTCCAGCTGAAGAGGCCGGGGAGCGGATAACCGTAGCGCCAGCACAAGTAGCGGCCGGCATTGGACTCCCGAATCGTTGCCCGCACAACAAAGGGCTTGATTTCCGGGAGGGTAACGCTGACATCGATCACTTTTCCGACCCCGATCTCGCCGCTGATCTGCGGAAAAAGGGGGTGCCACTGGGGATAAAGACCGGTGTCGGCGAGGAGTTCTCTGATCCGATCGAAGGGTGCATCGAGGGTGATTTCCGTGTGAATCTTCAACATACGACCTTTCCCGGCGTTACGGTCTAGACATGATTGCGCAGCATCAGCTGCGCCGGATGCGGCGAAAGATAGATCTGCCCTTGCAGATAAGTCTGATCGTACTTGCGGACATAATGTTTGAGCAGGGTCAGCGGCACAATCAGCGGCAAAAGATGAGCGTGGTACTGATGGATGACTTCGAGGAGCTCCGCTTTCTCTTCCGTTGTCAGCTCTTTCTTGAAATAGCCCATGATGTGCTGCAACACGTTGGTGTTCTTGGCGGCCGTGGCATGCAGGGTCAGTCCCTTCATCAACAGCTCTTCGTAACGGCGGAACAGCTCCGCGACTGCCAACTCCTTGCCGTGCGCCACCAGCTCCCCCATCTGGCGATAATAGTCGGGACTGTGCGCCATCATCAGCAGTTTGTGGGCGGTGTGAAACTCCACCAGCTTTCCGAGGGTCGGCGCGCCGGCCAGAAAGTCTTTCCAGCGCCGGTAGCTGAAGACCCGCTCGATAAAGTTTTCGCGCAGTGGCGCATCGTTGAGGCGCCCTTCCTCCTCCATCGGCAGCAGCGGGAAGTTTCTGGCCACGGCCGCGGCAAAGAGACCACGGCCGTTCTTCACCGCCATACCGTTATTGTAAACCTTGACGCGAAACAGGCCGGAACTCGGGGAATCCTTCTTGAAGATAAAGCCACAGAGGTCTTCCTTCTCCAGTTCCAGGACCTTGGCGTCACAAAAGGCCTGCATCTGTGCCGTAAGGTCAATGCGGCTCTGGCGGGTCAGCAGTCGCGGCGCCTCCGGATCCCCTTCGAGGCGCATCGCTTCGCGGGGAATCGGCAGACCGCAACCGACCTCGGGACAGACCGGCACAAAGGAGAAATAATTTCCGAGAATGTCGGTGATGTAGTCATTGTGCTTGTGACCACCGTCATAACGAACCCGCTCGCCCAACAGGCAGGAACTGACCCCGATCTTGATGGTAGCGCTCATGGCTGACCTTTCTCTGTAGTCAACAGCAAGACCCTGCGAAAATCGCACAGCCCGAACAATTATGAACATTTTCAGTGGATAATCAAGACGAATTCGACCGTTGGCCATTGTCCCTTGCACCGGCGCACACTCTGTGCTACCACCTCCTCAGCAGCATCATTTCTCCCGGAGGACACCATGAGCGAACAATTCCACAACGTCACTGTCACCGCCAAAGCCAATATCTTCTTTGACGGCAAGGTCGTCAGTCACACCATCCTTCTCGCTGACAACAGCCGAAAGACCCTGGGGCTAATCTATCCGGGCGACTATAAATTCAATGTCAACACCGCCGAGAAGATGGAGATCATCGCCGGCAGCGGCCGCGTCCGCATCGGTGCAGAGGGAGATTGGCAGGAGTACCCCGTCGGCAGCACCTTCGACGTCCCGGCCGGTTCCTTCTTCGAAATTTCCGTGGCCGGCGGCATGGTCGAATATATCTGTTCTTTTGCCTGAGCTGACAACCGGAGACTCTATGCTCGAAATTGGGAAAATCCATCGCCTGACGGTTGAAAAGACCGATGACCGCGGCATCTGGCTGCGCAGCGACGGTGAACTGCTGCTCCTTCCCCGCAAGGAAGCCGCCGAAGCGGTGAGCGCCGGAGAGACTTTACCGGTCTTCCTCTTTCGCGATCAACGGGGACAACTTCAGGTGACTTTGCGCCTCCCCTCGGCCCAGGTCGGCGAGTTTGCCCTGCTCAAGGTGCGCAGCATCGGTAGCCCCGGCGCCTTTCTCGACTGGGGAGTGGAAAAGGATCTCCTCGTCCCCTTAAGCCAGCAGCCGGAGCGGATGCAGACCGGGCGCAGTTATCTGGTGCGCATCGCTCTCGACCGCGAAGGGCGCCCCTTTGCCAGCGCCCGTCTCGACGACTGGCTGGAGGAGACCTGCGTTGACCTGCACGCCGGTGACGCCGTCGATCTCCTCCTTTGGACCTTTACCGATCTCGGCGCCAAGGTAGTGGTCAACCATCGCTATATTGGGGTGGTCTATCGGGATGAACTG
>JAXMLA010000159.1:0-2117 GCA_034370465.1 Desulfuromonadales bacterium
CTTCGCCTTCGACTTTACGGACCTGACGACGCTCTTCAGCATCGACGTACTCCGCCTTGGTGGTCGGGAAGCCATCCTGAGCTTTGTTCAGACCGGTGACATGGAAGCGGTAACCGGAACCGAAAGCAGCCAGGGGGGGCACGTCACCGAAGGAGGTGTCGTACGGCTTGTACTGCTCGGGCGGAACGGACGGCAGGGTGCGGTTGATAATTTCAAGTTCGCCCGGTTCGGGGAACTCGATACGCTCACGCATATGACCGACGATTTCGTCATAAAGGACCTGGACCGGCATGCGGTACTTCTCGGCGAGGTTGAAGGCACGGACGGTCTCGGTGAAGATCTCCTGAACCGAAGCCGGAACCAGAGCGATGGTTGCGTGATCGCCGTGAGTGCCCCACTTGGCCTGCTGCACATCGGACTGGCCGGGGCCGGTCGGCATCCCGGTCGACGGACCGCCGCGCATGACGTTGATGATAACGCAGGGGATCTCGGCAATACAGGCGTAACCGATGAGTTCCTGTTTGAGGGAGACGCCAGGACCGGAAGTTGCGGTCAGAACTTTGGCGCCGGTCAGGGAAGCACCGAGGACCGAAGCCATAGCAGCAATCTCGTCTTCCATCTGGATGAATTTTCCGCCGATTTTGGGGAGTTCGTTAGAGAGAACTTCCGCGACTTCGGTGGAGGGGGTAATAGGGTATCCGCCAAAGAATGTGCAACCGGCGTACAATGCGCCGTGCGCACAGGCTTCGTTCCCCTGCATCAGAGCTACTTTTTTTGCCACGTTAGCTGACCTCCTATGAATTAATCAGTGTGGACTTTGATGGCGAAGTCGGGACAGCGTAGTTCGCACTGCATGCACTTGATGCAGTCGTCAGGGCGAGCTACCTTCACGATGAACCCATCCATTTCAAGGACGTTCTTGGGACAGAACTCCACGCAGATGCTGCAGCCTTTGCAGTATCTTTCGATGACCTCAATGCTCATTCCTATTACTCTCCTTTACAGATTTTTGAGCAGCCGAAACACGGTTTTACAACTTGCGGAGATTAGCACAACTGCCGGAATTCGATCTAGAGAAAATTTTGTATCTTTCAAAAGAGTCGAAGTTCGGTTTCTTTACTTTCTTCAGTAAAGAAGGGCAATGTTACCATTGCCCTTCTTTACTCGTTTTACGCTTGGAGCAAATGACTAAAGAAGACCCTGAGTTTTCAAAACGCCGACCACATCTTTTACCGCAGCAACAGATTTGTCCATCATTGCCTGCTCGGTGGCGTCAAGTTTGAATTCGAGAATTCCTTCGACCCCTTTGTCGCCGAGGATTGCCGGTACTCCGACATAGTAACCTTTAATGCCGAATTCACCGTTGAGGTACACGCAGGTGGGGAGAACGCGTTTCGAGTCTTTTAGGATCGATTCCGCCATGGCGATTGCCGAGGAAGCCGGGCTGTAGAAAGCGCTGCCGGTCTTGAGCAGGGCAACGACTTCGCCGCCGGCGCCCCGGGTGCGCTTGACCATAGCTTCCATAACTTCTTTGGCTTTGTCAGCACTTTTGTACTTCTTCTCAAGGAGTTCCATGACCGGAATGCCTTGAACGCTGGCATAACGGACCAGCGGAACCATGTCGTCGCCGTGACCGCCAAGGGTCATGGCAGTGACGTCTTTTACCGAGACGCCGAGTTCCCAGGCGATAAAGGCTTTGAAACGGGCCGAGTCAAGGACGCCAGCCTGACCGATAACCCGCTCATAGGGGAAACCGGTGATCTTCTGACAGAGGGTGACCATGGCGTCAAGGGGATTGGAGATGACGATAACGATCGATTCGGGAGCGAATTTCTTGATCCCTTCGGCGACGGAGGTCATGATTTTACTGTTGACTTCGATCAGGTCATCGCGGCTCATGCCCGGTTTGCGGGGGAGACCGGCGGTGACGATGACGACTTTGGAGCCTTCGATATCTTTGTAATCGTTCGTCCCTTTGAGGGAAACATCATAGCCGTCGACAGGCGCGGCTTCGGCGATGTCGAGCATTTTGCCCTGGGGAAGGCCTTCGACGATATCGAAAAGAACGACATCACCAAGTTCACGCAGCGCGCAGAGTTGTGCGAGAACGCCGCCAA
>JAXMLA010000160.1:0-6021 GCA_034370465.1 Desulfuromonadales bacterium
TTGAGTTTGGCCAACATCGGTTTGGCGGCAATGGCCTGCTGCAGCGGGGCATTGAGAGCATCCATAAAGATTGCCCAGAGCATGGTGCCGGTGAAGACGTAGACCGGATACGGCAGGACGGTGTCGGCAATCTTCACCACGCCGGCATTATTCAGAAAGATCCAGGCAAGGGTATTAGCGAGGGGGAGAATAAAGGCCCAAAGAAAACCGAGAAAGGCCTGGCGGTACTGTGCGCTAATGTCGCGCACCGCCAAACGCCAAGCCAACTCGCGCGCGTCCGACAGATCACATAACATTTCGCGAATCATCTTTGCGGGGTTCGTCAGAGAAGATTCAGGTGTATAGATTGTTATTTTCGCATTATCCATATGCTAATCGTTAAAAAAGTGTTGACTGCAACTTTACTTACTCCCATAGAGTCCCCAGCCTATCATAAATACCCACAACCCACCCACGACAAAAAGTGTCTTGTCTTTGAGCAACGACTCCGTCGGATCACCGCCCTCCCCTTGTTTGACCCGTAACAGATAGCGCAGCAGACCAAAAGCACAAAGCGGCACCGTGTAGACCAGATAAGCGTGCGTAATGGTGTACATAGCATAAGTCACAAGGACGGATGCGCCGGTGAAGATCATCACCCCCTCAAGAAATCCGGGAGGATAGGCTGCGAGAGAAACCCGGTGCTGTCCGCCAACCACACCTAGTAAAATCTGTTCACCGGCACGCTTGCCGGCACTAAGGAAGATGGAAAGAAGAAAGACACTGAGAAAGAGCCAATCGGAAATATTCACCTCAAAAGCAAAGCCTCCGGCGAGGAGGCGCAATAGAAATCCGGCAGAAATACAGAAGATATCGACGATCGGGCGTTTTTTCCATCCGAACGAATAGCCGACAGAAATGAAAAGGTAAGCGGCAAGGGTGAACAAGAATTGTTTCGAAACCATCGCCGCGGCTAAGAGTCCGGCCAGCAGCAGTATTGCACCTAAAGTTGCGGCCAAAGAAAGAGAAATTTTTCCAGCCGCAATCGGCCGAAACTTCTTCTGTGGATGGTGTCGATCATGGTCGCGGTCAAGAATGTCGTTAAATATATAGGCGGCACTCGATGCCAGACAAAAAGCCAGGGGAGCCAGCCAAAGAACGTGTCCAAACGCAGCGATGGTCGTTAATTTGCCCCCAAGAAACGCAGGAAAAAAAAGAATCAGGTTTTTAAGCCATTGATGCGGGCGCAACAGCATAACCAGGGGTTTGATTTTCATAAGCCCTCTAGCTGTTGGATGAAGGTCTCTGCAGCACTCCGATAATGGGCATCAGCGGGTGATTTTTGCATAGCTGCCCGTAAGGAGATGAGTGCTTCGGCTTTATCCCCCATGGACAGCTGCATTTTTCCGATCCGGTAGATGGTAAAGGCGCTTGGGCACAGACGCTGTTGTTCTTCCAACCAGGTAAGACTTTCCTTCTGAATGGCCGACCGCAACTCGGGAGTTTCCGCCCGGCCGATGCGGTGATCGTTGATCCGCAACAGGTGTTGGATTACTTCATTATATCTCTTGGATTTAATATTACACAGTGGCAGGAGAATGGCACGTGCCCCCTCCGGATCCCCTCGGGAAAGGAGAACGCCGGCCAGATTCATATCGTCGACAATATCGTTGTGCGCACCGTTACCCTTCTGCATCTCTGCCAATATCTTCTCTGCTTCTAAAGACTTACCTCTACTCAGCAACGCTGATGCCAACTCTCTTTTGGCAGCGACAAAATCAGGGCTCTTGCTGACTGTGTCCTGATAAAGACGCAGATTATCCTGCCAGATCCAGGCGCGATACAACGTTGTTGTGAAAAAGACCAGAAGTAGTAGTGCCAGAGCCAAACCATAGCATCGGCGGACTGGAACAGAGACAAGTGTGCGCAGACGTACCACCACAAAGGCAGCCAGAGGGGCAAAGAGAGCGATGGAAGTGTAGAGATAGCGCTCGGCCAACGGCGTCCAGGTCATCTTGCCGAAGACGACCAATAATGCCGGCGACAGGACACAGAAAGCCATCAAGCCGAAAGCTCCGGCAACATCAGCGCGCCAGAGCAGGTAAAGGAGGAGCGCCGCGAGGAGAATACCGGCCAGCACATACCAACCGGAGATCTCAACAATGGCGAAGTTCAGCGGCCAAGGGACAAAGAGCTTTTTGGCATAGAAACCGTAGACCTTGAAGGCGACGCGAGCTTTGTCTAACAGATCATAATCGCCGGCGGTGACACCTTTAAGGGCAGTATTGATGCCACTGTCGCTAGCGATGGCCAGGTGGCGCAGGGCAAAATAGCCAATGACCCCTACCGTCGGCATGAGCAGCGTCCACCAGCGCTGACACAGTCGTTCAAGCCAACCGCCGGGCCCCGGATAGACGGCAATCAACCAGAGCAGAGCGGGGAGAATAAAGACCGCCACTTCCTTGGCCAGACAAGCGAGAAAGAGGGCAACGCCGCCGGTCAGGGCCGCCAGAGGCCGCCCCGCTGGCAGCGCCAGCAGACTCAGCCACACGGCCAGGAGCAGAAAGACCGCCATCAACGGATCGGTCCGTCCACTGATCCAGCTGACTGATTCGGTGGTGATCGGATGCAGAGCAAAGAAGAGCGCGGCAAAGAGGGCTGGCCACTCCTCTTTTGCCCCCCAGAGGGGGAGCAACCGTTTGGTGATGACAAAGACCAGCAAGGCACAAGCCAGGTGCAGCAGAATGTTTTCCAGGTGCATGAAGGAAGCAATCGTGCCCCACAGGTCCCGATCGAGGGTATAGCTGAGTATGGTCAGCGGCCGGTAGTAATAAGAGCCGCTGTGCACGAAGAGTTGGCGCAAACCGAGGGGGCCGGACTGATCGATACTACTGATCATCGTTAAGTCATCGATGGAATTGTAGCCGGCAGAGAGACTCGGAAAGTAGGCAACCAGTACCGCAAGGGTCAGTAATGCCAGGCAGTGCCAGGTCTTCAGGTTCAAACGCATGCAGCCCCGCCGCTGGAGCGTACTAGGTCGAGGAAGTAGTCCTCGACATCCCGACGGCGCGGCTCGATCAGGTCAAAGGACCCGCCATTATTAACCAGATCGGTTGCAAAGGTATCGAAACGGTCCCGCGGCACAAAGAGTTCGCAAACGCCGTCACTGCAGGTCGTCCCCTCATATGACTGGAAAGACTCAGCAGAAATCCCGCGCACCCGACAGAAATAGCCGTCGACCCCTTCGCGCAGCAATTCTCCCACCACCCGTTCTTCCTGAAAAAGTCCGCCGATAATCACACCGATTCGATCACAGACCCGTTCAGCATCAGCGGTGACATGAGTGCTGAAAAAGACGGTCTTCCCCTGTCTTTTCAGATCGATGATGATCTCTTTGACCAGGGCCCGGCCGATCGGGTCGAGTCCGCTCATCGGCTCATCGAGGATGTAAAGATCAGGAGAATGGAGCAGGGTTTGAGCAATGCCGAGACGCTGGACCATCCCCTTACTGTAGCCGCGAATCGGTCGGCCTGCGGCCGCTGTCAGATCGAGTAACTCCAACACCCGGTCGCTCTCCTTGCCAATAGTCGCCCTTGGCATGGCAAAGGCTTCGCCAACAAAACGGAGATATTCACGGGCAGTCAGGAAGTCGTAAAAGGCGGGATTTTCCGGCAGGAAACCGACCCGGCGCCGCGCTGCAGCTTCGCCGGCTGAAACACCGAAGATGCGGGCATCGCCAGCGCTGGGACGGATCAGTCCCATCAAGATCTTGATGGTTGTACTCTTGCCGGCGCCATTCGGTCCGAGAAAACCGAAGACCTCGCCAGGGACGATGTTGAGGGAGAGGTCGCGTAGGGCTTCCACCTTTTTACCCCACTTACCCCGGTAGGTCTTTTGCAACTGTGAAATGGCGATCGGAGTGGTGGTCATGCTCATTACTCACTTGTCAGAAGGGGATGAAGAGGAATCATTAACTTCAGACCGGCGGGGCACGGCAAAACTGAAGTTGCTGGTCGTACGCACCTGCTTGTCTTCATCAAGATAGAACTCCCCACCATAAGGATCAATCGGTTTGGCGGAAAGGTAGCCCTTTGTCACCAAAGCAACAATATCTGCAGGGGGGTGGCCCTCTTTCTCTGCATAGCGATCCCGGGCCGCTTCGACCGTCAAAACAATTTGAAAAGCTGTGATTCGAACCTGGAGAGTCTCCTTAATCGCCGGCGTCCGCGCGCTCTTCGCAAGATTCTCCAGGTAATTGACGGCCATCTGCGTTTCACCGACTTCCTGCAGATAACGGCCAGCCAGCGATCCGAAAAGGTTTTCACCGGAGAGTTCACCGGCCCGCATATAGAGCCGGGCAGCGGCGGCACGATCCTTGAGAAAATAAGCTTGATTGAAAGCTGCGAAGAAAGGGAGCTGCCAATCCCAGGTGCGATACTGCATGCCGTATTCGAGGAGTTCAGTTGCCAACTGATACTGTTTGGCGTCCCAGACCAGGATTGACTGGCCGAAATAATAGCCATCCATATTATAGGGGTCAAGGTGCAAAGCCGCATGCACGGCCCGCGACATAGCCGGATAGTCGGCAACGCGTAGCACTTTGCCGGAATCAGCCGCAGGGTCGACTATTGCCCCGTAATATTGGATGATGCGGCCAAGGGAAGATGCCGCGAGAAATTCCTGATAGTCAGGAAAAAGGACCTGCAGAACTTTAGGAGGAGGACTTATGCCGAGCTTGATCGCCGTAACCTTCTCTTTCATCACTTGGGTAAAGGGACCAAGGATGGCGAGGTAGGCAACCAGGACACAAATTGCGGTAACAAAATAACGCTTCATGTCCGAACTAGCCGAGTTCCCGCCGGGAATAAATGGCCGCGGCGATGATCAGGACAAAAGCCGTATAAATCAGACCGTAACCGGCGGTCAATACGAGAGCATGAGAATCGAGGGGCAGCGCGTAGATAGCGTTGACCTTGAGGTCGAATGCAGAGAGGTTGGGCAGAATATAATACAACCCGGCGGCAAGCTTTTGAACCAGCGGTGACAGCATCTGACCGGCGGGGGAAAGGATATAGTCGTAAGCCTGCTGGGTGGCGCCACCGACGAGATAGATAGCGATGGTGCCAAAGACCGGAAGGAAGAAGGAGGTACTGACCGAAGAAAGGAGCACTGCAAAGGCGACGAGCAGGATGCATTTGAGGGCATCAAAACCGAGAGCCGCCAACACAGCTACCCAGGAGATCGGCCGGTCCGGAGGATAAGTGCCGGAGACGAACAGAACCACAGCAACGGTGAGAAGACCTAAAAGGACTGCCGTACTGAGGAGGAAGAGGGCAATGCCGATAAAACGCTCCAGCAGGTAGCGCACCCGACTACCGGGAAGGGTCAGAACACTGTGAGTATAGCGTCGCTCCACGTCCCGCCAAAGAGAGACACCACCGAGGAAGACCGCCAGTAATAATAATATGAATGACACCAGCGACAGACATAAAGTAAGGGAAAGCTCCGTTACTTGTCGCATTGAGAGAGTACTTATTGAAGGGATTAAAAGAAAAATTACAGAGGCTGTCAAAATCCCGTGAAAAACACGATCACGGAAAATTCCCATGAGAGTGATAAATATCATCGTCATTACTCTTTATCTACCCCGTGACGCCACTTAAGATCGATCCTCATGCGGACACGTGCGGCGGCGCCTGTATTCGAAAGTTGGTCGGAAAATGGCGAAACAAAAGCACTAATTTTAGGTTTTTACAAAAAATTTATCAATTAATTAATTAGAGTGCTACCCAAGAAGTAAAATCAGCTGTTGTGATCGCCGTCGGTACGGCCAAAATAGCTGTGCCTATAGTAGTAACATCTTTAGAATAGATCGACGTACTGTCATATGAAGAACCAAATACTTTGCTGCCGGCTATATGCTGAGTTATTAAAGCATAACCAGCGCCGGAGGCATTACATAAGATGCCGATAGAAACCCCTGTTGAGTTTTTTCCAATCATCGGGCTTGAAGCCGTAGCAGTACCAGTCGTTGCGCCATAA
>JAXMLA010000161.1:0-6948 GCA_034370465.1 Desulfuromonadales bacterium
ATAAGCGTTCTTCCCGGCCTTCTTGGCGTCATACATGGCGATGTCGGCTTTTTTTAATCAGGTCTTCACCGTCTTTACCGTCATCCGGGAACATGCAGACCCCGATGCTGGTAGAGGCGTCAACGGTCACGGCATCGAGCTTGAAGGGCTTTTCAAAGACGCTTAAAATTTTCTGAACGACAATACCGACATCCTCGCTATGGCTTAAATCGGGCATCAGCACAGTGAATTCATCGCCACCGAGGCGGGCGACAATATCGGATTCGCGGATGCAGGCCCGGAGTCGGCGCGCCACTTCCTGCAAAAGGCGATCGCCGCAGTCGTGCCCCATGGTGTCGTTGATCTTTTTGAAGCCGTTGAGATCGAGAAAGAGCAGGGCGAGCCGGGCGTCGTTACGCCGGGCCTGGGCCAGTTCCCGTTCGAGAAAATCCATGAAGAGCTGCCGATTCGGCAGGTCGGTCAGGGTGTCGTGATGGGCCTGGTGCTGGATGATCTCTTCCATTCTTCTGCGTTCGGTCACGTCGCGGGCAATGACGGAATTGCCGATAATCTTCCCGTTGGCGGCCAGTATCGGCGAGGTTGTCAGCGATACATAAATCTGGCTGCCGTCTTTTTTGAGCCGTGTCGTTTCAAAGTGATGAATCTCTACCCCTTTCAGGATCGACTGCAGGATCTCGCCCCTTTCACCGTACTTTTCCGGCGGCAACAAGGTGTAGATCGGCCGGCCGACGATTTCTTTGCTAGAGAACCCGAAAATTTTCTCGGCCCCCTTGTTCCAGCTGGTAATAAGATCGTCAAGAGAGACGCTGAATATTGCATCATTCGAAGACTCGACAATCATCGCCAGGCGGGCGCGTTCTTCATCGAGTTGCCGATGTTCGGTCACATCGTGCGCTGTGCCGATAACGGCGATCAATCTGCCGGCGTTATCTAAAATCACTTCTCCCTGGCCATGAATGGTGCGGACAGAGCCATCCGGACGAAGGATGCGGCAATCGTGGTAAACAAAAGGTTGCTTTCTCCTCAGAGCTCTCTGTACGACTTTTTTGACAACGGCTCGATCTTCCGGATGGACCCGCTCCATAAACCCTTTGTAGGAAGCCGGGATTGATGCCGGTGCCAGACCGAAAATCCGGTAGAGTTCATCTGACCAGCTGGTGTTGTCATTCACCAGATTCCATTCCCAGCTGCCGAGGTGGGTTATTTTCTGCGCTCGTGCCAGCTGCTGTTCGCGTTTGCGTATTTCCTCTTCCTGCTCATTGACCAGGTGCCTCAGTCTGAGCTCGTCGAGGGCTTTGTTGAGCACAGCGAAAAGATCCTCGGAGCTAAAAGGCTTCAACACATAATGCCGGATGCCGGCCTCGATAGCGTTGAGCAGATAATAGGGGTTGTTTTGTGCAGAGACGGCGATAATCACTGTATCGGCATTCAGCTCCTTGATCTCCCTGCTCATCTGCAGACCGTCCATGACCGGCATACTCAAGTCGGTCAGGACGATATCCGGCTGATGTTCCCTGAACAACTCCACTCCCCGCGCGCCGTTATCCGCGACGATAAATTCTATATTGGGATACTTGGCGCGAATGATTGTGATCAGCAGGTTGCGAGTCCCCTCCTCGTCTTCCACATAAAGAAGCTTGTAACTGTTTTTGTTCTTCACAACCGGCCGCAGCGGCGGAGCAATGTATCGGCCAAGGCGTGGTGTCATTTTCGGGTGATGATGGGCGACGCGGCCCTGTTTTCTCACTGTAAACACTGATTCACCCCGGCCAGCGGTTGTTATCCGTTTTCTGTAGGAGCGAGATCCAGCTCGCGATCATCGCAGGCTGGAGCCAGCTCCTACGTGCAATATTCAAGGAAATAATTTTTCTCAGTGTGACTGTATCGCGCTTAAAAAAAAATTATATCACCCGAATGGCTATTTTTTCATCTCAACTGTTTCATCCCATTGGGTGCAAAGCACAACGATAAAGTAACGCGCCGCCAGTTCGGATAAAGACGGGTGTCGGGGTTTATCGGCGCCGGAATCTTCTGCTCTGTGGCCTGCTATCTCGCGTAAATGATTGAAAAGTCGGCGAAAGTTCATGGCTGGCCGCGGATCGATTTCATCCTGGCGGCTGAGGCGGAGAAAAGAGATTCTGCCGTTCACTTGCTGCAAATTGGTACCAAAGTCCAGGTTATGTATTCACCCTTCCCAGCTTCCTCCCTCGCTTTTTTGTCTAATTCCTTTTCCGGAAGAAATAGTCTTTAGGTTCATTGCGCCAGTCCCCTTGTAAATTATAGTTCATAAGGCAACAGCGGCATGACGGCCGAAGGGGAGCTGCAATGACGCCCCCCGCAAACCAGTGGAGGTGAGGAAAGACGTGAAAGCCAATCTGGATGTGCCGCCGCTGGAGTTAACTGAGAGTGAGCTGCGGCGCGAAGCAATACGCCGAACGCTGACCCATCATGCCGGGAAGAAGGCCGAGGCGATCGCCATCGCCACCCTCCACACCTGGAGCCTGATCGCCACGCGGCTGGCACCGGTGATCGGCGCGCGTGGCGTCGATGTCCTCTTCCGGCGCGCTCTGCACCTGACGCAGAGTACCTTCCCGGCGCTGATGATTGTCGGCGGGGAGGATAAGGAGAGCGCTGCTCTCCTCGCCAAGATCAAGGTGAATCTGGCCGAATGCAAACCGACGGATGCCGCCGAGGCGAGCTATACCCTGCTGGTGAATTTTACCGAATTGTTGACCCCCTTGATCGGAGAATCTTTGGTCACCCGTCTCCTTGATCCGGTCTGGGTCCCATCGTCACCGGCATCTGAAAAGGAGCCTTGATTATGAGCGATAAAGTGACCATCCAGCAACTCGCCACCGGGGTGCCGGGACTCGATACGATCCTGGGCGGCGGCGTGCCGGAATTTTCCTTCAATCTGATTAACGGCCCTCCCGGCTCCGGTAAGACGATCTTGGCGCACCAGATCATGTTCGCGTTGGCGACGCCCAAGAAGCCGGCGCTTTTTTTCACCGTCCTTGGCGAAACGCCGCTGAAGATCCTGCGTTATCAGCAGCAGTTCTCCTTCTTCGACCTCGATAAAATCAATGAGACGGTGCATTTCATCAATCTCAGCGACGACGTTGCGACCGGTAATTTTGAGGCAGTACTGGCGCGCATCAGCGCCGAGGTCGAGACTTACTCTCCGGCGCTGGTCTTCATCGACTCCTTCCGTTCGATTATCGAAGAGGCGGCGCTGCATAACGAAGGGGCGATCAGCCTGGTGCGCTTCATTCAGCAACTCGGGGTACAACTGAGCGGTTCGCAGGTCACTTCTTTCCTGCTCGGGGAATTTCTGTCAGGAAGCGGCTCGCATCCGATCTTGACGGTGGCTGACGGCTTGCTGGCGCTGGAGCAAAGTGTTTACCGAAATTCGATGGTGCGCAAGATCCAGGTCCTGAAGATGCGTGGGCAGGCAAGTCTGCCGGGGTTGCATACCTTCCGCATTAGCAGCGGCGGGATCCAGATCTTCCCCGCAGCGCTCCTTGACATCGTTGTCGGTGACAAACCTGTTCTCCCCAAGGCGCCGCGCAGCAGAACGCGGCTGACCATGGGGGTGCCGGGACTTGACGACATGCTCGGCGGCGGCTTGCCGTCGGGCTATTCGCTGCTGGTGGCAGGGCCCTCCGGATCGGGCAAGACCATTCTCGCCACCGCCTTTCTCGCCGAAGGGGTGCGTCGCGGTGAACCGGGGATCGTCGTTGCTTTTGAGCAGACGCCGAGTCATTCCTGGGTCCGTACTCTTGACGATATGATCAGCGCCGGACAGATCGGCTTGATCAATACCCGCGCCCTTGATCTGTCGATCGACGAGATCGTGCAGAGGCTGACCGACCTTATTATTGAGATGAAAGCCACGCGGGTGGTGGTCGACTCCCTCACCGGTTTCGAACTGGCGGTGGCGCCAACCTTCCGCGAGGATTTTCGCGAGTCGCTCTTTCGTATGTTTTCTGTCCTCTCCAACCTCGGTGTGACGGTGCTGATGACCTCGGAACTTGAAGACCGCTACGTCGATCTGCGCTTCAGTCCCTACGGCGCGGCCTTTCTCACCGACGCCATCATTGTCCAGCGCTATATCGAGGTGGAGAGTAGTTTACAACGGGTCATGGCGGTGGTCAAAGTCCGCGCCAGCGCCCACCAGACCCAGATTCGGATGTATGAAATTACTGATGACGGTATCGTCATCGGTGATCAGGTCCTTGGCTATGAAGGGATTCTCGGCGGGCAGCCGAGCTTGAAGAAACCGACCGCTAAGGACAAGTGAGGCGAGCTGTCATGAGCAAAAAGGAAACGACTCTGCGGAAAAAGGTTACCCGAGAGCCACTGGCGACCAAAGAGAAGCTGCCAGTTCCGGCTCCGGCAACCGCCAAGAACCTCGCCAAACGCGAGACCGAGGTTATTGCTGACGAAGAGGCCGTCTTGGGGCGTGAAGAGGAGACCGACTTGCGGGAAGAGGTCGTCGACTTGCGCGAAGTGGTCGTCGACAAGCGCGAGAAGGCCCTGCGCACCAATAAGAAGACCTCGAAGGCCAGAGTTGCCCTGAGTGAGCAACTGCGCGATGCCAACGAACAGCTCATCCTCGCGACGGTCCATGCCCAGGTCATGACCGAGGCCGCCGAACAGACCGTCGCCATCATGACCCATATGGCCGAGCACGACTTCCTCACTGGTCTGCCGAACCGGGCGCTCCTCTCCGATCGTTTGGCGCAAGCGATAGCTCTCGCGCAGCGGCACAATAAAAAGGTGGCTTTGATGTTTATCGATGTCGACAACTTCAAGCACATCAACGATTCCCTCGGGCATGCCATCGGCGACCTGCTGCTGCAATCGATCTCACAGCGGCTGCTCACTTGCGTCCGTCTCTCGGATACGGTCAGCCGCCAGGGGGGGGATGAATTTGTCGTCATGCTCCCCGAAGCCGAGGATGCACTCGACGCTGCCCTCACCGCCAAAAAGTTGATCGCCGCCGTTGCCAAGCCCCATCTCGTCGCCGACCACCAGCTCCACGTCACCCTGAGCATCGGTATCAGCCTTTATCCCGACGACGGCAAGGACGTGGAGACGGTCCTTAGAAATGCCGATATCGCCATGTATCAAGCCAAGAAGGGCGGGCGCAACAACTACAAGCTCTTCACTGCGGAGATGAATGTCCGGGCGGTTGCGCGGCAGAGCATCGAGCAGGCGCTGCACCACGCCCTCAAGGGGAGCGAGTTCGTGTTGCATTATCAGCCGAAGGTCAATTTAGAGACCGGCGCGATTACCGGTGCCGAGGCGCTGATCCGCTGGCAACGGACCGCTCATCGTCTCGTCCCCCCGACGCAGTTTATCAACATCGCCGAAGAATGCGGTTTGATTCAGTCGATCGGCAGATGGGTGCTGGGCGAAGCCTGCCGTCAGGCTCAGGACTGGTTGCAAGCGGGCCTCGTCCTTGGACAGATCGCGGTGAACGTCTCGCCGGTCGAATTCCATAACAAGGATTTTCTTGCTGGAATCTATACCACCCTCGCCGAAACCGGCCTTGATCCGCATCGTCTGGAATTGGAGTTAACCGAAAGCGGCATGATGCAGGACATGGAACAGACGACAGCAATCCTGCACTCACTCAAGGAACTCGGTGTACAGATCGCTGTCGATGACTTAGGCACCGGTTATTCGAGTCTGAGCTATCTGCACCGCTTCCCCATCGATACCCTCAAGATCGACCGGTCGTTTGTCCAGGACATTGACGGCGAACCGATCGTCAGTGCGGTCATCGCCATGGGGACGAGCCTCAAGCAGCGGATCGTTGCCGAGGGGATCGAGACGAAAAAGCAACTCGCTTTTCTGCAATCTCAACATTGTGCCGAGGGACAAGGTTTTTACTTCGGTCGCCCCGTTGCGGCCGAAGAGTTCGCCACCATGCTGGCCATTCGACATTAGCCGGCGCCAGGAAAATTAACGCTCATAACAGAAAAGGAGAAAGATCATGAAATCGAGCATCAAGGACAAAGCAGAGGGGACGCTGCACGAAGCCAAGGGCAAAGTCAAAGAAGTTGCCGGCAAAGCCACCAATAATCCCAAACTGGAAGCCAAAGGGACCGCTGAAAAACTCGCCGGCAAAGCGCAGAAAAAAGTCGGTGATGTCAAGAAGGCTGTCGGCAGGTAGTTGCACGCGAAGTGTAGGAGCGAGCTCCAGCTCGCGATCATCGCAGGCTGGAGCCTGCTCCTACTACCATGAAAGGAAAGTCAGACATGAAGAAACTAAGTTCAATGGCATTAGCGCTGGCAGCCGTATTTCTCATGGCGTTCAGCGTTCCGGTACAGGCCGCGGACAAGGACAACGCCATCGAGACATCGGTCAAACAGTCTTATGTCTTCAAGACCTATCTTCAGGACGATGACGTCAAGGTCAAATCGAAGGATGGCGTTGTCACCTTGACCGGGACGGTCAGCGAAGAATCGCGCAAGACCATGGCGGCAGAGACCGCGGCAGGACTGCCCAACGTCACGCGGGTGGATAACAAAATAGAGGTCAAGGCGGATCGTCCGGCCGAGAAGTCGGATGCGTGGCTGGTGACGAAAATAAAGACCACGCTCCTCTTTCATCGTAGCGTCAGCGCCAAGACCGAGGTTGACGTCAACAACGGCATCGTCACCTTGCGCGGCGATGCAGAGACTCAGGCCCAGAAAGATTTGACGACGGAATATGTCAGAGATATCGAAGGGGTAAAAGACGTCAAGAATGAGATGACCGTGGCAAAAGGCGACAAAGAGAAGAGAACAACAGGTGACAAGATCGATGACTCATCGATCACCACCCAGGTCAAGATGTCGTTGCTTTATCACCGTTCGACCAGTGGCCTCCAGACCAAGGTCGAGACCAAGGATGGCGTCGTCACCTTGACAGGTAAGGCCAAAAGCGTTGCTGAAAGG
>JAXMLA010000162.1:0-14462 GCA_034370465.1 Desulfuromonadales bacterium
AGGGTCGCAAGGATGCCGCCATGGACAATCCCGTGCCACCCCTGGAAGGCGCGCGGGATGGCAAGGCGCATGCTGGCGCTCTGGTTGGCGGCGTCAATGCAGGGGCGGACCTTTAGCCCACTCATATTTAATGCACCGCAAACAAAACAATGATTGTCGTCAGTGATTTCCATTGATTTAGCCTCTCTTTCGGTCTAATCTTTTTCCCTTGACAACCTTGGCGGGCAAAGATAATTTTAAAGGAATTATTTACTAAAAATAAATATCTATCACCTTACCCTTGTTATTCCGCAAGAAAAGTAGCCAGGTAAACGAATCCAGTTTTATTATGGATAAACACAAGAGGAGTCATAACGTTATGTCCAAACGTCAAGATGCACTCGATTATCACAGCAACGGCCGCAAAGGAAAGATCGAAGTTATAGCGACCAAACCGTGCGCCACCAGTCTCGATCTTGCCCTTGCTTACAGCCCCGGCGTTGCTGAGCCCTGTCTGGAGATCGAAAAGAACCCCGCTGACGCTTACAAGTATACCGCCAAGGGGAATCTTGTTGCCGTCGTTTCGAACGGCACCGCCGTCCTCGGCCTCGGCGACATCGGCGCTCTCGCCGGGAAACCGGTCATGGAAGGTAAGGGCATCCTCTTTAAGCGCTTTGCCGATATCGATGTCTTTGACCTGGAGCTCGACACCAAGGATTCGGACGAGATCATCCGCACCGTCAAAATTCTCGAACCGACCTTTGGCGGCATCAACCTGGAGGATATCAAGGGCCCGGAATGCTTCTATATTGAAGAAGAACTCAAGAAGATTATGAATATTCCGGTCTTTCACGACGATCAGCACGGCACAGCGATTATCGCCAACGCCGGACTGCTCAACGCTCTGGAGATTACCGGCAAGAAGATAAGCGAGATCAAGATTGTCGTCAATGGCGCCGGCGCTGCCGGGATTGCCTGCGCCAACATGGCTCTGGTCCTCGGCGCCGATCCGAAAAAGATGATCGTATGCGACACCAAGGGGGTCATCTTCACCGGCCGAACCGACGGCATGAACAAGTTCAAGGAGCGCCTCGCCAATGATACCGAGGCTCGCAGTCTCGAAGAAGCAATGGTCGGCGCCGATGTCTTTTTCGGCGTCTCCGCAAAAGGTGCCCTGACGCCGGAGATGGTGGCGAGCATGGCCAGCAATCCGGTGATCTTTGCCATGGCCAATCCTGATCCGGAGATCACCCCGACCGACGCCAAAGCGGTGCGCGACGATGTCATCATCGGCACCGGCCGCAGCGATTACAACAATCAGGTCAACAACGTCCTTTGCTTCCCCTTCCTCTTTCGCGGCGCCCTCGATACCCATGCCAGCGCCATTAATGACGAAATGAAGATGGCGGCGTGCATGGCCCTGGCCAATCTCGCCAAGCAGGATGTCCCCGACTCGGTGCGGAAAGCTTACGGTGACGTCGAAATCAAATTTGGCCGCGAATACCTTATCCCCAAACCTTTTGATCCGCGCGTGTTGCTGCATGTGGCCCCGGCAGTGGCGCAGGCCGCGATGGACAGCGGTGTGGCACGCCGGCCGATTGCGGACATGAATCGTTATCTGGAGAGCCTTGAGGCCTTGCAGGGCCGCTCGAAAGAGATCATGCGGCTGCTCATCAACAAAGCCAAGGCCGCGCCAAAACGGATCGTCTTCCCGGAAGGGGAGGAAGAAAAGATTCTGCGCGCCGCCCAGATCCTCATCGAAGAAGGGATTGCCATCCCGGTTCTGCTCGGTGACGAAAAAGAGATCCAATCGAAAATCAACAGCCTCGGCCTCGATCTTGGCGATGTCCAGATCATCAATCCGAACACCAGTGAATTGACGCCGATTTATATCAAAGACCTCTTCAACCTGCGCAAGCGCAAAGGAGTCACCGAGGCAGAAGCCCGGCGTCTGCTGCGCCGCAACCGTAACTATTTCGGTGCAATGATGGTGCAGGACGGGGATGCCGATGCTCTCCTCTCCGGCCTCAACCATCACTACCCCGACACCATCCGCCCGGCCCTGGAAATCATCGGCAAACAGGAAGGCCTTTCGCGAGTCCACGGCCTGTACATGATGGTCTTTAAGAAGGAAGTCGTCTTTTGTGCCGATACCACCGTCACCATCGAGCCGACCGCCGAAGAACTCGCCGAGACTGCCATCCTTGCCGCAAAAAAGGCGCGCGATTTTGATGTGGAGCCGCGGGTGGCGATGCTCTCCTTTTCTAATTACGGCAGCGTCGAACATCCGCTGACCATCAAGGTGCGCCGCGCCACGGAATTAGTGAAGGAAGCGGCACCGGATTTGATCGTTGACGGAGAGATGCAGGCCAACGTGGCCCTCGACCCGGAGATCACCGAAAAGCAGTTCCCTTTCTCAAGCCTGAAAGGAGACGCCAATGTTCTGATCTTCCCGGATCTGCAATCAGGGAATATTTCCTACAAACTCCTGTACAAGCTCGGCGGCGCCGAAGCTGTCGGACCGATCCTCATGGGGATGAAAAAACCGGTGCACATCCTACAGCGCGGCGACAGTGTTGCCGATATCGTCAACATGACGGCGATTGCCGTTGTTGACGCGCAACAAGCAGATAGCGACAAATAATCGTACATAAAAAATCAAAGTCTGAATCCGCAAAAGACAACCTTTCGTATCGGTTGGCTGACTACTGACCAGGCCTGTTGCCAAGATAAAAGCGGTAGGAATCATAACGATTCTTACCGCTTTTTTTGTTCAGGTCTTCAATTCCGCCCCATTAAACAGAGGACCCCTTCAGGCTTTGAGTATCCTTTCGATTGATGCCAACTCCCTACTTTTGCTCAATTTTTTAACTCGTTAGTATTCTTGTCAGCGTTGAAATCCGGTGTTTATTTTAAATGCGAACATCTTGCCTGTTTGCAGAGCAGCACCCTGATCACCGTTCAGTTTTTTGTCGGGAGGATAAAATGAAAAGACTAACCTTGGCCCTTTGCCTGCTATCACCATTTGTCATCCTGTTCGCTTGTGGAGGGGGCGGTGGAGGTGGCGCAGACGAGATCATCGCCACGCCGGTGGCACAGAATCTCTCCGTCACCATCGGGCAGCTAGATACCAGCATCTCCGGGACGGACACCAAGTGGTGGGGCGGGGTCAAAGGCCCGGACAACAAGATTTACAGCATCCCCTTCGACGCTCAAGATATCCTTATCATTGATCCGGATAGTAATACCGCAAAGCGCCGCGCCATGGGAGCCGATATGTCTGGTTCCAATAAGTGGGCAAACGGCTGCCTGGGAGCGGATGGAAAAATTTATGGCGTCCCCTACAATGCGTCAGATGTTCTGATCATTGATCCCCTTTCCGGAACCGCCGTCCGGACTGACTTCGGTCTTGATCTCCAGGGTACTGAAAAATGGGCCGGAGCAGTACTGGGCAAGGATAACAAAATTTATGCAATTCCGAGGGATTCAACCACTATCCTGATTATTGATCCCGCGACCGGCACCGCGACCCGCAGCACCATGGGCGCAAACCTGGGTGGTGAAAGAAAGTGGTCCGGAGGAATTCTCGCCAACAACGGCAAGATTTATGGTGTCCCTCGCAGTTCACTGAATATTCTTATTATCGACCCGGCTAGCGGCACGGCATCCCGGAGCACGATGGGAGCAGCATTTGACAGCACCCACCGTTATGCGGACGGGATTCTTGCGCAGAATGGAAAGATTTATGCCATCCCCTACTCCAAAACTCCGGCGATCCTGATCATTGATCCTGACAACAATACAGCGAAGCTCAGCACTATGGGAGCAAATCTTTCCAACTCAGGGTGGTCAGAAGCGATCCTCGGTCCGGATCAAAAGATCTATGCCGTCCCTTACACCTCCTCCGACATCCTGACCATAGACCCTGCCGCGGGAAAAGCTTTCCGATCATCCATTCCTGGCGTAAGGCCGACCGATAGCGGCAAGTGGGTCATGGGAGATATTGTCAATAATAAATTTTATGGCATCCCTTATGGCGCCGAAAATATCATCCAGATCGAATTTATCAAAGACGCTGCACCCCCCTGAGATAGCTCCATCGCGCTTTCTGGTATTATCATCCCCTCTCTCCCATATTATTTGCCCCCACCGTCTTAACTTCACCCCCAACATGTCATGATTAAAAGTGCGATTTTCTTTGCGGGGAAGTTTCCCGGTCTTGCTCTTTTTCCCTTGCTACGCTAAAAAGGTGCTTCACTTTTAACACGGGATAAAACCATGACTCTCAGCAAAAACCTCAGCGCCATGCAGCGCCTGATTGACATCATGGACCGCCTCCGTTCCCCCGGCGGTTGCCCCTGGGATGCAGAGCAAACACCGGAGACGCTGGTCCCTTATCTCCTCGAAGAAGCCCACGAAACGATCGAAGCGATCGAGAGCGGGGATCCGTCGCTGATCTGCGATGAACTCGGGGATCTCTTGCTGCAGGTGGTCTTTCATGCCCGGATCTTCTCTGAACGCGGCGCCTTTGATGTCGGCGATATCGCCAACGCTATCAGCGACAAACTGGTCCGCCGTCACCCGCATGTCTTTGCCGATGTCACCCTGCAAAGCCACGGCGATTTAACCGCGCAGTGGGAGAAGGTCAAAACGGGGGAGAAGGCACAGCGCGGCGAGAGCGAACGGACGTTACTGGAGAGTATCCCACGCAGTCTCCCGGCCCTGTCGCGAACCCAAAAGCTGATGGAAAAGAGTGCACGCGCCGGGAGGATCTGGCCAAACTCCAGTGAAAATCTCGCCAGTTGTGCGACAACAGTTCAGGCATTGTATACGGGAATGAGCGACGAGGCCCTGGGCGAAGCGCTCTTTGCGCTAGTTGCGGTGGCCCGTGATAGCGGGATCGATCCGGAAGGGGCGCTGCGGCGCGCGACCCAACGCCACTTTCAAACCGGAGATGACAGCGCTTGAACCCCTGGTTACTCCTGGAAAAGTATTATCCCCCCGGTGATCCGGCGCGGGAGATTCTCTTTGCCCACAGCCGGGCGGTCGCTGCCAAGGCAATGGCGGTGGCGCGTCGTCTTCCCCCTAGCGAAACCATCGATCTCTCCTTTGTCGAAGAAGCGGCCCTCCTCCACGATATCGGCATCCGTTTTGTTCATGCTCCGGCCATCGGCTGTCATGGCGACCTCCCTTACCTGGCGCACGGCTACAAAGGCCGCGAACTCCTCGAAGTCGAAGGGTGGCCCCGCCACGCCCTGGTCTGCGAGCGGCATATCGGCGTCGGCCTCAGTGCTGCATCCATTTTGGCGCAACACCTCCCTGTGCCGCATCGTGATATGATCCCTCAAACAAGGGAAGAAACGATTATTGCCTACGCCGACCTCTTCTTTTCCAAGAAAGAGCAGGAATTGGCCGGGGAAAAATCCCTTGAACAGGTTCGCCAGGGGGTCGCTCGTTTTGGCGCCGAAAATCTCGCAATTTTTGAGCGCTGGCATGCGCTCTTTGCCGCTTAATCCGGGTTAGGGAAGCACTGCATGGAAGCATGGCTGAATAACATGATCAGCTGGATACCGATCGGCGGGTATTATTACAGCATCATCGGTCTTCTGGTCTTTATCGATTCCCTGGCTTTTATCGGTATCTTTTATCCGGGCGGATTAATGATTGTCTTTACCGGTTTCCTCGCGGCCAATGGTAAAGGCGATTTTGTCACCATCGCCATCGTCAGCGCCGTCGCCTGCATCGCCGGTGACCTCCTCAGTTATATCATCGGCGCTCGCGCCGGCGGCGTCATCATGCAGCGCCCCTGGTTTCGGCGCCGGGAAAATCTGTTGCAAAAGGCGCAACTTTACTTTGCCGGACACGGCGGCAAGAGCGTCTTTGTCGGTCGTTTTGTCGGTTTTTTGCGGCCGTTTATCCCCTTTATTGCCGGCAGCGCGCGGATGAATCCCCTCGCCTTTACATTGTATGCCTTGTTCAGCGGTATTCTTTGGGGGATTACGACTCCGGGTCTCGGTTACATCTGTGGTGCGAGCTGGCAGATGGTCCAGGTCTGGAGTGGCCGCTTCAGTTTGCTGATCCTCCTCCTTGCAACCCTTTTTATTCTCAACACCCTCTTTTGGCGCTATGGCCTTCCTCTCCTTGGTACTCTCTCGCGACTCGCCGGTAAACGGATTGCGGTTCAGTGGCAGAATTTTTTGCGCACCGAGGCTGTACAGTCCTTTTACTGTCGCCATCCCCGTCTTTGGTACTTCGTGGTGCATCGCTTTACTGCCGACCACCCCACCGGCATCTGTCTGACGATCGGTTTAACCATCAGCATCCTCTTTGCCGCCCTCTTTGCCTGGTTTGGCAACAGCATTCAGAGTTCGAGCGACTTGATCCAGCTCGACCAGCGTGGCTATGATCTCCTGGCAATTTTGCACCATCCCTGGACCGATCTCTTCTTTGCCACCCTGACCTGGCTCGGCAGCCCGCCGGTGATGCTCATTCTCGGGGCTTTTGCCCTCTTCACCTTAATTATCAATAATCGTGACTTTTCTGCTCTGGTCCTTATCTTCGGTATGGCCGGCGGCGAACTCTTTGCCGTCATGGCTAAAAATGTCTTTGCCCGCCCCCGCCCGGTACCGCTCTTTCCCGACCTTGTCCTCTCCGGCGCCAGCTTCCCGAGTGTGCATGCTTTTTCCGCTTTGCTCTTTTACGGTCTGATCGTCTACTTTCTCATCGACACCACCCGCAATTGGCGGGGAGCGCGCATATTCCTCCTGCTCTTTGGCAGCTTTATCGTGCTCCTTATCGGTTTCAGCCGCATCTATCTCGGCCTCCACTGGCTCAGTGACGTTCTGGCCGGCTTTGCTCTCGCCGCCTTGTGGCTGACTTTCTTGATTACCTTGTGCGAAACCCGTTTTCGTTACGGCGGCTTCACCTTGAAACGCGGCGTGCGACCTTTCAACCTCTCGCAGCGTAGCAAACTCTTCCTGCTGATTCCCGCGGGACTGCTGGCAGTGTCGATGATCCTGGTCCTCCTTAATCCGTATCTGCGCACGATCTCTCTCGGCCGGGCGGCGCGTTCCCACCAGCTCATGGCGTCCGCTCACCTTACTGACGACCTGCCGCAGACAACGCAAAATTTGTGGGGAGAGCCGTTACGGCCTTTAAGCCTGATCGTCGTTGCGAACGAATCGACCCTGCAACAGCGCCTGACCATTGCTGGGTGGCGACCGGCGACCAAGGTCGGTCTGGACGGCTTTAAAACCCTCCTCTACGACCTTTTCCAGGGGCGAGCGCAGCAGGAAGCGACGATCGTGCCGCAACTCATTGAAGGACAACGCCAGCAGTTCAGCTTTGTTCCTGTCGAAGCCGGGGGGAATCCCTCCTCTCTGCGCTTTCTTCTGGTTTGGGATCTTGGCCGCCGCACCGCGGACGGTCGCACCGTTTGGGGTCTTCTCGTCAATCAGCAGATCGGCGTCAAGCACCTGAATGTCCTCCCCCTCCCCCTCCCTTTGGTTGCAACAGTGGGGAGCGATGAAGAAGCGGAGCTCGTCGCTCTTTTCACTGCGCCGCCGGACGCAGAGGAGATCAACGTCCTCTTCCCCGCAAAGCCAACCCCTTTAAACAAGCTAAAGGAATAATACTCATGGCAAGCCGTCGCCTCCCGGCCGAATGGGAAGAACAGGATGGCGTCCTCCTCAGCTGGCCGCACGCTGACAGCGACTGGAGTGACGATATCGAGCTGGTCGAGCCGGTCTTTGCCGCCATCGCCGCCGCCATCAGCCAGCATGAACGGGTGATCATTGTCGCCCCGCAAGCGGATCAGATTATCGAACTGATCGTTGCGGCCGGTGGAGATCCGCAGCAGGTGACCCTGATTCATCTGCCGACCAACGATACCTGGAGTCGCGATTTCGGGCCGATCACCATAAAAGAGGGCGGCCGTCTGCAACCCCTCGATTTCGGCTTCAATGGCTGGGGCCTGAAATTCGCTGCCAACCACGACAATCAGATCACCCGCCGCCTTGCCGCGACCGGGCTCTTCAAGGTGCTCCCGCAAATCGTCGGCCTCATCCTCGAAGGCGGCGCCATTGAAAGTGACGGTGCCGGCACTATTCTCACCACAACGGAATGTCTCCTCAATCCCAATCGCAATCCCCATCTGCAGCAACGGGAGATCGAAGCGCAACTCGAACAACTCCTCGGTGCCAACCGCTTCCTTTGGCTCGAACATGGTTATCTCGTCGGCGACGATACCGATTCGCACATCGACACCCTGGCGCGCCTTTGCCCGAACGACACCATTGCCTACGTCTTTTGTGACGATCCCGGCGATGAACACTATGCGGCCCTGCAAAGGATGGCGACGCAGCTCCGTACCTTCCGCACCGCCGACGACCGTCCCTACCGGCTCCTCCCCCTCCCCTGGCCGCAGGCCTGCTATGGTCCAAGTGGCGAGCGTCTGCCCGCGACCTACGCCAACTTTCTGATCATCAACAACGCCGTCCTCGTCCCGACCTATGATTGCGCTCAAGACGAAGCCGCCCTGGAGGTCATCGCCCAAGCCTTCCCCGACCGGAAAATTATCGGCATCAACTGCTCCCCCCTGATTCTCCAGCACGGCTCCCTGCACTGCGTCACCATGCAGCTGCCAAGGGGAGTTTTGACCGGCGACTAATAAGCAGGTCGTAAGAAAATTTCCCGTTGCACTCCGGGGAGCGGATCGGTATGATGCACAAAAATTATGCAGAAGACCCCCATGAAAATTCGCGCCCTCCAACTGCAAAATCCGATTATTCTCGCTCCGATGGCCGGGATTACCGACCTCCCCTACCGGCTGATCATGAAGCCGGCCGGAGCAGGGCTGGTCTTTACCGAAATGGTCAGCGCCGTCGGTCTGGTCCGGGCCAAGGGGCGCAATCGCACCTTTGAACTCCTCGACTCCCGGCCGGAAGAACGCCCCCTCGGCGTGCAACTCTTCGGCAGCGATCCCGAATATCTGGCGCAAGGGGCGCGACTGGTTGCGAGTCACGCCGATCTGATCGATCTTAATCTCGGCTGCCCGGTCCCGAAAGTCACCAAAGGCGGCGGCGGCAGTGCCCTGCTGCGAGCTCCGGAGCAGATCCGCCGCATCATTGCCGCGATGCGGGCAGCCTGGGACGGCCCCTTGACGGTCAAGATCCGCTCCGGCTGGGATGCCGAACAGATCAACTTTCTGGAGATCGGCAAAATCGCCCAGGAAGAAGGCGTCGATGCCATCACCCTTCATCCCCGCACCCGCAGCCAGGGTTTTTCCGGCTTATCGGACTGGACGCATCTGCGCCGGCTTAAAGAAAAACTGACGATCCCGGTGATCGGCAGCGGCGACATCTTTACTGCGGAAGACGGCTTGCGCATGCTGACCGAGACCGGTTGCGACGGGATGATGATCGGCCGCGGCGGCTACGGCAACCCCTGGCTTCTGGCTGAACTGGCGGCGCGCTTGCAAGGCAGGGAGTGGCAGGCGCCGACCGCGACTCAGCGGGCGCAAGTCGCGCACCGTCACCTTGATCTGGCTTTAGAGATTCTCGGCGAGCGCCGGTGCCTCGGGGAAATGCGCAAACATCTCTGCTGGTACGCCCGCGGCCTGGCTGGCGCCGCCGGATTTCGTCAGACCATCAACCGCTCCGAAGAGATCGCCACCATGCGCACGCTGATCGATACCTTCTTCATCGATGAGGATCATACGGCATGAACAACCACCATAACCGGCAGCGGGATCCCGAGCTTTATATCCAGGTTATGGAGAATATCGACCGGGCGGTCTTTGCCGTCGATCGAGAATCGCGCATCACCCTCTTTAACGCCGCTGCCGAGAATCTCACCGCCATCTCCGAACGCCAGGCGCTCGGGCGGACCCTTCCCGAGCTCTTTGCCGGCCATGAAGGGCTGTTGACCCTGGTCCGCGCCGCCCTTGATGAAGGACGCTCCTTCTCCGATTACGAAAATATTCTGCTACGCCGCCCCATCGGCCTGCCCCTGCCGGTGAGTGCCTCAGCCCTCCCCCTTTTTAATCGTGCCGGCGAACTCAACGGCGCCATCGTCATCCTCCGTGACCTGTCCCGTATCCGCGAACTGGAAGACGCGGTCCGGCGCAGCGATCAACTCGCCGTCGCCGGGGTCATGGCCGCCGGACTGGCGCACGAGATCAAGAATCCCCTTGGCGGGATTCGCGGCGCCGCGCAATTGCTCGATCGTGAGCTCGATGATCGCGACGATCTGCGCGAATACACCCAGGTGATGATCCGCGAAGTCAGCCGCATCAGCAATCTTCTCGCCGAACTGATGGATCTCGCCGCCCCCCGCCCCTTGCAGCTGGTGCCGGTCCATTTGAACGCCATCCTCAACGATATTGTTCTGTTGCAACGGGAAGAACATCGCAGCCGCGGCGTCGAGTTCATCCTTGATGTCGACCCGAGCTTGCCGCTGCTCCTTGCCGATGAAGCGTTGATCTCCCGCCTCTTCCTCAACCTGATCAAGAATGGCGCTGAAGCCATCGACACGGGCGGACGGGTGACGACGATCTGCCGCGTCGATACCAACATGCATATGCTTCGTCCCGGCAGCCGTTCGACGCCGATGGTACAGATCGAAATTCGCGACACCGGCCGGGGGATGAGCGCCGAAGAGCTCGAACACATCTTCACCCCCTTCCACACCACCAAAGAACGGGGGACTGGCCTCGGCCTGGCGGTCTGCCAGAAGATTGTCGACGAACATCGCGGCCTGATTCGCATCGAAAGCGTCCCCGGCAGCGGCACCTCGATTATTATTTCGCTGCCACTGCTGCGTTAAACATACTTATCCCCTCACCCGGCCTTTAGCCACCCTCTCCCCGCTTCGGGAGAGGGGAACCACCTTTGCACAAAGGGAGTTCCATTATGCCAATCAATCGTATCCTCGTCGCTGACGATGAAGAGAGCATCCGCTGGGTCCTTTCCAAATCCCTCGGCAAAAAAGGCTTCACCGTCGATCTCGCCAGCAGCGGCTCGGAAGCTCTCGAACTATCCCGGCGCTACCAGCATGATCTTGCCGTTCTCGACATCAAGATGCCGGGGATCAACGGTCTCGACCTCCTCTCGACGCTGCAGAATGAGCGCCCCGGCATGCCGGTGGTGATCATGACCGCCGAATCGTCGATGAAGAATGCCATCGAAGCGATGAAGCGCGGGGCTTACGACTATCTCCCTAAACCCTTTGACCTCGATCTCCTCGAAGCGATCGTGCTGCGGGCACAAAAAGCGATCGTCACCACCGATGAAGTGGTTCGATTAAAGGGAGAGTTGCGGGAGCGGCAGCGCAGCGAGCGTCCGCTGATCGGCAACGGCAAGGCGATGCAGGATCTCTTCAAGCTCATCGGCCGTATTGCCCCCTCCGACGCCACCATCCTGATCACCGGCGAATCCGGCACTGGCAAGGAGCTCGTCGCCCGCGCCATCCATGCCAACAGTAACCGCCTCGACAATCCCTTTATCGCCCTGAACTGTGCGGCGATCCCCCGTGAGCTCCTCGAAAGTGAGCTCTTCGGCCACGAAAAGGGCTCTTTTACCGGCGCCCACGAACGCAAGGCCGGCAAGTTCGAGCAGGCCAATGGCGGCACGATCTTCCTTGACGAGATCGGCGATATGGCCCTCGATCTCCAGGCCAAGCTGTTGCGCGTCCTGCAGGAGAAGGAGGTCACCCGTACTGGCGGTTCCTCGACGATCAATATCGATGTTCGCATCATCGCCGCCACCAACATGAACCTGGAAGAGAAGGTCGCGGCCAAGGAGTTTCGCGAGGATCTCTTCTACCGCCTCAATGTCGTGCCGATTCATCTTCCCCCCCTGCGCGAGCGTAAAGAGGATATCCCCCTTCTGGTCGACTTCTTTCTCGGTCGGGCGCGCAGTGAATTCGGCGTTTCGACCAGCAGTTGTGACGAATCGGCACTGAAACTCCTCAAGCGTCACGACTGGCCGGGGAATGTGCGCGAACTGGAGAACACCATCCAGCGCGCCTCGATCCTCTCCCCGGACCCGACCCTCACCGCCTCGGACTTTCCGCAGTTGAACAAAGGCTCGTCGACCGCCAGTAATCGCGGCGATTCCCTCGAAACCCTCATCGCCAACAAGCTGCGCATCTCCCTCGGGCAGATGGAAGTCAACGAACTCGACAATCTCTATGACATGGTTCTGCATCAGATGGAGCGCCCCCTGTTGACCCTGATCCTCGAAACGACGCGCTGGAATCAGGTGCGCGCTGCCGAGATTCTCGGCATCAACCGCAACACCCTGCGCAAGAAAATTCAGACTCTCGGCATTGTCCCAAAAAAGGGGGACTAAGTGAGCGTCTCTCCCGACCTCCCCTTGCAGATCGTCCTGGTCGAACCGGAGATCCCCCCCAATACCGGCAATATCGCCCGCCTCTGCGGTGCCACCGGCACGACCCTGCATCTGGTTAAACCGTTAGGATTCTCCATCGACGACCGCCAGCTCAAACGCGCCGGCCTTGATTACTGGGATGCCGTCGATCTCCACCTCTGGGACTCCTTCGCCGACCTCCAGGCCGCTTTTCCCGATGGCCGCTGGTGGTACACCTCGAAGAAGGCCGCGCGCACCTATGTGAAGGCCGACTATCAGCCCGGCGATTTCATCGTCTTCGGCAAAGAGACCAAGGGCCTGCCGGAAGACCTCCTCACCGCCCAGGCCGACCGCGCCATCCGTATCCCGATCTTCTCCGAACGTGTCCGTTCCCTCAACCTTTCGACCAGCGCCGGGATTGTTTTGTATGAGGCGTTGCGGCAGTGTGGGCGGCTTGATTACCGTATTGAAACGATTCCCGAACAGAAGATCGGTAGCATGCGCGGTTTTCTTGCGGGGACCGACACCGAGGTTGGGCGCGAGGATGATCGTTTGTGACAGCTCCAACGCCAGCAACTACGCTGTACCCCTGTGCGACACAGCTGCCCTCATCGTCCCTTCAGGACGAACACTTCGCCGCCATCCATTGCAGGAACAAACTGACTGAAAATTGTACTTTAATTACATACAATCGTATGGTATAAACATTCAATATGAATATTCTTGCAGAAATCCTTTCCTCACGCGTCCGCGCGGAAATCTTTCGCCTCCTCTTCGGCCCCGGTACCGCCCGACTCCACATGCGCGAGTTAGAGCGTCAGACCGGCTGTATTATCGGCACCATTCAGACGGAGCTGAAAAAGCTTTTGCGGCTGGAGTTAGTCAGTTGCCAACGTGATGGCAACCGTCTCTACTACCAGGCCAACCGTGCGCACCCCCTTTATGCCGAGATTGTCGCGCTGGTCGCCAAGACGACCGGATTGATTCCGCTTCTGCGCCAGGCCCTGGCAACAACAGAGGGGATTCGCGTCGCCTTTGTCTTCGGCTCAATGGCCCGGCAAGAGGAAAACGCCGCCAGCGACGTCGATCTGCTGATTATTGGGCAGAAGGGATTACGGGAACTGACACCCCTCCTCTCGGGGGTAGCGAACCAGATCGGGCGGGAGATCAATCCGCACACCATGTCGGTTGAAGAGTTTGTGCGGCGGCGGAGCGTGGGGGATCATTTTGTGACCGAGGTTCTCGCAACGCCAAGGATATTCATCAGGGGGGATGAAGATGAGCTTGCAAAAATGGGCGGATAACGGCTGGCTGCGAGCGCACCGCACCAGTCGTCAGGAGATCGGTGATCTGCTCAAGATCGTCGAACGGGATCTGCACGATGCTCGTAGCACTGGACTGTCAGAGGACTGGCGATTCGGAATCGCCTACAACGCCGCCCTCAAACTCTGCACCATACTCCTTTATACCAAAGGCTTTCGCGCCGAAAAGACGTTGCAGCATTATCGGACGATTCAGGCGTTGCCGTTGATCCTCGGCCCAAAGCGGCGGGGCGATGCGGACTATCTCGATGCCTGCCGGAGCAAAAGGAATGTCGTCGAATATGACCGGACCGATGCGGTCAGCGCCGGGGAGGCGCAAGAGTTACTGGCTTTCGTTGTGGAACTGCGGGATGACGTGCGGCGATGGCTTGAAGAGCGACATGCGGATTTGATGAAATGAAGACCGAGATCTTCGATTTTTCTCCGGCGCATTGACTTGCTTTCCTGAGGGGGGCCAAAATAAATCTGTCCCCTTTTCCCGTCCCTTTCCCTCTCGTTTTGGACCAAAAATGAAAAAATGCCCCCTTTGCGAAAAAAATGTAAATACGCTCCACAGAAGGAGTCATCTGCTCCCGGAGTGGATGTACCGCGAGGTGTATGACAGCCGCCACAAGATGATTAATGTCAAGATAGACAAGCGGCATATCAACAAAATACAGAAGGGCTATTACGAAACTATCATCTGTGAAACCTGTGAAATCGAGTCTCAGGTTTATGACCGGTATGGCAGCTTAATCCTCGGAAACAGGAATAATGAGACCCCGGAGGTTGCTTCAATAGTGGTTACGCAACA
>JAXMLA010000163.1:0-4062 GCA_034370465.1 Desulfuromonadales bacterium
GAAAGCATTAAACGGCACAAGCGCCCCTCACCCGGCCGTTTGCCACCCACTCCCAGAGGGAGAGGGGAGTCTTTAAAATGTCTCCCTTCTCCCTCAGGGAGAAGGTGCCCCGCAGGGGCGGATGAGGGGGATTGCAAGCATTGGAGACCCACTCATGACCCAGCGCCGCATCATCTTCCTTCTGCTCACCATCTACCTTGTCACCGCCCTTGCCGCTTGCACGCCGCCGCCGCGGCCGCGGGTGCTGTGGCCGGTCTCCCCGGCGACACCCCGGATCGAGTGGCTCGGCACCTTTGCGTCACAGGACGATTTTCCCAAGATCGGCGGCCAGAATTTCCGCGAATTCATCCTCGGGCGCACCGAGCCCAAGACCTTCAAGTCCCCCTACGGCATTGCCAGTGATCGTCAGGGGCGTATCTATATTGCCGATGCCCTCGACGCCAACCTGAGGGTCTACGATCTCAAGACGCGGACGATCGAGTACTACAGCGAAGATTCGATCTTCAGTCGCCCCGCCGGCCTTGCCATCGACGCTGCCGACAACCTGTATGTTGTTGACAGCGATATGGCCGTGGTGCTGGTCTTCGATAAGAATCGCCGGCCGCTCCGCAGCATCGGCGTCGCCAAAGAGCTGCAATCGCCCGCTTATATTGCGATCGACGCGCCGCGTGCCCGTATCTATGTCAGCGACCCCAAAGCCAACAAGATCGTCATCTATGATCGCTTTGGAAAAAAGGAGCGCGAAATCGGCGCGCAGGGGAGCAGTAGTTATCGCTTCTCTTCACCACAGGGGATGGCGATTGATAAAGCCGGCCGGCTTTATGTCGCTGAAATGCTCGGGGCCAAGATCAGCGTCTTTGATGTCGAGGGGAATTACCTGCGCTCCTTTGGCGAACGCGGTGATGCGCACTACCAGTTTGAGGCGCCGAAAGATCTCGCCTTTGACAGCGATGGGAACCTCTGGGTCCTTGATGCCCGCCGCGCCCAGATCTATACCTATACCCCCGAGGGGGTCCTGCTTTTGGTGACCGGGACCGACGGACCCTCCACCCACCCCCTCGGCTTCAGTACGCCGACAGCGATTTACATCGGCGCCAATGACCGGATTTACGTCACCGATCGCATCAATCGCCGCTTTTCAATGTGGCATTACTTTAGTGAACGCTATCTTCAGGAACACCCCTTTAGCGCCGAAGAGCAGGCTTACCTGCGGGAAGTCGGCAGCCGGAAGGTCGAGCCGCCAGCGGCGGTGAAGGAGGTTAAATCTCCGTAAATTCAAGCTCCCCCTCACCCGGCCTGCGGCCACCCTCTCCCTCATGGAGAGGGGAGGCTTAAAAAAGCTTAAATCGCATCCCTTCTCCCCCTGGGGGGAGGTGCCCCGAAGGGGCGGACGAGCGGCGTTTCGTCAGATAGCCACGTTGACACGGTGATTTACCGAGGGACACAGGCTGTCCAGTCGATGAACGCCTGAAGTTGGCTGGTTTGCGAGGCGGCATAAAATTTGCTTTCTCATTGTACGCATTAAGTAAGGTAGGCACGGTTGTACAATTAAAATTCGTTGCGTCAAATCAGTTCCCAGGAGAAATAGATGAAGAAAACTTATATCATGGCACTTCTGGCCGTCTTGACCGCAACCTCGGCCCTGGCACTTTCGGTGGTCGGTTCCCGGCATGACATGGTCGCTTCCGGTTTTGCCACCGGTGCCGGCGGCAGCACCGAGGTCTGTATCTTCTGTCACACTCCGCATGGCGCCCAGGCCAGTGTGGAGCAGGCGCCGTTGTGGAATAACGGTCTCTCTGCGAGTATGAATACGGCAGATATTTATAGCAGCGCGACGATGAACTTTACCGTGAGCGAAGCACAAATCAATGCCACTGACGCCCGGCTTTGTCTCGCCTGCCATGATGGCAGTGTCGGTGTACCGGTCAATCAACCCAATAGCGGCGAAATGGAGATCTCGACAACGACGCTGATGAGTGCCGATGCGACTATCGGCACGAATCTGTCGAACGACCATCCCATCGGGATGGATCTCGGAGCGAATCCGGAACTGGTCGACCGCTCTTACTACGGATCGGTCGCCGGATTGAAGTCCATAGTTCAAATTACCGGCGCTTCCGGCTTCAATGAGAATCCCTTCTACAACGGTACCGCCAATACCATGTGGTGTTCGACCTGCCACGATGTTCACGACAGTGCTGAAGTTCCTTTTTTGCGCATCAGCAATGCCGGTTCGGCGATGTGCAAGGCTTGTCATATCAAGTAATCTGTCGACTATTGTGTAGAATTGCAGGCAGAAGAGGAGCATCCTTTTCTGCCTGTTTTTATAGAGCTTAAGAGGGGGAGTTTATCCATGGTCTGTCACCCCAGGTTCCCCTGCTAACTCACGAGGATATTATGCGCGACCTCTGCTCACTCCTGCTCAGTGCCATCATCACCCTCGCCCTTTTTCCGGTCTCCGCCCGCGCCATCGAGATCATCTATCCTGCCGATAAAACCGTGGTGCTGCGTTCCGATTTCCTGATTATCAAGGGGGGGGACAAGCCGCCACTCGAAGAGCTGATCATCGATATCCACGGTGAGGTCAGCGAGCCCCTCGATATCTCCAGCGCCGAATACAAAGAGGCCTTTGCTGATTTCCTGATCCTCGAGCCCGAGTGGGATGCCGGTATGAATACCATTATCGTCAAGGGGTTGGTCGGCGGCAAAGTCGTCGCAACCGCCAAGGCCGAGATATACTACAGCAGTTTTGACGATCCCGCTGCCATTATTCCCAAGGGGTTTCAGCCCTTTGTGCTGCACACCCCGGAGAAAGATGCGCTCTGCGCTCCCTGCCACAACATGAACCCGACCGCGGCCGAGCTGCGCGGGGCGACCGCCCAAAATAATCCCTGTGCATCGTGTCATGCGCGGATGTTTAACAAAAAATATGTGCACGGCCCGGAAGGGGTCTTTCAATGTATCGATTGCCACGACAGCAGCAGCAAACCGCAGCGCTGGCGGGTGACCAAAGATGAGTTAACCCTGTGTGGCGAGTGCCATGTCGACAAGATCGATGATTTCAAGAAGAATCTCTTTGTGCATGGTCCGGTCGCGACCGGCAGCTGTGTCGTTTGCCACGACCCGCATGCTTCTGATCAGCCCGCCCAGTTAGTGACGTCGGTCAACACGCTCTGTCTTGGCTGTCACAGCAGTGTCCCCAAAAACGGGCACGTGGTACGCGGCGTCGGCGGCAAGGGCCACCCGCTGGAGCAGGGGGAAACCAAAGCGCGTCCCGGACAGAAGTTGAATTGTGCGTCCTGTCACAATCCGCATGGGGGGGCTGGACCGGCATTCTTCCCGAAAAATATTACCAATCGCTACACTCTTTGCCAGGAATGTCATAAAAAGTAAGTTATAACGAGAGCTTGATAGTTAGTTACACTTAATCGGAGTCGTCGCTATGCAGATTCGTTCTTTACTTTCCGGTCTCTTTCTCCTCTTCATCCTGGTCGGTTGTGCCCCGCCCCCTGCGAAGATGCGGGTCCTTTGGCCCCCCCCCCCCGAGCCACCCCGTCTCGAGTTTCTCGGGACTTATGCGTCACAAGATGATTTTGAAAAGACCGGGCTGAAGAGATCTTCCGAAGCGTTCCTGGGGAAGCCGAACCTCGATTTCTTCAAGACCCCGGTCGACGGAGTCATTGACTCGCAAGGGCGGGCTTATGTCTCTGACCTGCACCTGGGCAATGTTCGCGTCTATGATTTTGTGGCCAAAACCAATCAGCTCTTAACGGAAAAACAAGGCGTGTTGGCCCAGCCTCTCGGGATGGCCATTGACAGTCGCGACCGCCTGTATGTGGCTGACGGCGTAAAGGGTCAGGTGATCGTCTTTGGGGCCGATCACCGGATTGTCCAGACCATCCGCCATGAGCAGATGGTGAAACCCGCTTACCTCTTTGTTGATGACCGCAATGATCGTCTTTATGTGACCGATGGCAAGGCGAGTAAGGTTTTGATCTTTGATCTGGCCGGCAACCTGCTCAAAACCTTTGGCCAGGGGAAGATCTTCTTTCCGCAGGGGAT
>JAXMLA010000164.1:0-4828 GCA_034370465.1 Desulfuromonadales bacterium
TGCGGCTGCATAAGTCTTTTGGCCAACATGAAGATCAACCAGGGTAAGCGCTGCGAGGATAAAAGCAGGGTTCATGCTGATCGCTTGCTGCAACGCCTTTACCGCCTCTGGATATTGATTTCTGCGAGCTAAAAGAGCGCCTGTTTCATAAAAAAACAGATCATTCCGTTCGTTCTCAGGGATCGTAGTGAAGAGGGCTAAAGCTTCATCGCCTTTCTCATCATGAGCCAGCAGGATCGCTTGACGCATCAACGGTGAAAGTTCTAAATAACGGGGGAGAAGATCAGGCGGATAAGCTGTGTGAACGATATCAAATCGGGTCGCCTCATCAAAGTTCCCTGCAAATGCCGAAGGATTCACCGGCGCTGTCGCGGTTGTCCCGCAACAGGATGAAGCACAACTACTCTTATTCAAAGGGGCGGGTACCGCTGGCTTAGTCCCGGCAGGAAGATCACTGCTGCTGCCGATACGTACAAACTCAGCATCTATCAATTCCCGCAACTCGCTGGAACGAACCAGTTGACGAGCCAAATCAAGATGCTCCAAGCCACGACGGAAATCCTCAGCACGGAGGGAAGCAAGACCTTCCTTAAAATTTATGCGCGAGAGATTTTCAGCTGCACCATCGACAAGCGCGCGCAGCTCTGTTTGTTCACTGGCTGGCAAAGAGTTATCCTCTAATGCCGATGCAAAGCTGAGAACATCAGCCCAACGTTCCTGAACTGAAGCTTTGCGAATTTCATCCAGAGGATTACGGGAGCCAAACCAACGCGATAAAAATGACATGCCTAGTCCTGCCTTCGCTAAAGAGTTGTAAAGGGAGAAAGCGTCCAGATAACTTTGGCTTCACTATTACCTGAATTATACCAACGATGGGGGAGATGTGACTTGAAGGACAAGCTGTCGCCGGCAAAAAGTTCATGCGTCTCATCGGCAATGCTTAACGATAGCTGGCCTTGCACAATATATATCAATTCATCTCCTGGATGGTACATATTCTTTTCCCCGCTGCTCCCTCCTACCTTGATTGTACAAAGAAAGGACATGAATTGCGGGTCGCGCAGTCCGGAAGTAAACGACTCTGTTTTCATGTTTTCTGAGGGATCGTCATAAATCGTTGTATCCCTTTGCCCCGGTCGAGAAAATACGATTTCATGCGTATGTGAAACTTCTTCGACAAAATAATTAATACTTTTATCAAAGACACCCGCCAGCTTCATCAAAATCTCGACAGAGGGAATTGTCAACCCTCTCTCAATACGAGAAATCATGTTTGACGAAACCCGTGAACGCTCTGCCAAAATCTGAATGGTCAAATTTCGCTTCAGTCGAATATTTTTAAGTTTTTTACCGACAATTTTTTTTAGTTTCATACCATTCAGCCAGTCTTAAGATTAACAGGACACCGACGGTGCAGGAGATACGACCCAGAGAACCCGGGCGCGACCGGGACTCAAATTTTTCCAGCGATGCGGTCGAGAGGCTTTAAAGACGATCGAGTCACCGACATTAACAACGTATTCTTCTTCATCGACAAAAAATGCGACCGAACCATCAAGGACATAAGCAAACTCCTCGCCGGAATGAACCATCCCCCCTTCCCCGCTATTACATCCTTCTTCGAGGATATCGATAAATACAGAAAATCCAGGATCGCGAATCCCTTGCGTGAGGCTGAAAATCTGATGTTTGTCCTCAAAAAAAAAGATCGGTTCTCCCTCCCCCTTCAGGATATGCACGAGCGTAGAACCTTTTTCTGCTTCTTCGACGAAAAAATTCATGCTCATGCCGAACGAAGAAGCAAGGCGCATAAGAATTTCCACCGAGGGCGTGGTCAGACCCCGCTCAATGCGTGAAATCATATTCGATGAAACTGCGGCACGTTTCGCCAACTCCTGAATCGTCATGTCATTCTTCAGTCGGGTTGCCTTGAGCTTTTGCCCGATAATAGTTTTGATCATAGTTCCACCAATGCGAGAATTTAAAATGATGTTTTATCATTCCACTTAAGGACAGTCAACAGATAGCTGGAATTAAATTTTAATCATTTAAAATATTGGTTGTAAACCATCAAAAGCAAATATGGTTGACAATTGGAATTCAGTGCATGTAATGTTTCGCGGATGAATTCAACAATAGACAGGATGCTCTGATGTTTTCTTTTCCTTCGACCCTCTATCAAAAAGCCAATGAGCGGATCGCCCCTTCTCCTGACGAAGCACTGCAAATTTTACGCTCGCAAGGGGCGGAACTAACAGCCATCTTTACGGTGACTCAAGCTTTACGTGAAGAGACTTTTGGCAACACTATTGACCTCTGCTCGATCATCAATGCCAAATCCGGGCGTTGTGCCGAAAACTGTGCTTTCTGTGCCCAGTCCAGCCACCATGCCAGTGCCGCCCCGGTCTTCCCGCTTAAATCGCAGGAGGAGATCGTCAACGGCGCGCGGCAAGCGGCCACCGATGGGTCGCACTGTTACGGCATCGTCACCAGTGGCACACGGGTCCAGGCCGGCGAAGAATTCGAACGCATCCTTGCCTCCCTGCGCGAGATCCGCGCCACCACTGCCATCGACCCATCTGCTTCCCTCGGCATTCTCGACCCTGCCAACGCCGCCGCTCTGGCGGCCGCCGGCTGTGTGACCTATCACCACAATCTCGAAACGGCGCGCTCCTTCTTCCCGCAGATCTGCACTACGCACGATTACGAGGAAGACGTACAGACCGTGCGGGTCGCCAAGGCCGCAGGTATGAAAGTCTGTTGCGGCGGTATCTTTGGTCTCGGCGAATCGCTGGAACAGCGGGTTGAACTGTGCCTGACCCTGCGTGATCTGGATGTCGACTCCATCCCCCTCAACTTCCTCAATCCGATTCCGGGGACGCCCTTAGCCAATCTCCGGCAGCTCACGCCCCTTGATTGCCTGCGGATTATTTCCCTTTTCCGCATTGTCCATCCGACAAAACGGCTCAGCGTCTGCGGCGGGCGCGAACCGAATCTGCGCAATCTCCAGTCCTGGATCTTCATGGCCGGGGCGAGCGGAACCATGATCGGCAACTACCTCACGACCAGTGGTCGCGATCGTGAAATGGACCTGCAAATGTTCCGCGACGTCGAGGTGAGCGTCAATGTCTGCCGTTAATCCGCCCTTTAAGGGGATCTTTGTCACCGGCACCGACACCGGCGTCGGGAAAACCATGGTCAGTGCAGCATTGGCCCATTTTTTAACAGAACGTGGTCTCAAAGTCGGCGTTATGAAGCCGGCCGAGAGTGGGGTCAGCGACCCGGAGCACCTTGGCGATGATGGTAAGTTGCTACAATGGGCCGCCAACAGCCAGGACTCTGTGGAGGAGATTTCTCCCTACCGTTTACGTGCACCTCTGTCCCCGGCGCAAGCGGCTGAGCAGGATAATTGTTTCATCGACTTTGCCAGTCTAATCGCAACGGCGCACACATTGGGCAAGCGCCATGATTTTCTGATCATCGAAGGCGCCGGTGGGCTGATGTCCCCCCTGTCTGGGGGATTGCTGATGGCGGATCTTGCCAAAGCGATCGGACTGCCGCTGCTGGTCGTGACCACCGCCCGACTCGGCACACTCAACCAGACACTTCTGACCATCTTTGCCGCCCAGCAAATGGGGATTCCGGTGGCCGGGTACATCATCAACCGCATGCCGTCGCAACCGGATGAAGCCGCAGAGACAGCACCGCACACCCTCTCATCTCTTGCCTCGGCCGATATCCTCGGGGTCCTGCCGGAGGTCGACGGTGCTGATCGAGACAAGGTCCTCACCCTCAGCGCCTCCCTCAAAAAACTGCCCTCCCTCCCTTGGCTCCTCGCGGCCCTCGGAATTTAGATGACCAAAACCGAACTTCTCCGCCTTGATCGCGCCCATGTCTGGCACCCCTGCACGCAGGAGAAGGATCATGAACTCCTGCCGCCGATCCCGATTGCCCGCGGTGAAGGATCGTGGTTGATCGATGTCGATGGCAAACGCTACCTGGACGGCGTCTCGTCATGGTGGGTCAACCTCTTCGGTCACAATCACCCTCGCCTCAATTGCGCGCTGAATGAACAGGCTGCCAAGATCAGTCACCACATCTTTGCCGGCTTCACCCACCAGCCGGCGGTGGAACTTGCCGAGCGCCTCTGCGCTCTGGCGCCGGGCAACCTGTCCCGCGTCTTTTTTGCCGACAACGGCTCTTCCGCTATCGAAGCGGCGCTGAAGATGTCCTTTCAGTACTGGCAGCAGAGTGGTAAGCCCCACAAAAGACGCTTCCTTTCCCTCAGGGAAGCTTACCACGGAGAGACCCTTGGCGCCCTGGCCATCGGCGGCTGTGAACTCTACCGTGACGTCTACCGACCGCTGCTCCTTGACACTTTGCATGCCGCGGGTCCGGACTGTTTCCGCTGCCCCTACAACTTGCAACGTGACAGTTGCGACGCTGAATGTTTTGTCGCCCTTGAACAGATAGCGGAGGGGCAGCAGGATGAGATCGCCGCGATCATCGTCGAACCGCTGATTCAGGCCGCTGCCGGGATGCGGATCTACCCGCCGCGCTATCTGCAAAAGTTGCGAGTCCTCTGCGATCGACTATCGATCCACTATATTGCCGATGAGATCGCTGTTGGTTTCGGCCGCACCGGCAAAATGTTCGCCAACGAACATGCCGGCGTCAGCCCTGATCTCCTTTGTCTTTCCAAAGGGATTAGCGGTGGCTATCTCCCCCTCTCGGTGGTTTTAAGCACCGAGGAGATCTATCAGGCCTTCTACGACGACTACCCGACGATGAAGGCCTTCCTCCATTCCCACTCCTATACCGGCAATGT
>JAXMLA010000165.1:0-8147 GCA_034370465.1 Desulfuromonadales bacterium
CCGCCGACGACTGCTCCCTCACAGTATAATCGACCTGCGCCGACAGGCAAGGCGGAGGCTGAAAACAACTCAGGGCGACCTGATCGGCCGCCCTGTTTAATCGCTCATATCCGTTCCATCAGACAGAACGCCTATATCCAGGCATCACCGCCATCATACTTATAGTCAGGACTCTTGCTCTTGGGAGAGAGTCTGAATCTTGCTTCGCGGGCAAGACGCTTGACATTGTCGGCGGGATCTTCGCTCAGATCGGCGAGCATACCGCGCAGTTCACGTCCTGAGGTCGGGGCCAGCAGCAGAACGGCCGTCGCACCGATGACAGCGCCGGCAAAAAATCCCACGATCGTCGTTGTGTTATTGTTCTTGGTAGACATGTCAGACTCCTTATCTTGTGCACTGCTGATGAAAAATTCTGTCATTAAATCTACAGCAAAACGCCCCGGCAGACAAGCTCTCGGGGCGTTTTGTTTCTCCGGGAGAGAGATTATTTTGTCCGGTCTTCGCTTCCACCCAGGGCGGCGTGGGCGGCAGCCAAACGGGCGATCGGCACCCGGAAGGGGGAGCAGGAGACGTAATCGAGGCCGATCTTGTGGCAGAAGATGACGCTGGAGGGCTCGCCGCCATGCTCGCCGCAGATGCCGAGTTTGATATCAGGACGGGTGGCGCGACCGCGGACGCAGCCCATCTCGACGAGTTGGCCGACCCCACTCTGATCAAGAGCGACAAAGGGATCGTCCGTGAAGAGATTATGTTCGACATAGAAGGGGAGGAACCGGCCGGCGTCGTCACGGGACAGTCCGTAGGTGGTCTGGGTGAGATCGTTGGTGCCGAAGGAAAAGAACTCCGCCTCGGTGGCGATCTGGTCGGCGGTGAGGGCGGCGCGGGGGAGTTCGATCATCGTGCCGATCAGGTACTCGACCTTGACCCCGTAGCGGGCAATGACTTCGTCGCAGACGCGGATGGCATTGGCGCGCAGTACGGCCAGCTCTTTGACATGGGAAACCAGGGGAATCATGATCTCGGGGACAATGGCGTACCCCTCGTTCTTGATCAGTTCGCAGGCCGCTTCCATGATCGCCTGCACCTGCATATCGTAGATTTCCGGATAGGTGATACCGAGGCGGCAGCCGCGATGGCCGAGCATCGGGTTGAATTCGTGCAGCGATTCAACCTTGTGCTTGAGGGCGGCGACCGAGACCTGCATCGATTTGGCGAGACCTTCGATCTCGGCATCAGTGTTCGGCAGGAATTCGTGCAGCGGCGGATCGAGGAGGCGGATTGTCACCGGTAGCCCCTTCATTTCGCGGAAGATACCGAGAAAGTCTCCCTTCTGCATCGGCAGAATCTTGGCGAGAGCGAGTTTGCGACCGTCGAGATCGGCAGCGAGGATCATTTCGCGCACGGCCATGATCCGGTCAGCTTCAAAGAACATGTGCTCGGTGCGGCAGAGGCCGATCCCTTCAGCGCCGAACTCGCGAGCGACCTTGGCATCGTGCGGGGTGTCGGCGTTGGTGCGCACCTTGAGGCGGCGGAAACCATCGGCCCAGACCATCAGCTCGCCAAAGGCGCCGGAAAGGCCGGTCTGTACCGTTGCTACCGCCCCCTTGATGACTTCACCGGAGCTGCCGTCGAGGGTAATGACATCCCCCTTCTTGATGACGACGCCGCCGCGGGCGACAAAGCTCTGGGCGTTGTAATCGACCTTGATCTCGCTGCAGCCGGCAACACAGCACTTGCCCATGCCGCGGGCGACGACCGCCGCGTGGCTGGTCATGCCGCCGCGGGCGGTGAGAATCCCCTGGGCGGCGTGCATACCGTGGATATCTTCCGGGCTGGTCTCGACACGGACGAGGATGACCTTGCGGTTGAGCTTGGCCGCAGCTTCGGCTTCATCGGCCGAGAAGACGACTTCGCCGCTGGCCGCACCGGGGGAGGCAGGGAGACCCTTGGCGATAATCTCTTTCTTCGCCTTCGGATCGAGGGAGGGGTGAAGAAGCTGATCGAGCTGTTCCGGCGCCACGCGCAGGACCGCTTCCTTCTCGCTGATCAGCCCTTCCTTGACCATCTCGACGGCGATGCGCACCGCCGCGGCCGCGGTGCGCTTGCCGTTGCGGGTCTGCAGCATGTAGAGCTTGCCTTTTTCAATGGTGAACTCGATATCCTGCATGTCGCGGTAGTGCTTTTCGAGAACCCCCTGGATGCTGAGGAGCTGGGCGAAGCAGGCGGGCATGACCTCTTCCAGGGACGGCAGGACGCCGTCCCCTTCCGCCTTGTTCACCGGCTGCGGGGTACGGGTGCCGGCGACAACATCCTCGCCCTGGGCATTGACAAGGAATTCGCCGTAGAAGATCTTTTCGCCGGTGGATGGATTACGCGTGAAAGCGACGCCGGTGGCACAATCATCGCCCATGTTGCCGAAGACCATCGCCTGAACGCTGACCGCCGTCCCCCAGTCTGCCGGGATATTATTGAGGCGGCGGTAGGTGATAGCGCGCTGGTTCATCCACGAACCGAAGACCGCACCGATGGCACCCCAGAGCTGTGTGGCGGGATCATCGGGGAAGGGTTTTCCGGTCTGTTGCAGCACCGTCGCCTTGAAGGTGGCGACGAGCTCACGTAGATCGTCGGCAGTCAGCTCGGTATCGAGCTTAATGCCGCGCTTGGCTTTGACCTCATCCATCTGATGCTCAAGGATATCCTTCTTCACATCAAGGACGACGTCCGCGTACATCTGCACAAAGCGGCGGTAGGCGTCGTAAGCAAAGCGGGCATCGCCGCTCTTGGCGATGACGCCCTGCACCGTGGCATCGTTGAGACCGAGGTTGAGGATGGTGTCCATCATCCCCGGCATCGACGCGCGGGCGCCGGAGCGGACCGAAACGAGGAGAGGATTGGCGGGATCGCCGAAGCGGTTGCCGATCACTTCCTCGATCTTGCGCAGATTGGCCGCCACCTCTTCGGGGAGGCAGGCCGGATAGTTGCGCTCGTACTTGTAATAAGCGGTGCAGACTTCGGTGCTGATGGTAAAGCCCGGCGGGACCGGCAGACCGATGGCGGTCATCTCCGCCAGGTTCGCACCCTTGCCGCCGAGGAGATTCTTCATCTCTCCCCGTCCATCCGCTTCACCATTGCCAAAGAAATAGACATACTTCGTGGACATGCGCAAATCTCCTTATCGTTGTTGATCTTAATGGAATGAAAGGAAAAGGATACCAGAGGAATTGTAACGCGGGGATTATAGGAATAAAAAAGTGCAAATGGCAACTTTATTTTTTCTGCAACACCTTAATTTTACTTAGAATTTAAACGGTAAAGTCAGGGTGAATTTTTCTCCTGACAACGAGTCGGGAGCATATGAACTTTTAAGCGGGTGAGCCTACAGTCCTACTCCTTTGTCATCTTGCTGATAAAGACCTCGCGTGGTTTGCTGTTCCCCATCGACGGGCCGACAATCCCTTCCTGCTCCATCCGCTCGATCATCTTCATTGCCCGGTTGTAACCGACGCCGAGACGACGCTGCAGCATCGAGCCCGAAGCCTGGCGGGTATCGGCGACAACGGCGATCGCTTCATCCCACTTTTCGTCGTAGCCGTCGCTGTCACCGTCACTCCCACCATCGCTGGAGGGCGGCGCTTCGAGGATCGATTTGTCGTAGACCGGCTCCCCCTGCTTCTTGAGGAATTCGACGACGCGCTGTACTTCGATCTCGGAGACAAAGGCGCCATGCACCCGCTGCAGGGCACCGGTCCCCGGCGGCAGATAAAGCATGTCGCCCATGCCGAGGAGGTTCTCCGCCCCCATCTGATCGAGGATGGTGCGGGAGTCGATGCGGGAGAAGACCTTGAATGAGATGCGAGTCGGAAAGTTCGCTTTGATCAGGCCGGTGATGACATCGACGCTCGGCCGCTGGGTGGCGAGGATGAGGTGAATACCGGCGGCCCGCGCCATCTGGGCGAGGCGGGCGATCGACTCTTCAATATCGCGGCCGGCGACCATCATCAGGTCGGCGAGTTCGTCAACGATGACGACGATATAAGGAAGGTGCCCGTGTTCGAGGACCTCGCCTTCCAGGGGGGAGATGATCGGCAGCGCTTCGTCGGGATCATAAGCCGGTTCGACCAGATCGATCACCACCTCGCCCCGCGCCAGAGCGGCGGCAGACTCATCGGCCTCCTTGGCAATCTTCTTGTTGTAACCAGCGATATCCCGCACCTTCTTGTCGGAAAGGAGACGGTAGCGCCGCTCCATCTCCCGTACCGCCCAGGCGAGAGCGAGAACCGCCTTTTTCGGATTGGTGACGACGGGAAGGAGGAGATGGGGAATCCCTTCGTAGATGGAGAGTTCGAGCATCTTCGGGTCGACCATGATGATGCGCACATCCTCCGGCTTGGCGCGGTAAAGGAGGGAGAGGACCATGGTATTGATCGAGACCGACTTGCCGCTGCCGGTCGAACCGGCGACCAGGACATGCGGCATGCGCGACAGATCGGCGACGACGGTACTGCCGAAAATATCCTTACCGAGAGCGAGGGGCAGACGGCCGCCGTTCTTCTGGAACTCGTCGGAGGAGAAGATATCCTTGAGCCAGACCGTTTCGCGCTCGCGGTTGGGGATCTCGATGCCGACCACACCGCGGCCGGGAATCGGCGCAACGATACGGATCGACAGCGCGCGCAGCGCCATGGAAAGGTCGTCGGAGAGGTTGGAGATGCGGTTGACCTTGACCCCCGGCGCCGGGGCGAATTCGTACATGGTGACGACTGGGCCGGGCTTGACCTCGGTGACTTCGCCGGAGACATTGAAGTCGGCAAACTTGGTTTCGAGGATGCGGGCATTGGCGAGGAGCGCCTCGCGATCGACCGGCTTGGCCGCCTCCCCTTCATGATCAAGGAGGGAGAGGGGGGGAAGATGATAGGTGCCGCAGGCTTCCAGGAAGGTAAAGACTTCCTGCACCGGCGCCTGCGCTGCCGCTTGCTTGCGCTTGGCAGCTTTGCTCGGCGGCTCGACGTAAACAGGGCGGGGAGGTGTAATCCGCGGCCCCGCTTGTAAGGTTTCATGATGCTCGCGGGCGGCCAGTTCTTTGGAGGCCTTGGCCTGTTCGCGCCGCCGGGCCCACAGAAACTTGACCTCTTGCAGCCGTCCCTGCACAAAGAGGACAAAGGAGACCCGGGACGACAGGATGCAGCCGATGACAAAGAGGGGGAAGAGGATCAGGAATGCTCCTCCCTGGCCCAGACTCGGAACTAAAAGATCCGCTAATCCCCGCCCGACCAGGCCGCCAGCCTCGCCGATACTTTGACCAAAAATCTCGACCCGTGACAGGAACAGGGCAAGAAGACCATCAAAGCCAAGGAGCAGCAGAAAATAAGCACCGAAGCGCCACAAAGGAAAACGCACATCGCGGAAGCGGAGGAAGCGCCAGGCAACGGCGAAAAAACCGGCAGGGAGCAACAATGCCGCGAATCCGAAGGATTGATAAAGAATATCGCTGAGGTAAGCGCCGAATTGTCCGCCGAGGTTTTCTACGGCCAACGTCTCTATGTTATTATTGATTCTCGGATCGCCACCGTGATAGCTGAGGAGGATCAACGCCAGATAGAGACCGAAAGCGCCAAGGAGAACGCCGGCGATCTCCTTGTGCAGGGGATCCTGAAGAAGGGGGGAGGAGGAAATTGTCTTGGATTTTTCACTCATGCCGGTCGGCTCGCAGAATATTTGCAGTTAAAAAGAATGGCAGGGGATGAAGGCTCATAAGTCTGTGCATGGCTTTGTCTACCAAAAACAGGAGAAAAAGGCAATTACCCCCGACACGGGCTTGCGGATTTTACGGCGATGCGCCGATAACAAAGAAGAACGAAGTCGATAAAATCTTCTTCCCGTACCACCTGCCAAATCAAGGGATCGATAACCGGAAAGGAGAGATCCCCCTCGGCACTTGCCTTCATCCGCGAAAGATAAATGGCATCGGCCCGTTCCAGGGCGCGGGCGTAAATCTCTGCCCCACCGCAATAATAGATCGGCGCAAAAGCGGCAAGGGCGATAGCGACGGCGGCCTCGAAGCTGGGGACGACGGTCATTCCGGCGCTTTCTCGCAGAGTGGAACTGACGATGATATTGCGGCGGCCGGACAGAGGGTGGCCGATCGATTGATAAGTGCGGCGCCCCATGATCACCGTCCCTCCGAGGGTCATCGCCCGAAAAAGGCGCAAGTCTTCCGGACAGTGCCAGGGGATGGCTCCATCAGCAGCGATGATGCCGTTGCTGGCCACTGCTGCCACGATAATTTCTTCCGGTTTTTGGGAGGTTGGCGTCATAACAAACCATCAGCCAGTCAGAGGTTAGCGGAGGAAAAAACTTATACGCTGGGCACAGAGTGACTATCTTTGCGACCTTTGTCAACCGCCTTTGCACTGAATTCATTTGACAATTTAGCAACATCTGCTAACGTAAAAACTCGTTGTCATCGACTCTGACCAATCACAGGAGAGACCTTATGCCGCAAGAATTCAACATGCAGAATGCCCTGAAGTTTGCCATTCAGACCGAAAAGAACACGATGGACCTTTACAAACATGCGGAGAGCATCATCACCAATCCCCGCGGCAAAAAAGTCTTTGCCCAGCTGGCGGCAGAAGAGGCAGAGCACGTCGGACACCTCTTCAAAGTCTACCGTGGCCAGGAGTACGGTTCCCTGGCGGAATACCTGTCCAGCCCGCCGCAGCTCGATCACAGTGACATCCGCCAGCTTGATCTGGCCCTGAGCAACAATGCGCACGAGCGCAAGGCGATGGAACTCGCCCTCAATCTCGAGCAAGAGCTCGCCAAGAGCCTGTATAAAACCGCCAGTAACACTGTCGATCCGTCCGTGCGAATGGTCTTCGAGCGTCTCGCCAAAGAGACCGAAAATCATTTTGCCCTGATCGAATCGGAGTATGCCCATCTGATGGCGATGGTCCACGAAACCGATGTCGATATTTATGTCCGCGAATAGATTGCAAGTTATCGTCAAATAACAACATTAAATAAAGGGGAGAGGCGCTCCTTTAGCGTCTCTCCCCTTTTCTTTATCTCTGGAGGGGTCCATGAAACGAATCAAAGACTGGCCGGAAGCGGAACGCCCCCGGGAGAAGCTCCTGACCTCCGGGGCAGAATCCCTCAGCGATGCCGAACTCCTCGCCCTCATCCTCCGCACCGGCGATGCCGCCAGCCACTGCAATGCCCTCGATCACGCCCGCCATCTCCTCACTCGTTTCGGAGGTCTCCGTCCCCTCTCCCAGGCAACCATTGCCGAACTCTGCGAAGTCAAGGGAATCGGACCGGCCAAGGCGGCCGAACTCCAGGCGGTCTTTCAGCTCGGCCGGCGCTTTCGCGACACCACCCTGACACCGGGAACCCCCTTCTCAACGGCGCGCGAGGTCTTCAATCACTACCACGAACTTTTGCGCGACCTCAAAAAAGAGCGCTTCATCGCCATCCTCCTCGACAACAAGAACCGCCTCATCCGCGATGTGCAGATCTCCGAAGGGAGCCTCACCGCCAGCATCGTTCACCCCCGCGAAGTCTTTGTCCCGGTTGTCCGCGAATCCGCCGCCGCCGTCCTCTTCGTCCATAATCACCCCTCCGGCGACCCGGAACCGAGTCGCGAAGATCTCGACATCACCACCCGTCTGCGCCAGGCCGGCGAACTGATGGGGGTGCGCGTCCTCGATCACATCATCATCGGCAGCAATCGCTACGTCAGCCTTGCCGATCGGGGGTTGCTGGGGTGAAGAACCGACCACTCCCCCTTAAGCAAGGAGGGGAGTTTAAGAACAAAGCGGGCGTTTACACGGCCGCCCGATGATCTTGGGATTCCTACTCCTCTTCCTTCTTCTCCCCGAACCCCGCCAGATACTCCGCCCACTCGATCGGCAGCAACGACTGTTTTTTGTTGTTGCAACTCTTGCAGGCCGGGACACAGTTGCCCCGCGTGCTGGTGCCGCCGCGCACCAGCGGGACGATGTGATCGAGGGTTAACTCTTTGGCTGGCACGGCTGCGCCGCAGTAGTAACAGACACCTTTGGCGATCCGGTTCTTCCACCACTGACTCTGGCGCAGTTCGCGCGCCTTGTCCCGTTCGCGGCGGAGATAGGCTTCATCGGCAAAAA
>JAXMLA010000166.1:0-1178 GCA_034370465.1 Desulfuromonadales bacterium
CGCCCCTCCTCTGGTTCGACTCGACCGGCTTAATCGGTTTGTCCATCATCTGAAGGCGGATCCTGATCATGAGCCCGGACCCTACCCCATTCGAAAAACTGTTGGTCGCGCTGGTTTGCGGCAAGGTTGACTTCGTCACCATTGGCGGTGTGGCCTGTGCGCTCAACGGTTTTGTGCGGACCACGGAAGATGTCGACCTTCTTGTGGCGGGGGATCCCGAGAACATACAACGCCTTCTCACTGTTCTGCAGACTGTGGGCCAGGGATTTGCGCGGGAATTGTCCCCTTCCGATTTTTCGGATGAAGAGGGCGCCATCCGCGTCATCGAGGAGTTTCCGATCGACATTTTCATTCGCATCGGCGGTCGTCATATCGAGGATTTTCGCGCCCACGTTCGCTACAGCCAAATCCATGGAATTCCGGTTCCCTATCTTTCCGCAGAAGGACTCATCCTTCTCAAAAAAGAAAGCGTTCGGGACAAGGATCAAATCGACGTCGCCGCGCTTCGGCGAATCTCGATACAGCGAAATCTATGATTGTGCAGCGGGCCGCTGCACCATGACCCTGGAGGAACAACCCGGCACGGCTCGACAAACATAACAATCCAATCCCCCGGAACCGATCTCGTATTTTGTCCCCTCCACTCTTCCTGACCTCTGACCTCCGTTGAACGCTGAACATCTTGGGAATTATTCCTCTGGTTCAACGTTGGACGTTAAGCGTTCAATGTTCGAAGTTCGCCTTTTGCCGTTTGTCCCTGCCCTCTGATCTCCGCCCTCTGGCCTCTGGTCCCGACTCCTGCGCCGTTCCACCCTTGCACCCGAATCAACGACCCGCCGTCGCATTTGGGAGCAGACTTGCGGGTTGATTCTGTAGAGAGAGTTGCGTGTACGAGTACGTGTACGAGTACGGATGAAAGACGGAAATCGTACTTTTACACGTACTCGTACACTCCAATCTCTTCTTGGTTGTTGAAAACCGGGGTCAGCACCTGCCCGCCGGCGACATGGCCCCCGGCCACCGTTCGAAAGACTTTTGTCGGTGTTTCCAAGGCTTGGAAAACCATGCCCCTCCGGCTTCCAAGGTCTGGAACTTCCCGCCGCCACAGCGAAATTCAACAACAACGCCGTACCCGCGCCGCAACTTTGACAGCCAGCCGATTGGGCGCGGTTAGAAAA
>JAXMLA010000167.1:0-1035 GCA_034370465.1 Desulfuromonadales bacterium
TGGTGACGAAGTCAACCTTGCCGCAAACCAGCGCGACCAACAGTTTTTCGAATGGGGTAGGGTCCGGGCTCATGATCAGGATCCGCCTTCAGATGATGGACAAACCGATTAAGCCGGTCGAGTCGAACCAGAGGAGGGGCGGTCCGGTGCTGGCCGACGGTCTTTCGAACCGGTAATTCTGATGCCACGTCTTGCATGGAGCCATTCTAGCGGAGGATCGGGTCACGCGCAACAACTGTCGCATCCCCTGTCGGGTGTCGAGTGTCGCGGGAGGGGGCAGAGGACAGTGATCAGAAGTCAGCTTTGTCGACGAGTGGAGAGTGTGGGTGTGGGAGTGGAAGAATGGAATGGGGGAATGACAGGTGAGGCGTGAGATCCGATCCTGGAGAGTCGGCGTCGGGCGTCCGGCGTCGGGCGTCCAAGCGGCTCTCGCAAAGGCGCGAAGAACGCAATGTCGATCACCGTTTAACCCAATGGGGTCGAGTCTCCAGACTCAAATTTCTAACCATGCCCAATCGGCTGACAAAGTCGCGGCGCGGGGTGGAACGATTGTTGAATTTCGTTGCGGCGGCGGGAAGTTCCGGACCTTGGAAGCCGGAGGGGCATGGTTTTCCAAACGTTGGAAATCAAATCCTGCATCAGATCCTGCTCTGCGCCGGGTTGGAACGAAAACCCGGCAGGCAGCCCTCCGGAATACCCTCCAAACCCGTTGGATCGGCGTGTTTGGACCGCTGGAAGGGATTTGAGGGAGCCACCGGCATCAGACCATGCAGAATGCGATTGATCGTGTGAAGGATGCCGGAATTTGATAATTCTATATCCGTAAATTCCTGCGAAGTCGGCGGATCTTCGACTGAAAAAGCTGACTGATTCAGTTTTTGAACCCGTCTCAATCCCAAAAAGCTGAAAAGCCAGCTTTTTCAGAGAGGGTCCCAATCCCCACCAATTCCAGCGAGGCTCCGAGACGCCCAGGGGCAGCACCCATACGGAGCCGATTCTCCATCCACAAAATTCAAGCCCGTGCCCAACCGGCTG
>JAXMLA010000168.1:0-2959 GCA_034370465.1 Desulfuromonadales bacterium
TGACATCCGGCCACAATCTGCTGCGAATGCTCCTGAAGAAAACGGCGGTTATACAGCCCGGTCAAGGCATCCCGCAGCGCTGAATCCCGCAGCGTCGCCAAAAGCCGCTTCGCTTCGAGCACCGATTGTGCTTCTTTCAGATAGCGGGTGGCACGATCGACCTGATGTTGCAGCAAGGTCCGGTCAAGAGGCACTCCATCCACCGGAGCAAAAAGGAATTGTACCACCAAGCCGATGCGCCCGCCAACATTTACCGGCACACAGATATGTTGCTGGGTCTGATTCTCCCCCTTGAACTGTTGACAAATACCGACATAAACCAGAGAGGAGATCTGGTGTCCGGTCTTGCAGACGCGACAAAGCTCACAGTTGCCAAGAATTTCTCCTTGGCAGTGGAGGGTTGAGGTCTCAAGTCCCAGGGGATAGACGGCCACCATCTCCTGCTGATTATCCAGAACTTCATAAATACAGTAGCGCCGGATCTGGGCCACACGTTCGAAGACATCGCCAAGGCGGGCATAGATATCCTGCAGATGGCTATCTTCTTCAATGACATTTTTAAAGGCGGTCATACCATAGACCGACTCCATCAAACCATTGAACTCCGTTGCCAGAGTGCCGATCTCATCCTGCGAGGTAATCGCCAGCTTCTCGCTTAAATCGACATCGCCGGCACTGAGTGCATGAATCTGCCCGGTTATAGCTTGAATCGGTCCGGCAATCGCCACGGCAATCCAGCGGGTAAAGACCACGAGAAGAGCGAGCGCCAGAATCAGGACCCCGAACATGATGAGAAACGAGGCGCGAATTGTTTCGCTGATTTCGGTCGTCGATTGACGGTAAGTGGCCACAATCTCTCCGGCATAGCCCAGAGAAATTTTTTCCGCTTCGTGCAGCAACTCCTTCATCTCTGCTTCGCCGCGCGCCAAAAAAACTTGCTCTTGATTTCCCGGCAGAAGTTCTTTGATTTTATCGGCAGTCGCCTGGCGCACGACCCGGTTCATCTGCGCGACGACAGCGCTTAATTCATGCAGATATGCCCGTTGCTCCCTTGGTTTTTTCAGTAAAAAACTGACCGGACCGCCCTTCTCTTCGCGCTTTTCAGCACTGACATTCAGTGTCGAAATCAGCCTCTGGATCTCATCCAAACGGTCCAGAAGAAGATCGGCATGGCTGAGGACGTCACTGGACGTACGGGTTTGATAAAGATCGGTCGTTTCGAGAGAGATCGTCGACAACTCGGCGGCAATCTTTTGCGCGGCGAGTTCATGAGGAATTGTTTCATGTAAAATGCGTCCATAGGTTGCATCGACCCTGACCAGAGTGACCACAGCCACTCCCGCCAGAGCCAACAACCAGAAGAGCACTCCCAGGGAAAAGAGGGTGAACTTCCGGTTGATCGGCAGATCGATAAATTTAATGATCCGGATAAACTGCCGATAACATGCCGACGTCGATTTTCTCACCATCTGCAGCACCTTCACTCCGAAAAAATTCAATTTTCCTGACTTACTGATCACCGACACCGGAAAGTTCCTATCAACACCAGGAAAAGATGCCGTTTTTTGACGACAAGAAATGAGAACGACGTCAAAAGAACAAACATATTACCTGGATTGCCTCGATTCACAACAAAAAGCACCATTCATGCCAGCCTGGTTGACCTGGACTGAGGATCTCGCTTATAAAAGCAAAATGTGACGATAAGGATGAAATCGATGCTGAATTTTGACGAACTGGAAAAAGGCTTTAGTGAAGAGGACGCGATTGCCGAAGCGAAACGCTGTCTGCAATGTAAAAATCCGGCCTGTATCGGCGGCTGCCCGATCGAGAACCGGATTCCGGAGATTATTGGCGCGATCGCGGTCAAGGATTATCAGCGCGCCATCGATATTATCAACGAAAATAGTAACCTGGCGATTATTTGTGCGCGCGTCTGCCCCCATAACGACCAATGCGAGGGAGCCTGCATCCTCAATCGCAAAGATGCCGGAATCAAGATCAGCAAGCTGGAACGCTTCCTTGCCGAGAAGGAGATGGAATTGACCCTCAACCGCTTGCGCGGCAAGGTGGCGGTGATCGGCTCAGGCCCGGCCGGGCTCTCGGTGGCGGCCATTCTGGCGCGGCTCAACTACCGGGTGACGATCTTCGAAGCACAGAACAAACCGGGCGGGGTGCTGCGTTACGGTATTCCCGAATACCGCCTCCCCAACAAGGTCGTCGACAAGCAGATCGAGATTATCCGTAATCTTGGCGTCCGCATCGAGACCGGCGTCATTATCGGCGAGGATCTGACCCTCGATCAGCTCTTTGCCATGGGCTATCAAGGGATCTTTATCGGCACCGGTACCGGTCTGGCCAAGAAACTGGGCGTGAGCGGCGAAGATCTCGCCGGCGCCATGCAGGCGATCTACTTCCTTGAAACTGTCAGCCTGATTCGCGACGGCAGCCTCATCGATCGACCTTATCCGGTGGTGGCCGGCGATCGGGTTGTCGTCGTTGGTGCCGGCAACGTCGCCGTCGATGCCGCCCGCACCGCCCTGCGCCTGAAAGCGGCCAGCGTCGATGTCTTCGATATTGTCCCGGAGAAGGAGCGGCGCGCCAGCGACAAAGAGTACAGCGAAGCCCTGCATGAAGGGGTAAAATTCCACTTCTCGGCCAGTGTCAGCAAGATCCACGGCGACCGCCGCGTTGAGGGGGTCACCATCCAGAAATTTTCCCGCCAGCTCACCGACCGGGAGAGCAGCATCCTCCCGGTCAGCGGCAGTGAGCGGGAATTTCCCTGCGACAAGGTGATCATCGCCGTTGGCCAGAAACCCTTTGCCCGCATCGTTTCGACCACCACCGGCATCAAGACCAATGCCCAGGGGTATGTTATCACCGAGGACGAGCCGTACTATGGCATGACCACGCGCGAAGGGGTCTTTGCCGCCGGCGACGTCGTCCACCAACCGAAGAC
>JAXMLA010000169.1:0-1173 GCA_034370465.1 Desulfuromonadales bacterium
GAGACATGGATCTCCCGCATGGGGCCCCGCCATAGTTCCCGGACATGGGGTTCGAGGTTAAGAATCCTGGCGCATTCATCGCTCTGTTACTGGGCGATGACAAAGGGGTTCGACTCGCTCATTACTAATAATCCTCCTTAAAGTAGATTTGACGACTTTTTACGAGGGCGTCAGTTTTAATTATTGCGGAAGGTTTCTCAGGCCTCCCGACAGACATCCCCGAAGCTCCGGAGGGATTGATAATCAAGGACCATGGACATGGCCCTGTTCTCCACGGCGATCCCGGCCTCGTGGGCGCAGGCGACGGGATTGAGCCCGCCCAGCAGGATCATTCCCACCTTGTTTATATCTAAGGGAATTTCACACAGGGGATCTCCGGGTCGCCCGAGGGAAAGGACCCCGCCGATGCCTACTTCCCTCAGTTCCTTCACGAGTTCTTCTACCAGGGATCCGCTGCGGGCCGGTATTTCCCGGAAGTTGGCCAGGATCTTGCCCCTGCCCCCCTCCACGGCTGCCCGGACAGAGGTCATCTTCCCCAGGATGAACACCTCCGAAGGGTCGAGGGAAGAACCGCTGTAATTGATAAGCTCGACAAACCGGACAGGGCGGGTTTGGTTTATCTCCAGGATACCCCCGAACTTCGAGTCCATGGGGATGCCCCGCTTGAGAAGAACCCCGTTGATGGTGATACTGCACACCGTGGCAAAGGCGACCTGTCCTGCCGGTACGTTTAATCCGCCAATCCTGTTCCCCTCTTCGGCCACGGCCACGAGCTGGCTGATGGCCAAACCCGCCTTGAATGCTCCCTTCATTGCCACCAGGGCCTTTTTGAAAGACCGCTTAGGGAAGAAGGAAACGTTCATGGGCAGGACACCCCGGCCAGTCCGGGGATCGAAGGTGGTCTGAAAAGCGAGGTTTTCAATCCGGGAGATGGACAGGCCGACCTTGTCCCGTACCCGGGCATTGTTGATCTCCTCCGCGCCCGATTCGGTTATCACCCGGCCGTCGTGACGGTCAACCAGGGTGGTGAGCCCCCGTTCATCGAGCATCCGGAGATGGTAGCGGATTGTTCGCTCGCTCAGGGCTACTCCCTGTTTGCTCATTCGCGCCGCGATCATCCGCGAACCGATTGGTCCATCCTCTTCCTGGAGAATCCGCAGAATCATTAATAAT
>JAXMLA010000170.1:0-16459 GCA_034370465.1 Desulfuromonadales bacterium
GCAGCGAAAAGTCGAGAGCAACAGTGGCATCGGGGGCGATGTAGCGCTCCACCGATGAATGGGAAATATCACGCTCGTGCCACAGGGCGACATTCTCCAAAGCCGGCATACACATGCCGCGAATGTAGCGGGCCTGGCCGGTCAGGTTCTCGGAAAGGATCGGGTTGCGTTTGTGCGGCATCGCCGACGAACCCTTCTGCCCCTTGCTGAAGAACTCCTCCGCTTCAAGGACCTCGGTGCGCTGCAGATGGCGGATCTCGACGACGATCCGCTCCATGGAGGAAGCGATAATGGCGAGGACACAGAAGACTTCAGCATGACGGTCGCGGGGGATGACCTGGGTCGAGACCGGTTCCGGCTTGAGTCCGAGCTTGGCACAGACATATTCCTCGACGCGCGGATCGATATTGGCAAAGGTGCCGACCGCACCGGAGATGGCACCGGTGGCGATATTCTCCCGGGCAGCGACCAGACGACGGCGACTCCGCGCCATCTCGGCGTACCAGCCGGCGAGCTTGAGGCCAAAGGTCACCGGCTCGGCGTGGATGCCGTGCGAGCGTCCCATGCAGACCGTGTCTTTATGCTCGTAAGCGCGCTCTTTGATCGAAGCGAGGACCATATCGAGATCCGCAATCAACTCATCACAGGCCTGCACCATCTGCACGGCAAGGCAGGTGTCAAGGACATCGGAAGAGGTCATCCCTTGATGAATGAAGCGGGCCTCCGGACCGACATATTCGGCGACCGAGGTCAAAAAGGCGATGACATCATGCTTGGTCTCGGCTTCAATGGCGTCGATGCGGGCAATATCGAAGTTCCCTTTTTCGCGGATCGTCTTGACCGAAGCTGCCGGAATCACCCCGAGCTCTGCCTGCATCTCGCAAGCGAGGGTTTCGATCTCCAGCCAGATGCGGAAACGGTTCTCTGCTTCCCATATTCTGGCCATCTCTTTACGGGTATAACGTTCGATCATCCTGGTTCGTACTCCTTGTGGCGATTATTTTCAGATGGAAAAACAGATTGTCGCAGATTCCTGCCGCCCGAGGATGAGCTCGGGGGCGCAGCAACTCTGGCGATCGACAGTGCTTCGGGCCGCGGAGAGAGCATGCTGCGGAGTATTGTTGGTTTCGCTTAAATGACCGAGAAAGACTGCCTCCAGCCCCCCCCACAGGAGAGTATCAAGGAGTTCGGCGCCGGCTTCGTTCGAAAGGTGGCCGTGCTGGCTGCGAATCCGCTGCTTGAGGGGCCAGGGATAGGGGCCGTCGCGCAGCAGGGTTTCGTCGTGATTAAATTCCAGCACCAGAACGCGACAGCGTTGCAATCGCTGCACCACCAATCGCGTCGCGATGCCGAGATCGGTTGCTACACCGATGCGCCCTTCCCGGCTCTCGATGACAAAACCGGCGGTCGCGACAGCATCATGGGTCAACGGAATCGTCTCAATGCGCAGATCACGAAAGTCGATGACCTCGCCGGCAGAAAACTCCCGCACCATCGGCAGCGCCCCGGCCTTGTTGCCGAGGGCGGTCAGGGAGGTTGGATCGATACAGACCGGCAGCTTTAAACCCCGCGCAATCGGACCGAGGCCGCGACAATGATCGCCATGTTCATGAGAGACCAGGATCGCATCGAGCTGTGCGGCATCGACCTCAATCGACGCAAGCCGCTCTTTGAGACCGCGCAGAGAAAGGCCGGCATCGAGGAGCAGGCGAGTTTCGCCGCTTTCGATGTAGAGCGCATTTCCTTTGCTGCCGCTGGCTAACAGACAGATCCGCACGTGATAAAATACTCCTTTATTGCGGCTGCGTTATAACAGGAATCGGCGGTTGCCGGCAAGGAAAGATTTGGCGGGAGAGGTCAGCTTGTCTCGGGGGGATCGACCGGTGGCAGGAGGGGAATGAGGACGTAAAAAGCACTACCACAGAATTTTTCCGGATTGTGACCTTCACTTTCGACCCAGATGGCGCCGCCGTGACGGTCGACAATCCCCTTGACGATCGTCAGACCGAGACCGGTGCCCCGCCCCTTGAAAGCCATCTTGCCGGTGAAGTGTTCCTCTATCTTGCCGATCTCATAAAACTTTTCAAAAATCTGCACCTGTTCTTCCAGATCGATGCCGATGCCGCTATCTTGCACAACCATCTCAACATAAGTGTGCGGCTGCGTATCGAGGTTTTCAATGTCACTGTTCCCTGCCGACTTGGCAGGAGTCCGCATAATCCTGACCAAACGCGTCGTCAGCGTAATCGTGCCGTTATCCGGCGTGAATTTGACCGCATTACCGACAAGATTGGTGACGACCTGAAAGATGCGGTCAGGGTCGCAGAAGACTTGCGGGAGATCGGAATCGAGATTGAACTTTAGTGTTTGCTGGCGAACATGAAAGAAATATTCGAGTTCCTTGGTGGCAGTGCGAATTAACTCATTGAAGTCGACAAGGCGAACTCGCAGTGGTATCTCACGACGATCCAGCAGAGTCACATCAACGATATCACGGACAATGGCAGTCAATCGGTCGGAAGCGTCAGAGATATAGCGCACCATCGAAAGGACAGATTCATCTGCCTGGCCGGCAATACCGCTCAGGATCAGTTCGGAGTAACCGGAGACAACGGTCAGAGGCGTCTTCAATTCGTGCGACGCCATGCCCATGAAAGAATTCTTCATCAGATTCAAATTTTGCAAATCGGCCGTGACCTGTTCGAGATTCTCCTTGATCTCCTTGTCGCGGGTGATGTCACGAATCGTCATCTGCACCATCTTCTTGCCATCCGGATCGAACACCACCGAACCGCGCAGCCAACCGACGAACCGCTCGCCGCTTTGTGGGCGTACAAAATTCAATTCAAATTCACTGATTTTTCCCGCTCGCAAATCACTCATCAGTGAAAGTTCCTGCTCAACCAATCCATGGTGAAAGCTGGAAAGGAGGTCCAGAAAATCTTCACCCACGGCGGCTGCACGAGTGACGCCAAAGAAGGTCTCTGCCGCCCGATTGATTAAAAGGATGGAATCATCTTCATCGACCACCAGAATGGCATCGCTGGCGTGTTCAAGAAGGGCACGGTACATCTCGCGGTTGGCGGCAAGTTCAACCGTAACCCGCTCCTGCTGTTCGTACGACGACTGCAATTCGCGGTTGGAACGTTCGAGTTCGCCATAACTGTCTTGAATTTTGCCATCACGATCGCGCAAGGATTTCGCCATGGAATCGAGGGCATTCGCGAGAGCAGAAAATTCCAGCGTCGACATTTTCGGCAACGGCACATTAAAATCGCCGCCGGCGATGCGCCGGGCAACACTGCAGAGTTGTTCAATCGGTACGGTCAGATTAATGCGAACAAAATAGACCAAAACCAGCAGTACAATGAACGCTGCCACCACCAGAACGATCAGGGTGTAACGCAATAATTTTGTGGTCATCGCCGTAAGGGCTGATTCGGAGAAACCGAGGCTGACCCAACCGGCGGTTGTCCCGTCCGGGGCCAGGATGCGGGTTGTGGTGTCGTAAACATTGCCGAAACGGGAATTATTAAGGAGGGACGTTGCCGTATTTCCTGCCCTTACCTCGCTGAGCCTGACGGGCGGCGGGGAGAGCGGATCATGAGAATAAAGGGGGGTGAGATTCGCGTCGACAATCACGCAATAAATAATTTCGGGATCACTCGCGACCAATTGCTGGCAGCGGTTATTCATCCCGTCAAGCTCTTTGAGACCGATGCCAAGGGAAAGAACTTTTTCAATTCCGGAGGTTAACTCTTTGCTAAGAAAGCGGCTGCGGACGGTAAGGCTCTGCAGATAATCGCGACTCACCTGCCGGATCGTCAAGATATTATCGACGGCAAGGGTCAGGAGCAGGATAGCAAAAACAAAGAGAAGGATGCGGTTGCCGAGAGTACGAATCATCAAAAGAATATCTACCCAAAAAATTAGTTAAATTTGAACATAGCATGACAATCGCCCCCCTGACAATGGCTTCTTAATAGGATTTTAATTTCCATGCGCGCCTGGAGCCCCTTTGTTATTGACGACAAGGATTGGTTTGGATTACATTTTTGTCCGCTGAGCAAGAAAAATATCCGCACGTTATAGACAATTAACCTGCAAACGCTATACTCAGATATGTTTTAGCAGTTTCTTTCTATTCACCAGATTCATTTCATTCAGGAGTTGTCCATGTCTGTAAAAATTGCTATCAATGGTTTTGGCCGCATCGGAAGAAACGTCCTTCGGGCTGCCAGCGGAAACCCGGAGATCGAAATTGTCGCGGTCAACGATTTGACAGATCCTGCCACCCTGGCGCACCTGCTTAAATATGACTCGGTACACGGCATCTACGCCGGCGATGTCCAGGCAACGGCAGACGCCCTGATTGTCGATGGGCGAGAGATCAAGGTCTTCGCCGAGAAGGATCCAGCCGCCCTCCCTTGGAAAAAACTCGGGGTTGAGATCGCCATCGAATCGACCGGCCGCTTCACCGACCGGGCGAATGCTGCCAAACACCTGACTGCCGGAGCAAAAAAGGTCATTATCAGCGCGCCCGGCAAAGGGGAGGATTTGACCATCGTCATGGGGGTCAACGAAGCGGCTTACGATCCGGCCAAACACCATGTTATCTCCAACGCCTCATGCACGACCAACTGCCTCGCCCCCGTCGCTAAGGTCCTGCTCGAAAACTTCGGCATCAGCAAAGGGCTGATGACGACTATTCACTCCTATACCAACGACCAGCAGATTCTCGACCTGCCACACAGCGACCTGCGCCGCGCCCGCGCCGCCGCCGTTTCGATGATTCCGACAACCACCGGGGCAGCCAAGGCCGTGGCCCTCGTCCTGCCGCAACTCAAAGGGAAACTTGACGGCATGGCAGTGCGGGTTCCGACCCCGAATGTCTCCCTCATCGATCTCGTCGTCAACACCGAAAGAGAGACCAACGCCGCCGAGGTCAATGCTGCGCTCGCCGCCGCCGCTGCCGGTCCGTTAAAGGGTTATCTCGACTATTGCACCGCCCCCCTCGTCTCCATCGACTTTAATGGCAATCGCGCTTCCTCAACTGTCGACTCCCTGATGACCACCGTCATTAGCGGCAATATGGTCAAGGTGATGGCCTGGTACGACAATGAAGCCGGCTATTCCAACCGGATCGTCGACCTTGTCGTCTTTCTGCACAAACACCAAGCCTGAATTTGAAGTTCCCCGGTTAACATGAACGGGAGGAATCCGATATGGATTCCTCCCGCTTTTATTGACGCTTAAAAAAGGAGAGCGCGATGTTCGATAAAAAGACGATCAAAGACGTCGACTTTAAGGGGAAAAAAGTTCTGTGCCGGGTCGACTTTAACGTGCCGATCGACGATGCCGGGCAAATCAGCGACGACACCAGGATTGTCGCTTCGCTGCCGACCATTCGCTACATCCTCGACCACGGTGGACGCCTGATTCTCGCTTCACATCTGGGACGCCCCAAAGCCAAGCCGGAAGCGAAATACAGCCTCGCACCGGTGGCGCCTTATCTGGGAAAACTGCTGGGACGGACGGTAACCATGGCCAGCGACTGCATCGGCCCCGAGGTTCAATCCCTGATTGCCAACCTGCAGGATGGCGACCTCCTTCTCCTCGAAAATGTCCGCTTTCACGCCGGCGAAGAGAAGAACGATCCGGCCTTCAGCGCGGAACTCGCCGCCCTGGCAGATTGTTACGTCAATGACGCCTTCGGAACGGCACACCGCGCTCACGCCTCCACCGAAGGGGTAGCACACCTCCTCCAGCCGGCGGTGGCCGGTTTTCTGATGGCGAAGGAACTCGAATATCTTGGCACCGCGCTTGCGGCGCCAAAACGCCCCTTTGTCGCCATCCTCGGCGGAGCCAAAGTCAGTGATAAGATCCCGGTCATCGAAAATCTTTTGTCCAAGGTAGATACCCTGATCATCGGCGGCGGCATGGCTTACACCTTCCTCCGGGCGCAAGGGATCGAAGTCGGTCAATCGTTGGTCGAAAGTGACCGGATAGAACTTTCCGCAGAGTTGATGAAAAAAGCCAAAGAGCGCGGGGTTAGAATCCTCCTGCCGGTTGATCATGTGATTGCGGCCGAATTCAAAGCCGATAGCGAACACCGTGTCTGCAGCAATAGCGACTTCCCGTCCGGGTGGATTGGGCTCGATATCGGTCCGCAGACCGCAAAGATTTATGCCGAAGAAGTCAGCAAGGCCGGAACTGTCGTCTGGAACGGGCCGATGGGAGTCTTTGAATTTGCGGCCTTCGCCGCTGGTACCTTTGCCGTTGCCCAGGCCCTGGCCGACTCCTCCGCCCTGTCGATTATCGGCGGCGGCGATTCAGTGTCCGCCGTCAACAAGGCCGGACTCGACGCCGAGATGACGCACATCTCGACCGGTGGCGGCGCGAGTCTCGAATTCCTGGAAGGGAAAGAACTCCCCGGCGTCACCGCCCTCACTGACAAATAACGCAAATAACGATTACAAGCCCACATAAAGGACATTCCGCCCATGCGTAAACCGATCATCGCCGGCAACTGGAAGCTGCACAAAACTATTTCTGAAGCACGAGAACTGATCCAACAACTCAAGGAAGGAGTTGCGGACGTCAGCGACTGCGAGATCATTGTCGCGCCGGTCTTTACCGCCTTGGCGGCGCTAACCAGTGAAGTTGCTGGGAGCAACCTTCAACTCGCCGCCCAGAATTGCCATCCCGCCGCCAGCGGCGCCTTTACCGGCGAAGTCTCGGCCCCCCTCCTCAAGGATGTCGGTTGCACCTACGTGATCGTCGGGCACTCGGAGCGGCGGCAACTCTTCGGGGAGACTGACGATTTCATCAATGCCAAGATCGAAGCCGTTCTGGCGGCCGGCATGCAAGCGATCTTCTGCGTCGGCGAAACGCTGGAAGAGCGGGACGCCGGGGCGATGTTCGACGTTCTCACCCGCCAGGTGCGCGAAGGACTGAAGGGGCTCGACAATGATGCCATGCGTCATGTTGTTATCGCTTATGAACCGGTGTGGGCGATCGGCACCGGCAAAGTCGCAAGCGTGGATCAAGCCCAGGACGCCCACGTCTTCATTCGTGGCCTGCTGGCCGGACTCTTTGCCGGCGCAGTAGAAGAGGAGACGCGGATTCTTTACGGCGGCAGCGTCAAACCGGATAATGTCGATGGTTTAATGGCCCAGGAAGACATCGATGGTGCCCTCGTCGGGGGTGCCAGCCTCAAGGCCGAAGACTTTATCCGCATCGTCCGTTATGCGCGCCCGTAATTTTTTAGCTATTCTTCAGCGACCCAAATATGTTAAAAGATAGCGCTTCAATGAAAAAACGAATCGAGGAGTAACATTTTCATGACAACCTTGTTGATTACGCTGCATGTTCTCGTCTGTATTTCCCTGATTATTATTGTTCTCCTGCAAGCCGGTAAAGGGGCTGAAGTCGGCGCAACTTTTGGGGCCGGATCGAGTCAGACGGTCTTTGGTGCCAGTGGCAGCCGCGATTTTCTCAGTAAATTAACGACCGCGGCTGCGATCATCTTTATGTTGACCAGCCTGACCCTGGCCTATTTCATGGATCAACCGAGCTCCGGCAGCATCATGCCGACTTCGGTCGCTGCCCCGGCAACCGCTCCGACCCTGCCGACGATACCGCCAGCCCAAGGTGATGCGAAATAGTCGCAAGTTTCCTATTGACACTCAGCGCGCCTTCCATTATAAGTAGCGGACTTTTTGCCGAAGTGGTGGAATTGGTAGACACACCATCTTGAGGGGGTGGCGGGCAATTGCTCGTGCGAGTTCGAGTCTCGCCTTCGGCACCAACTAATTTAACCTGCTGTGAATAGTAAATTATTTTCAGCGAATTAAACAGCGCCACACAATTGCTGCCATAAGGTGAGCAAGGTGAGCGCTGTTTTTTTATCGAAGATTGCCGATACAATCAAATCGGCAGACATGTCCCTGCTAATTGATTCGCTCCCCCCCTTGCCCCATCTTGATCAACACCCACAGCCGCAATTATGACAGACCCGTTTATTCTCTCCGTCCGGTTCTACCATCTCCGGGGCAAAGGCGACGCGACTGACACCGCGGCGGATGTCCTCCTCCAGATTACAGTTGGCACTCTTGCCGATGATATGACCGAGACAAAGGTTACTTATGCCGTCTTGCAGTGAACTGAGCCGCACACAGTTGAGGAGATCGGCATAGCCATTGACCTCAAGGACGATCTCTTCCTGCCAGCGCCCTTGAACACTCATCAGAAAAGGGGTGTATTCGCCCTGCAATCGGTTCACCCAGGCATCGATGCTGGCACGGTCGAAATCGATGCGCCAATCCTCCCGTAAAAAACGCCGCCCGTAAAAAGTGAGGATGATCTCTTTGCCGCTCATGGTTTAGTGACCTCTGGAACAGGAGTCCCGTCCGGCACGAGCAACTGGACTTCGAGATCCTCTGTCGGTTCGTTCTTGAGGGCAGCCCGCACCAGCTGTGCACTCTTCTTACCGGCGACGCCGGGGCGCTGCCAGGTCAGCTTGACTTTACTGCCAACCTTGCCCCAAAGGCGATTTTTGGTCACATCTGCAAACTTGCTGCCGCGCAAAGCTATCCCGTCGACGGCGACAATCAGATCGCCGGGGCGCAGCTTGGCCTTATCGGCCGGAGATTTCACCAGAACCGCGATGACGACAATCTCACCGGTGGCGATCGGCACCACCTGCAGACCGACGCCCCCCATCTCCGCCTGCCTGGCTGGCGATGCGGCAGGGGGTGCGGCGGCGGAATGCCCGCACAGACAGAAAAGAACAGCCATCGTGGGAAGGAGAAGGCGCGCGCAGCGATAGATCATCAAATTATCCTTCGGTGATCCAGGATGTTTCGCCGCAGCCCTGCCGCAACACTTCAATCCGGTCGCCGACCAGACTGATGACTGTCGAAGGATCGCCCATGAGGATGCCGCCATCGACAACCATATCGATTTGCTGGCCGAATTCATCCTCAATATCATAAGGATCGCAGAGGGGGTTACTGCCGGAAAGGTTGACACTGGTGGTAACCAGGGGCTCGCCGAGTTCGCTCACAATCGCCAATGCAATGCGATTATCGGGGATACGAATACCGACGGTCTTCTGCTTGGTGGTGAGGATCTCCGGGGTCTGTCGCGTCGTTTCGAGGATAAAGGTATAAGGGCCGGGAAGGCGTTGCTTGAGAATGCGAAAAGCGAAGTTGCTGACCTGAGCAAAGCGGGTAATCGCTGCCAGATCGGGGCAGATAAAGGCGAAGGGCTTCTTCGGGTCGCGCTCTTTGATCCGGTAGATCTGCTGAATCGCTTTGCGATTGGTAATGTCGCAGCCGATGCCGTAGATGGTATCGGTCGGATAAGCGATGACCCCGCCCTTCCGCAACGTCTCGACGATGCGGTTGATCTGGCGCGGCTGCGGATTATCGGCATGAACAGGTATGATCATCGGCTGCCCCGAGCGAGTGGGTTAGAGGAGGTATTTCAGCTCGGCAATCTGCTGCAAATCGTGATAGATCGCCTTGAGCTGTGCGACATTCTGCAAGCGGACGACAACGGTTACACACTGATACTCCCCCTTGCTGCTCGGGCGCACCTTGATGGCGTCGAGGGGAGCAAAGACCGTGGCACCGATCGTCGAACGAACGCTGGCAACAAAGGCCTCACTATTGGGACCAAAGGCCTTAAAGATGTAATCGCAGGGGAATTCCACCAGCTCGTCGAGCGGTTGGCCCTGCGTTGCTCCACAGTCACAGCTATGCGCCATCGTCATCCTCCGGTATGGCCGAAGCCCCCGGCGTTGCGTCGGGTGGTATCGAGCTCGTCGACGGCAACAAACTCCGCCCTGACTACCGGGGCAATGATCAACTGGGCAATGCGCTCACCCGCAGTGATCGTCACCGCCTCCTGGCCAAGATTGATGATGATAATGCCGACTTCGCCGCGATAATCGGCATCGATGGTGCCGGGTGAATTGACCAGAGCGATCCCCTTTTTCAAAGCCAGACCAGAGCGGGGACGCACCTGCCCTTCAAAGCCGGCTGGGATCGCCAGCGCCAGGCCGGTGGGGACAAGGACGCGCTCTCCCGGCGCCAGAACGACTTCCGCTGCCAGGTCGGCATGGAGGTCAACCCCCGCAGCGAGATCAGTCATGTAACGCGGCAGAATCGCCGATTCAGAGAGGCGGCGCACCTGCACCGTCAGAGTCAGCGGCATCATGCTATCGACCTTCGACCGTGAGTTGTGACAGGTCAAAATCCTGCGACTGGACGCGGCCAAGAATCTGCAGATTCAGATATTCATCCCTGATGACAAACTCGGCAAGGCGGTGAATATCCTCCACCGTCACCTTCTCTATGTCGCGCTGTAGCTCGCGAATCGGGAAGATCCGGCCGAGATAAATCTCGTTGCGGGCCAAGAGGGACATACAGGTATCGGAACTCTCCAGAGATAGGAGGATATTCCCCTGCAGCTGATCCTTGGCAACCGACAATTCCTCTGCAAGGATCGGCTGTGCCCGAAATCTGGCCAGCTCTTTGAGGATTTCATCAACGGTCTGCCGGGTATCTGCCGGGGCGACAGCCGCATAAACGACCAGAGCGCCGGCATCGGAATGGGCATCGACCGAGCTGTAGATCGAGTAAGCTAACCCAAGATTTTCCCGAATCGACTGAAAGAGTCGTGAACTCATGCCGCCGCCGATGATCATGTTGAGGAGATAAGCGGCAAAACGGTTGGGATGATCCTGAGGGAGGAGACGTGTACCGAGACAGATATGAACCTGTTCGAGCTCTTTTTCGTGCAGATGCAGGTGCCGTCCGTAGTCCGGCAGGAGCGTGGCGACCTCCGGAAGGGTCGGACTCATGTCGGAAAAAGCCGCTGTGATCAGGTCGACGACCTGACGATGGTCGACATTCCCGGCAGCCACAATAACCATCCCTTCGCCACAATAGCGCGCGCGCATAAAGGCGCAGAGATCGTCGCGGGTCAGGGATTCTATGGAAGCGGCCGTGCCGGTGATGGAGTTGCCGAGGGGATGATTTTGCCAGAAGGTTTGATTGAAGAGGTCGTAACTGAGTTCATCGGGGGAGTCTTCGACCATCCCGATCTCCTGCAGGATGACGCGCCGCTCCTTTTCGAGTTCCTCGGGGTCGAAGATCGAATTCTGCACCATGTCGGCAAGCAGGTCGATAGCCAGCGGCAGCTTTTCGCCAAGGACCTTGGCGTAGTAGCAGGTATATTCCCGACTGGTGAAGCCGTTGAGAACGCCGCCGACCGAATCGATGGTTTTGGCTATCGCCCGGGCGTCACGTCTCTGCGTCCCTTTGAAGAGCATGTGCTCGACAAAGTGAGAAATACCGCTGACCTGCGGCATTTCATGGCGGGCACCGGTCTCGATCCAGATCCCGACGGCCGCAGAGCGAACCGCCGGGATCTTTTGACTGACTATCCGGAGACCGTTATCGAGAACCGATTTCTGGATCATGACCGCAACGATTTACTCGCCAGCGGATTCGGGCTTACCAAGGGCTTCCTTGCGGGAGAGCTTGATCTTCCCTTGCTTGTCGATACCGATACACTTGACCAGAATCGAATCGCCTTCGGCAACGACGTCAGAGACGTTCTTGACCCGCTCATGCGCGAGCTCGGAAACGTGTACCAAACCATCGGTGCCGGGGTAGATTTCGACAAAAGCGCCAAATTCCATGATCTTGCGAACGATCCCTTGGTAAATCTTGCCGACTTCGGCTTCCTGGGTGAGATCGCGAATCATCTTGATCGCCTTTTTGCAAGCATCGCCATCAGCCGAGGCAATGTTGATCCGGCCGTCATCTTCGATGTCGATCGAACAACCGGTCGCTTCGATAATGCCGCGGATATTCTTTCCGCCGGAACCGATAACGGTGCGGACCTGATCAGATTTGACATAGATGGTGGTGATCCGCGGTGCGTACTGCGACAGGTCGCCACGGGGGGTCGCGATCGCTTCGGCCATCTTGGCGAGGATATGGATGCGGCCGGCTTTCGCCTGCTCCAGGGCCTGCTTCATGATCGCCCGGTCGACGCCGGTAATCTTGATATCCATCTGCAGGGCAGCGACGCCAGTGGCAGTACCGGTGACTTTGAAGTCCATATCGCCAAGGTGATCTTCATCGCCAAGGATGTCGGAAAGGACGGCAACATCATCTCCTTCCTTGATCAGACCCATGGCAATCCCCGCCACCGGAGCCGTCAGGGGGACGCCGGCATCCATCAGCGCCATGGAAGCGCCGCAGACGCTCGCCATCGATGAAGAACCGTTCGACTCCAGGACATCGGAGACGATGCGAATGGTGTACGGGAAGGCATCGTGCTGGGGAAGGACTTTGGCAATCGAGCGTTCGGCAAGATAGCCGTGGCCGATTTCGCGCCGCCCCGGAAAGAGACGCATGCTGGTCTCGCCGACCGAGAAGGGAGGGAAGTTATAATGGAGCATGAACTTCTTGAACTCCATCCCCTGGATGTTATCCATGCGCTGTTCATCGCTGGAGGTGCCGAGGGTCGCTGCCACCAAAGCCTGGGTCTCGCCGCGGGTAAAGAGGGCGCTGCCGTGGGTGCGGGGGAGGTTGCCGACTTCGCTGACGATCGGGCGAATCGTCGTCATATCGCGACCGTCGATGCGGACCCTCTCCTTGGTGACCATCTGCCGTAAGGCCCGCTTCGAAATCGAATTGAGGATTGCGGAGACTTCATTACCGCGGCCAGCGTATTCGACTTCCATCAGCTCTTTAATCTCGACTTTAATCTGGTCGATCGCAGCATAGCGCTCCTGCTTCGAGCGGATTTTGCTCGCAGCCTTGAGGCGCTCGGCAGCCAGCGGAGTGATCTTGGCTTCGAGCTCGGCATCCGCCTTGGCAACTTCGAAGGGCCGCTTGCTGACCCCGACCAGCGCTTGCAGTTTGGACTGCAGTTCAATCAGCGGCTGCAGGGCATTGTGGCCAAAGAAGATCGCTTCGAGCATGTCGTCTTCGGAGATGAGGTCAGCTTCACCTTCGACCATCATGACCGCCTCTTTCGAGCCGGAGACGATAATGTCGAGATCGCTGGCCGCCATCTGCTCGCGCGTCGGATTGGCGATTAGGACACCGGCGACACGGCCGACGCGCACGGCGGCAATCGGGCCGGCAAAGGGGATGTCGGAAATGACGACCGAGGCCGAAGCGGCAACCATCGCCAGGGTGTCAGGATCATTGATCAGATCCGCGGAGATGACCGTCGGCATGATCTGGGTCTCGAACATGTAGCCCTTGGGGAAGAGCGGACGCATCGGCCGGTCAATAAGGCGGCAGATCAGCGTTTCACGCTCCGAAGAACCCCGCTCACGACGGAAGAACGATCCGGGGATCTTGCCGGCTGCGTAGAATTTTTCCTGATAGTTAACGGTCAGCGGGAAGAAATCCTGCCCGTCGCGCATCTTGCTGGCCGAAACGACCGTACAAAGGACTTTGGTATCGCCGTACGTGACGATCACCGCCCCGTGCGCCTGGCGGGCCATTTTACCGGTTTCGATGGTCAGTGGCTGGCCGTTAAACTGCACTTCAACTTGATGATAGGTTGTTTCAAACATGGTCATACTCCTTGTCTACTGAAAACCCTCAATCATTCCATAACGATTGAGCTTTTCAACGGTTTAGCACGGTGAAAATAGACTAGGGAGGTTGGCCTGAGACAGTCTGCAACGCGATCGAAATTCACGTTAAAAACTCTCTCGGGACAGCCTCCCGAGTCGCCGACGGTGGAATGAGATAAGCGCACTCCTCACCGCAAGGAGTGCGCTTATCGGTATTATCTGCGGATTTTAAGAGCCTTGATCACAGTCCGATAGCGCTCGACATCCTTGCTCTTCAAGTAGTCGAGAAGACGCCGCCGTTGTCCAACGATCTTAAGCAACCCGCGCCGCGAATGATGATCCTTGGCATGGGAGCGAAAATGCTCGGTCAGATAAAGGATACGCTCTGAAAGCAGAGCAATCTGGACTTCGGGCGAACCGGTGTCCCCTTCGTGGGTTTTAAACTGTTCGATGATTTCCTGTTTGCGTTCCGTGGCCAGCACTGTGCCACCTCCTTACTAGTATTATTGCCTGTACCGGACTTCAAATGGCCGGTGGTCATGAAGCTTGATGTTTTATCACAGAAGAAAAAGGCTGTAAAGTTATTATGCGTTCCCCGGAAAGACCCGCAGCAGAACAAAATCGCCGCGCGGCTCGTTTTCACGTTCCGGTTCAAAACGGGCTACCGCGACCAACTGCTGAGCACGACAAAGAGTGACGAGGCTACCGGCGACCGGAAAGGGCTGTATGTCGCTGACTTCACTTTGTTGCGGCGGCACTCCGTTCTTCAAACGTACCAGCGCCTCTGTTGACAAATCGAGGGCCGGGAGGGAAGCAAGGGCGGCCGAGACCGGCAAAAGCTGTACTGATTCCGGATCGCTTCGCAGACGGTCAAGAGGAATCGCCTCTCCTTCGGAGAACGCGCCGCTCTTCAGTCGGCGCAACGCAGTCAAGTGAGCGCCGCAACCGAGATAGGCGCCAAGATCATGGGCGAGAGTGCGAACATAAGTCCCCTTGGAACAGGTGACTTCAAAGGTGACAAAGGGCAGCTCGACGGAGCAGAGTTCAAAACGATAAATTTCTATCGAGCGCAGCGCCCTTTCGACCTCGACACCTTTACGCGCCAACTCATACAACGGGACACCGTCACGCTTGAGCGCCGAATACATCGGCGGCAACTGCTGAATCGGCCCGAGCAGGGTAGCGATGGCGTCCTCTATCTGCGCCCGGTCGATAGAATCGATCGGACTGGAGCTGAGAATGGTCCCTTCGGCATCCTGAGTATCGGTCGTCTCACCGAGCTTCAGGGTGCCGCGATAGATCTTCTCACCATCCATGACGAACTCAACCAGACGAGTCGCTTCACCGATGGCCACCGGCAGAACCCCGGTCGCCATCGGATCGAGGGTGCCACAATGGCCGACGCGCCGCACCTTGAGGGCACGGCGGATCGTCCGTACCACATCAAAAGACGTGACCCCCTGGGGTTTGTCGACGACCAGAAAACCGTTCAATGGCTGCTATCAAGGAGCTGGCCGACACGCTGAAAAACCGTACTGCGCACGGACTCGATATTCCCTGTCAGTTGGGCACCAGCGGCATTATGATGCCCGCCACCGCCAAATTCACGGGAGATCGCGCCGACATCGATGCGGCCTTTGGAACGGAAACCGACCTTAAACTGCTCCGGTCCGATCTGTCGAAAAAAAAGGCCGACCTCGACACCAAGGATCGAGCGCGGGTAATTGACAAAACCATCGGTGTGCTCGGCGCGGGCGCCGGTGGCACGGTACATCTCGGTTGTCACACTCACTGAACCATAGCGGCCGCAGGGAGAGATGGTCAAGGTTTGCAGAGCGAGAGCGAGCAGACGCAGACGCAGTTCCGGTTGGCTTTCATAAAGACCGGCGGCGGCATCCCAGGGGTTGACTCCCAGCGCGATCATCTCACCGGCAACACGAAACGCCTCCGCATCAGCATTGGAGTAGCGAAAAGAACCGGTGTCAGCTAAAACGGCCGCATAAACACAGAAAGCAATCTCGCGGGACAAGGGGATATTCCCGGCCTGCAGCAGCCGATAGATGAGGACACCGGTGGCGCTGGCTTGTTCATCGACATAATGCAGCGGGGAAAAGTGCTCGGAAAAGGGGTGATGATCGATGTTGACGAGGAGATCGCAGTGCTGAACCAAGTGCGTTCCGGCCCGGCGCAACTCTCCGGCATCCAGGATGAAACCGACATCGAAATGTTCGTCGGCTTCCAAGGTGCGGCGAATCGTTGTCGATTCCGGGAGGAAAGTCAGGGTATCGGGAACACCGTCGCAATTATAAGCGACAACCTCCTTGCCGAGTGAACGCAGAGCCAGAGTCAAAGCCAGCGTCGAGGCGATGGCATCACCGTCCGGACCTTCATGCGAAGCAACGAGAAAGCGGCGGTTCTCTTTAATTGTCTTGAGAATCGCCCCGACCATCGTCTTCTTTCTCCTGAATCCCTTTGAGTAGCGCTTCGATATGATGCCCGTAATCGATCGACGTATCGTAATGAAAAACCACTTCAGGAACAACCCGCAACCGCAACTGCTTGCCGATTTCACGGCGGATATAAGGGATGGCACTTTTGAGACCGGCCGCGGAATCCTTCCGCGCCTTGTCATCACCGATCACTGTGAAGAAGACCTTGGCCAGGGAAAGATCCGAGGTCACGTCGACGGCGGTGATGGTGACAAAACCGACCCGGGGATCTTTCAACCCCTTGATGATCAGGGAGGAGATCTCTTTTTGAATCGCTTCAGCGACCTTTTGTGCCCGTTGTATTCCCAAACCTGGTCACCTTTACTCGTACTGAAATGAACATAAACTCCGAAGG
>JAXMLA010000171.1:0-7314 GCA_034370465.1 Desulfuromonadales bacterium
GATCAGCGTCCCATGGATTGCTTTGGACGCAGATAACATCTGAAAAGGCATGATTTAAACAAGGTTAATCGTTTGTTTCAATCGGCAGTTATCAGATTTGTTCATCGTCCCAAGGGTCTGCTTTAGACCCCAAATCTTGAGGGCTTATTGGACGCAGATAACACCTGAAAAGGCATGATTTAAACAAGGTTAATCGTTTGGTTCAATCGGCAGTTATCAGATTTGATCAGCGTCCCAAGGATTGCTTTGTGAAGACTGACAGGGAGACGACGATATAACTGCCAGCACAAAATCGACGAAAAAAAATAGCCTGCTAATATTTTTTATTTTTAATTTATACCCTTTTTTGTTTGATTAATACTTTTCAACTCCTAGACATTCTCAAGTGTTAGATAACATTGTTTTATCCCGCCAAACTTTTCCCTCCGCACTCCCCCCCCTTGTATGTAAACCCCATAAGTGACTATAGTTCAATTGCAGGTAGGTTTACCCAGGTCATTGGTAGGATTTTCCCCAGCTCAATAGTTTGATGACTAGGTACAATCCCGACTTTTTTTCTTAAGGTTCTACCCGGCGATTGCCGATCCGGTCCCTTTCGGGGCCAGCAATCATGCGGTTTTGCTCTGCTGCAATGCTGTTTTTTTATGATGGTTTATTCCAGGAGGATTTATGCGTACATCATTTCTGCGGTTTTCCCTACTACTCGTCATCCTTGGCAGTACCTTCTCATCCAGCCTCAGTCACGCTGCTGACACCCGCTATAAACGTTCGGTTGAAAAGTACCTCATCCCGGATGTGACCCTGGTCAATCAGGATGGTGACAAAGTCCGGCTCAAATCCCTCCTCGAAATTGACCAACCTGTTGTTGTCAACTTTATCTACGGTACCTGTACCACCATCTGCCCGGTCCTCTCGGCCGGATACCTTAATTTGCAACGGAAAGTCACTGCCGGCAACGGCCAGGTGCGCCTGATCTCGATTACCATCGATCCGGAAAATGATACGCCGCTGATCATGAAAGAGTATCTGCAGCGTTATCGCGCCCAACCGGGCTGGGACTTTCTCACCGGCAGCCGCGCGGACATCAATACGGTGATGCGCGCCTTTGACGCTTATATCCCCGACAAGATGTCGCACTATCCGATCAACCTTATCCGCTCCCCGAAAGACGGCAGCTGGCTGCGGCTCTTCGGCATCATGAGCGGCAAAGAGTTTATGGAGGAGTATCAGCAGGTGGCCGGAAAATGAAACGGAACTGGATCTTTCTGATCCTCTGGCTCCTCGTCTTGACTCCCCTGGTTCAGGTCCAGGCCCAGGAGATCCCTGCACGCTACACCCCCGCCGAGATCATGCAGCTCGGCGAGAAGATGTACCGGGACGGTCTCCTCCCCTCAGGCGAGCCGATGGAAGCCTTCATCCGTGGGGATATCCCCGTCGACAGCACCACCTTCTCCTGCTCCAGTTGTCATCTGCGCGCCGGGATCGGCTCCTTCGAGGGCGGGGTGGTTACTCCGCCGACCAACGGTAAAAAGCTTTACGAGCCTTATCAGCGGCCCCCTTCGCTGGCAGACGTGACCGATACTGGTGGTCGCTATATCTACGCCAAGACGACGACCAGGCGCCCGGCTTATACGGAAGAGAGTCTGGCCCACGCCCTGCGCAACGGCATCGATCCGGCCGGGCAGGAATTCAATGATGTCATGCCCCGTTATCCCCTGGCCGATGCGGATATGGACCTCCTCATTCAATATCTCAATCGCCTCTCCGCCGACTTTTCGCCGGGGGCAACGATGCAGTCCCTGCGCTTTGCAACGATCGTCACCGAAGAAGTCAGTCGCGATGATCGCGACGCCCTCCTGATTCCGTTGCAGCGCTTTATCGGCGGGCAGAATCAACAGGTGAAGATGTACAAAGAGTTCCTCGATTTCGGCTTTAAACCGACCGGTGATATGTGAAGCCGCGCGCGAAATTCAATAGCCGAAAATTGCGAAAAGTCGCCTTTTAAATCGTCTTGATCCTATCAAAATAATCTTGAGCCGAGCTTTCGCCCGGCTCTTTTTTATTCACATCCGATGAGTTTTTGTCGATCAAACGATGGCTCCCACGTAGCCAAGAAATTGTCTTGTGGTACTGATTGAACCTGCCCGGTATCAATGCCGTGTAACACCTCACCAAGCAGCCTTAAACCCATCGGAGCCAACTCGCGGCGCCACAATGTGTCGGGGGTGTCGTCGGGTCGAATATGACACCAGTCCTGGGCGGCGAGCGGCCCAGCGTCGGCACGATCATCCATCCAGTAAACCGTGCCTCCTGTGACTGTCTCGCGCATATGAATGGCCCAGCGGATGGCATCACGTCCGCGGTGTCTGGGTAGTAGAGATGGGTGGTAGCCGATCGCGCCGAGCCGGGTGCGGTTGCGGGCTTCGTCACTAATAAAACAATGGGCATGGGCGGCAACAATCACATCAACGTCAGCGGGGATATGTTCGGCAGTCAGTCGACCGGGGACAGCCAGCGTTGCTCGCCCATAAGCGACGCCGGCCTGATATAACCGATCCTCTTGACCAGGAGCAATAACGCCGGCCACATCGTACTCACGGCAAATACACAGTTTAAGAACCTCGGCGGCCAACCACTTTTGCCCGACAATTACGACTCGCATGTGACCTCCTCACCAAGATAACGAAAACCCTGCACCGCCCGGAAGTGCCCACCAAAACCACCCTGCCCGCGGCTCCCCTCCTTCTTTGTTCCCCACCCACCGGCCTTGGCAGCGCTGCGCTGCAAGGTCTCGATGCAGCGACCCTTGTTATCTCCATGCAAAACAGCACTCACCTGAGTCCATTTACGATCGCGTCTCAGGCCCGCAGCAAGGCCGGGGTGACTGGTGTGAAAAAGAGTAGGAAGGGGCAAACCATAGCGGTTTTCCCCGTGGTGCCACAGCTCACAGATGGCGTTAAGAAACCGCATCCCGACGCCGGCCCCTTGCCACTCCGGCATAACGACCAAACGGCAGGCTCGAGCTTCAACCAGACCAGGGCGAGTCGAAAAAGCGACGTGGCAAACCGGTTCATTATCGACTGTGCCGACGTAACAAGTGGCGGCCACCATGTGCGGTGCCATCAAATAGTGATGCGGCTCAAACAACGGCCAATAACGCCAGTTTGTCTCCCATATTTCCAGATCGAAGGAGGGTCGCCGAAGACACCTCGCAGAAAACTGGCCGGTGGAGGTGTCAAAGACCCAATCCGGCTCGATCCACTCCAGGATGTCGTAATGACAGGAGAGGAGCACAGCCTGGCCACCTGTGCGACGCCAGGCCTTGGCAAAGGCCAGAGCGCCAAATTTGGCAATCTGGCGGTCAACGACCGAGGTAAATTCATCGACCACCACCCGCGCCGGCGCGTCACACAAAATACGAGCCAAATCAGCGCGAAAACGCTCACCCATCGACAGCACAGCATACGGCCGCAACCACGAAGGGACGCTGCCGAGGCCAACTGCCGCCAGGGCGGCCGTGACCTGGTCAAACGATCCGGATGGAGAAATGGCGTCGATGATCGGCAGCGCCGCCGGCCACTGCGCGGAGTAAAGCGCGGCTCCACCCCACAACCCCGCGCCCAGGGTACTTTTCCCGCTGCCACTCGGGCCGACGATTACGCCGATCTGCCAGTCGTCTTGATCAACAGGCAACTCAGCACTAATCGAAAAATCCGCGCCGGATTCGACATTAAACAGGCTCTTGACGCGGGCGGCGCGGTAAGAGGTGAAGTCAGTGCAGCGTTTATGAATTTCGACGGTCCTCATACAGCCACCACCTTGCAGCGGTAGCCGCGCTCAGTCAGGTCGGCGTAGACCCCCTGCTGTTGCTGTTCATCGGCAACTTCGATGATGACACCGAAGCGCGGGCGATACTTGAAGCCATTTTTACCAGGGGTTTTTTTCTGCACGAGCGTCTCCTAAGGATGACGCTCCGGGGCGTGCTGGCGGGGGCTCGAGGCTCTCAGGTGGTTATAGGCCCCGCAACGGGGGCATTTAATATTGATGCAGGTGTATTCGGCTTCAGCTAATTTCCGGTTGCAACGACTACAGCGAATTTCTTCCATGTTGTGAGCTCCATTGTCAAAACTGTTTTGACGTGGTAGCTTCCCTGCGCTGCGATCGCGGCGGGGGAGCCTTGGCTGGGCTCACAGGCTGCTTCTGTGTGTCTCGCGGCCGGATGGGTGCTACAACATCCATCCGGTCGCTCCCTCTTCTTTTTATCCCCTCCTACGACAAATCAATCCAGTTTAAAACCTGCCCAGCCTTGCCAGCCGTATCAATATTTTTCACCTTACTTGCCACGACAATCTTATACACCCCAGAATCCGCATAAAGATCCACGGCGACATAGCCGTTGACATCGGTCTCATCGCTCCCCTCGACGACAATCGCATCGCCACCCGCGGCGGTGGGGAGCAGCACCGGCACCACCCGCACCTTGCAGCCCTCCTTGATCTGACCGATGGCATCCCGAGTCCAGACCTCAACAGTCACTTTCCCCACCGCTGCAGCCGGGCCGATGACAATGGGAGGGCTCGGTTCGTTGATGGCACTGAGCAGGGATAGCCAATAGTATTGGCTGCCATCGATGTCGACTTCCCAGAATAGTTCCTGGGGAGGAGCAAGCAGGCCGAGATCCTCCACCAGATTGGCTTCGGCGACCAGGGTGCGCGCGCCGCCCAAAGTCAGGGATTGTTCGAGGCGCGCTTTGACCGGGGCAGATTGCCCGGCCGGGGTGACAGGGACGGTGAAGGCAATGGTTTTAGACATAGCGCAGGCCTCGCGGAATGGGGGGAGGTAAAACGATGTGGGCGACCGTAGGCGCCGGCACCGGCTGTACGACAAATTGCGCGGCCAACTCGCCGATCAAGGCGCCGTCGGCATAAATGACGCCCTCTCTGACATTGCCGGGGACGGGATGATCAGGGATGAAGGTTATCATGTATCAGGCTCCCGTTACAGATGTCGCGCGGCGTAACCCGGCTTGCGGGTTTACCGTAGCGCATGAATTTGCCCGTTGAAATCGCCACCAGCTCAAAGCACAGCACTCGCCGCGGATCATCCTTCACTTCCATCGCCAACGCATGACCTTTACCGTTGCGCCAGTCATACTTCCATCCCTGCATAGCAAGGGCAATCCTCGCTATTTCGGTCTGGGCGGCCATCCCCAGATGCTCCAGCGACAGCGCCATTTCATAATTCCACCAGGGGCAAGGGTTGTAATGAACCAGCACCTCATTATGCCAGGCACTGGCTTCAACGACTTCGCCTGTGGACAGCAGAATCGCTGCATGACCCCACCGCTCCCAGAGCCGCAACTGGACGGCGACAAGGGCCGGTGCGACGAGACTTCCTCTTAGGAGGATGGCGACGGCGTAGGGGGTCATGGCACGTACACAGGGGGTGGATAAAGCCTGCGGTATTCCACGTCCAGTGCTGAAACGAGAAAGGGCTTCTTGGTGCGCAGCGAGAAATCATCAGGTGAGAAGTTCGCTGACCACGCACCCATCATGACATAGTATTTCCGAACCTCAGCCTCGTAGTACTCCGCCCTGACCCAGTTGTCGGTGGCCAGGGCTTTCGCATTCGCCGGTTCCAGGCGTAGAATGCGGTCCACCATCATCAGGCCAGCGGCATTGATCTCGCCATTCACCCACAGGTTCACCGATTCGCAGATGGCGTCGATGGTGGCGTTGATCTTGAGAGCCGTTTCCTCAGGAGTTTGCGCCAGCACTGCTATCACGTTCAGCGTCACCGTGGCGTCTTCTTCGTTCCACGTCGGTTCTGTTCCGAGCTGAAACCCGACAGGCGGCTCAGGGGAGATATCACGGTACTCCCCAAAGAACAGTCCTTCCTCTGTAGTGAGGACATAACCTTGGGGGGCAGTCAGAACCACGCCATCCTTTTCCATCGGGAGGGAGAGCCGATGCGGAGTAAGTGTTTCTTTGTTGCGATATAAGGTTGCCATAGTAACTACTCCAGCGCCGTTATGCGTAAATTGGATAGTATCGATCCATAGTTTTGCGGATTTATTGAATGGATAGTGTTGCCGGTATTGACATAGCCAGCCCCTCCGGGAGCAGTGAGTCTGAGGACGCCATTCACAAACACTTTAATACACCCCAATGCATCTGTTCCATCATCTGTTATTTTAATGGCAGCTGGATATTCTGCTGGGCATGATCCTCCGATAATGCGAGCAGAAGAACGGAGGTTAAAGTAAACTGAGTTACACTCAATATAAGGACCACGAGCATTCGTTACGGGTATCCTGAGCATATAGATCCCGCTAGACACTACATCAAATGCCACAACACTGGCAGGCACACCGACATCAAATAATGGACCTAAAAACATGCCAGCCGGAATTAAACCAGCAAAGACCCGAGCATTAGGTGCTTCGGTAACAGGAATATTATTAGACATTGCCCTGTTTGTGATGTACGAACCGCCAATCTTAGGGGAATGTGCAGTGACTAACGTGGAGATTGCCTCAACAAAAGAATCTTCCCACAAAACAGCGGGGGCATTGCCTACAATCACCTTCCTCATACATGCCGCGCCGCTCATTATTTCGACTCCACGCAGATGACAAAGAACTTGCCTGCATTGATCTTGCTCGGCGTCAGCACCAGACGATCATACCCGCCTGACGTTCCTGCCAGTGTCGGGGCGACGGATTCGAGTTGAGATGCCTTCCAAGAGATTGAACGTACCCCTCCAAGGTGCCAGAGTGTAATTGTGAGGAACGCGGTGGCACCGGTCGGGATGTTGATAACTCCGTCAATTGAGATATTGGTGTTACCGGCGTAGTAGATATCAATATGACCTAGGGACGCATCGAGGGACGTAACGGCTGTGGTGATGGTGGTTTGCTGAACCTCTTTAGGATTGACGGCCAACAAATTAATGATCTTTGCCCCATCAATTAATGTCATGTCCCCCAAGCTAAAAAACCCTTCAGGAAACAGTAAGCCCATATTTTGTAGGCTGATAAGGGTGTTACCTAATCTTTTTAATAACACGTCACCGTATGATACAAAAACTCCCGAGTCATAATCTTCAGGCGATGTGATATGTGCCATAGACAACTCTAGGGAATGCTCCCCGAAGCTACCCATACGCAAATCGAAGGTGTCACCCTCTTTATTGTAAGTAAAGTCACCAGTAAATGATGGTGACTCTTTCGGTGCTTTACTGTCCTGCAGCGCCTCGTCTCTGACAGAATCATAATGCAGTACCGAATACAACCACGCCGGCACGTCATTGTTC
>JAXMLA010000172.1:0-1757 GCA_034370465.1 Desulfuromonadales bacterium
AGAAAAGCGCGGGTGGTGGCGCGGTCGACGACGACAGGGGAGAGAAGGGTGGGATCCTGCTCCAGCCCGAAGATCTCGGCGGTGAGGGCGGCATCCTTATCGACGATCACCCCCCGGAACTCGGCCGGTTTCGGTCCGAAAGGCTTGATAAAGCCGACCCGGCCCTTGCCGTATTTTTTACTGGCGAGATGCAGAAGTGAAAGGCTGGTGGTCGTCTTGCCACAGTCTTTTCCGGTAGCAGCGACAAAAATTTTCCGGGCCATAGAGATCATCCCCTTTCTTTTCCATTCACGGCAAAAAGCTCATCCAAGCGTGCCGAGCATACCTGTTTTTCCCTCTTGAAGCAAAACGATTACGTCAGGAAATTTACATAGGAGTGCCCTCATGCGAACCATCGACCTGCGCAGCGATACCGTCACCTGTCCCTCGCCGGAAATGCGCGCCGCTATGGCTGCCGCCGAAGTCGGGGATGACGTCTACGGTGAAGATCCGACCGTCAACCGCCTCGAAGCCTTTGCGGCGGAGCGCTTCGGCTGCGAAAGTGCCCTCTTCGTCAGCAGCGGCACACAGGGGAACCTTCTCGCTCTGTTGGCGCACTGCCGACGGGGCGACGAATATCTCGCCGGTGATCAGGCGCACTGTTACCGCTGCGAAGGGGGCGGCGGCGCCGTCCTTGGCGGCATCCAGCCGCAGCCGCTAACCATGGAAGCGAACGGAACGATCAGCGCCGAGCGGATTCTGGGCGCCATCAAGCCGATAAACGATCACTACGCCCGCACCCGCCTTCTTTGTCTGGAGAATACCCAGGCCGGCAAAGTTTTGTCGCTGCGCTATCACCAGCAGATGCGTACCTTGACCCGCCAGCATGGTCTCGCCCTCCACCTCGACGGCGCCCGCCTGGGCAATGCCGCCGTCGCCCTCGGCATCGATCCGGCCGAGCTGGTCGCCACCGTCGATTCTGCTTCGATCTGCCTCTCCAAAGGGCTCGGCGCCCCGGTCGGGGCCCTCCTTTGCGGCGGCCGCGACTTGATCCGCGAAGCGCGACACTGGCGCAAGATGGTCGGCGGCGGCATGCGCCAGGCCGGCATTCTCGCTGCTGCCGGACTTTACTCTCTGGAGAACAATCTCCCCCGCCTCGCCCACGACCACGCCCTGGCCCGCATCCTCGCCGAGGGATTGGCTCCGCTCCCCAACCTGCACATTGATATGGCCACGGTGCAGAGCAATATGGTCTTTGTGACGGTGAAGAACAACCGCGAAGAGGCGCTGAGGGGATATTTACGGGAGCAGGGGATTCTGGTGGGAAATTACGGCACCTTGCGCTTTGTCACCCACCTCGATCTTCATGCCGAGGATATTATTTGCGTCGTTGAGGCCTGCAAAAAATTTGCTGCATAATCGGCGGGCTGCAGCAGTTTAGTTTACATTATAGATCAGCTGTGAGAGACTTTTTCCAGCCTTTGCCAGGCGCGTCCCGAGATCGTAATGCTATCCCGCAAGCCAAGGATGATGCGATGAGTCATGAAGAGAGTCAGCTGAGCAAGAACCACGAATGGCATCGCGCCATTCTCCAGGCCGCCATGGACGGCTTCTGGATGGTCGATATGCAAGGGCGCCTGCTCGAAGTCAATGCCGCCTATTGCCGGATGACCGGTTACAGCGAAGCCGAACTGCTGACCATGAACATTGCCGATCTGGAAGATATCGAAACCGCGGAAGTGATCGCTGCCCACATTGCCAGGACCAGGGAGTTGGGC
>JAXMLA010000173.1:0-5611 GCA_034370465.1 Desulfuromonadales bacterium
GACCCGCCAGTGATGAACTCTCACTGCGCGATCGGGCGATTGTCGAGCTCCTTTATTCCTGCGGCTTGCGGGTGAGTGAAGCCGTGGCTCTCAACGTCGGCCATCTCGATTTTGCTCAGGCTCTGGTCCGCGTCCTCGGCAAGGGGAGAAAAGAACGGATCGTGCCGATCGGCAGCAAGGCACAGGAAGCCTTGCACGATTATCTGACGCAGCGGGGGAGGCCGGGAGACGAGGATCCGCTCTTTCTCAATCATCGCGGCGGCCGTCTGACCGCCCGCAGTATCGAGCGCAATCTCAAGCAACGTCTGCTTGATGCCAATATCCTGCGTCACGCCACACCGCACGCTCTCAGGCACACCTTTGCCACGCATCTCCTTGATGCCGGCGCCGATCTCCGCTCCATTCAAGAGCTTCTCGGCCATGTATCACTCTCGACGACGCAGAAGTATACCCAGGTCAGCGTCGATCAACTCCTTAAGGTTTATGACCGGGCTCATCCCCGCAACCGCAAAAAATAGCGGTGTCAATATCTTGGTTAACATAATACTTATTATGCGACGTTGTAATATTAGCGAATAACCGCCCGTAAATTCAAGAGAGAAAATCAGGGCATCACCACTGCTCATCCTTGTTCGATTTTTTCCGGACGGTCAAGAGATCGACAATTAACTCGATACGTTCCTGCCTCGCCGCATCTCCGTAGTACACCAGCAATGAACCGCCGAAACAAAGACCAACGCCGAGAACAAATTCAAGAATCAGTGTGTTTTTACTCTGGGCGTCTATGAACTCGCCAGTAAACTTGGCAACCTCCCCCATGAGTACCGATCCAAACGCCGCCGAAGAAATCAGCAGCAGGCCAACGACAATAAAAACCACGCCCCAAACAATCCGCAGCATAAAAGCCCCTTATCGCACCTAACCTACGCCACAGCGCGATGATTGATTTCTTCAAGTAAATTGATAACTTTAGGCGCGCCGGCATCCCCGAAGACCCCGTCCAGCCCTTCATCGTGCAGATCGGTAAAGGGAGGTTCGTAAAGAAGACCGGGGTCCATGGTGCCGTTTTGGGTGAGATAGCTGATGATCTGATCGATAAAGCGGATCTGCGCCGCTGCGTAGGTGGTGTTGTGCAGAAATTCGCCGAAGGCTTCGCTGACCGCTTCCCGATCAAGACCGACGAGACTTCGGATCAAGGCGCCGAGGCTGCGCTGATGGCCAAAGACCTGATCGAACTGTTCCCGGCTTCCCACCTCTTCCGAAGAAAAAAGTAATCTCTCCAGCTCTTCCAAATCCTGCCTGGTAATCTGCCGATTCATGCGCAGCTTGTTAATGGTAATGTGGTGGCTGTGATCGCGGATAAAGCGCTCCACCTTCAAGCGGTACTGACGCATCTCCTCGGCACTGGCATAGCCGGACACGTAAATCTCCGCACTCTCGCCGATGGTATCCTCAAAATCGGTATAAACGATCTTCACTTCCCCCTTGTCGAGGAATTTGATCAACTCACGCAGGCGGAGGCGCACATCCTCCAGCAGGGGCAGGGTGATGCCGGACCACCAGCTCTCGGTTTGCAGATCGAGAATCAGCGCCATCTGCTGTGCTACCAGGGGGATGGTCCCCTTCCCTTCCAGCCGGGCGGCAATCTCCATGACCTTGTTGCGGTAGCGCTCAAAGGAGCCGCTCTTCTCCAACAACGCCAGTTGCAGATTGAGCAGCAGCAGGTCGAAGCGTTTGGCACTCTCGTCTTCCTGCGGGAGCTCAGTTGGCAGGCCGGCGAGATGAAGGGTGACCTCCAGGGCATCTTCGGCATCCAGTTGGCCCCATTGCTCCCGGATGATGAATTTCTTCAGGTGGCGACGGTGCGGGCGGACGATGAAGTTGTCCGGGTTCATCACCGAAACTTCACCGTGCAGCGTCTCTTCCAGGCTCCCTTGCAAACGCTGCACGCCCTCCCCGGCTGTAACCTGCGAATTTTGCAGTTGCAGGAGGAGGTTCAAGCGCTGCTTGAAGATCTTCTTGCTCAGCGATTCCTGACTGCCGCCATCGATCCCTTCCGGATTCTCGGCAAAGAACTCGAAGTTCTGGCAGTAGTCGAAGACGTAGAAATTTTCTTTGTCCTGGCCCGGTCCGAAGAGCTCTTTGCAGAGGCGGGTACCGCGTCCCATCATCTGGTGGAACTTGGTCTTGGAACGGACCAGCTTGAAAAAAACGAGATTGACTATCTCCGGCACATCGATGCCGGTATCGAGCATGTCGACGGAGATGGCGATGATCGGGTCGCTCTCTTTAATGTAAAAGGCGTCAATGAGATCCTGTGCGTAGGGCTCGTAGTTGTCGATCACTCGGCAGAACGCCCCCTTGAGGTGGGGATAGTTTTTGTCGAAGCGCTCCTGGATGAAGAGAGCATGGTTGTGATTCTTGGCAAAGATGATCGTCTTCCCCAGCCGGTCGCCCCCCGCCACCTTGACCCCGTAGCGCATCAGGTGTTCGAGGACCTTGTCGACAGTGTCGATGTTGAAGAGCCAGTTGTTCAGCGCCGATGATTCGATCTTCTCGGGCATGCCTCCCTGTTCTTCGTCCCAGAACTTCTCTTCGTACTCGGCCTGCTCTTCGGCGGAAAGATCGTTGTAGGCGACCCCCTCCCGCTGGAACTTGAGCGGTACCGAATGCGCCTTGGGCGGCACCAGATAACCGTCCGCCACTGCCTTTTCCAGCTCGTAGTAAAAGGTCGGTACTCCCTTCTCCAGCTCAAAGAGCCCATAGGTGTTGCGATCGACCTCGGCGCGCGGGGTGGCGGTCAGTCCGAGGAGCAATGCATCGAAATACTCGAAGATGGCGCGGAACTTTTGATAGACCGAGCGGTGCGCTTCGTCGATAACGATCAGATCGAAATGGCCGGGGCTGAAGCGCTTCCCTTCGACTCCGCTCAGGGACCGGTTGCTGAGCGGAGTCGAAGCATCGATACAGTTCATCATCGTCGGATAAGTGGAGAGGACGATGCGGCTGGTAGTGTCGTCCTTGATCTTGGTGATATTGACCGGGCTGGAATGGGGGAGATGCTCCTTGAAGGCATTGCCGGCCTGGGTAAGGAGGGCAGTGCGATCGGCAAGGAAGAGGACCCGCTTGATCCAGTTGCACTTTTGCAGCAGTTCGATCAGGGCGATAACGGTGCGGGTCTTGCCGGTGCCGGTCGCCATGACCAGCAGCGCCTTGCGCAGTTTGCGCCGCTGGAAGTCCTCGGCCGTGCGGCGGATCGCCTCGTGCTGGTAATAGCGCTCGACGATCGCCGGGTTGATGGTAGCTGTCGTAATCTCGCGGAGGCTGTTGCGGCGGTTGATGAGGAGTTGCAACTCGTCCTTTTTGTAGAATCCCTGCACCTTGCGGGGCGGATAATTGCGGTCATCCCAGAGCCAGGTTTCGTAGCCATTGGTGAAGAAGATCAGCGGCCGCTGCCCTTTCATCTGTTCCAGGCAGTCGGCGTAGAGCTTGGCTTGTTGCTGACCAATACGCGAATCCTTGCGGGTCCGTTTCGCCTCGACCACCGCCAGCGGCAGGCCGTCGTCGCCCCAGAGGACATAGTCGACAAACCCCTCGCCCTTGTCGTTCGGCATCCCCTGCACCGGGTACTCCAGCACATCCGTCGCCTTCAGATCCCAACCCGACTCCTTGAGCAACAGGTCGATGAAGTAATCCCGGGTCTCCGCCTCACTGTAGTCGTGGTCGTCGGGGGTTTGTTGGTTGCGCTCTTTGTACTCCTGAATTTTGGCTTTAAGGGCGGTGATCTCTTCGATCGTCCGGGTTAGCTCTGCATCCTTGGCCGCAAGTTTGGCATCTTTCTCCGCCTGCTCGGCCTGGAGCTTGGCCAACTGCTCGGCGTTGCGGTCAGCGATGGCGCTGTCTTTTGGGGGGATGCGACTGAGGTCGAAAAGGACTTTGCCGATGGCCTGGGTATTGGGGGAATAGCTGCGGGCCAGCCAGTAAAGAACGTGGAAGAGTTCCTTGATAGTGTGCAGGGCATCGTTGCTGCTGATCGCTTTGTCACTGTGGACGGCGAGGTTGCCGATCTTCTGGATGGTGAGGATTTTAGGGAAGAGGCACGGTTCCAGGTTGTCACGAAAGGTCGGTTCGTGAATCAGGGCGGCGAGGTTGTCGGCGTAAGGTTTTTGCAGAAAGGAATCATTGGCATAGAGCCACTTCACCGCCCCCTCCAGCGAGCGCCGGGCATAGAAACAACTGGTGCGCGGGGCACTGTTGGTGTTCTGCTCGGCTTCACAGGCAGTGGCGTAAAGTTCAGGCCAGTCAGCCTGGAGAAAGGTGAAATTGGACACTACGCCTCCGGTCTATCGAATTGTACGAATCTCATTCAGCAAACGTTGGCGGTCAGGTGCTCCAATTGCTCATTGACCCAACTGTTGATACTTTCGCCGGACTGTTTGGCCGCCACGTACACTTTACGGTGCAGGTCGGGGGTCAGGCGCAGCATGAACTTGCCGGTGAACGGTTTCTCCGGGGTCTGGCCAAGTTTGGTGCAGAAGTCGAGGTAATCGTCGACCGACTCCCGAAAAGCCTGCTTGATCTCATCAACCGTCTTCCCCTGAAAAGTAATCACGTCACGCAGGCCGATCACTTCGCCGTGGAAGATCTCCGCCTCGTCGTCATACTCAACCCTGCCGGAATATCCTTTGTACTGCATCATGGCCGTATACCTCCTTCTTCCAGAAAACGTCGTACTGACTTTACCGCGCCTTTATCGGTCTCTTTCTGCGGATGGGGCCGGTGAAAGGTGGCCTTGATGCCATTGAGAAGAAACCTGATGCGGGAGCCGTTACCCTCGAAGCGTTCCGCACCGAGCGCCATAAACAATGTCTCGATGTCATCCCAGATGATGCTGGACTTCACCGGATCATGGAATATGGCTTTCAGCGTTTTGCGGTGCTTGCTGGTCATGTGATTTTAGTATCACTTTCTGATAACTTTGTAAATATGTTCGTTGGGGGCAAGGGGTGGTCGAGCGGTGTTAATCACCATGTTTTCAGGATGAAATTTGAGTCTTGGAGATCTGATCTCTCATGAAGTTAGATGTGTGTGGTACAAAAATTTTGTACCAACAAAATGCGATATATAAATGGTTCTAAGTGTTTGAATTAAAATCTAGGTTAATCTGAACCTGTTCGATCTCTAGTAAATGTAGTTTTGGTTTTTTGTACATTGAAATTCTTTCAATAGTTGCAAAAACTCTCACGTTCTCCTTGTAGAACCTTACGAAGTTTTTAGTATTTTTGCCGTTAGGGGGAAAGAGCTCAAGATTGTAGACATTACCTGCGTCAATGTACTGGAAAGTCAAACTGTCGCCTCGTGTACTTTTCAGACTGGTTATTGCCCCCTCAAGGACAACTTCCAACCCGTTGACAAAATCTGGCAAAATCTCGTTATCCGCAGTCAGATAGTCTTCAAAGTTGCCCTCATCTATCTTCGCGCTCACACCCCTGAAATTTCTGTTGGGACTAATCTCAATTTCTACAGCAGTTTCATTTACAATCGGTGAAACAAGACCCTTAAACCCATTTCGCTTTATGAGCCCATACAACTCTTTGGCGATTCGTTGTGG
>JAXMLA010000174.1:0-12526 GCA_034370465.1 Desulfuromonadales bacterium
CTGGGATGATATCACAAATCGTCTTAAGCGGGCCAGTGACGCTAAAACTTGTCGTAAATGCCACTAAACGCTCTGAACAAGGAGGAAAAAATGCGCAAAAATAAACACTTATCACTTGTTATTGCTTCAGTTTTTCTTGTAACCCTATGGGGTTGCGGAAGTAACATGGATTCGGGAGGAGATCAAACCGGACCGGGAACAGGGATTTCAGATGCGGAAAAGGTAGGAAGCAGCTCCTGTAAGGTCTGTCATACGACGGTTGCAATCGGTCAGCTTTTCAATTCGTCTGTGCATGATACTGCTGCAACCGGTTGTGAAGGCTGTCATGGCGGCGGCCAGTTTCATAAAGGGGTTGGACCGATTCCCTTCCCGTCTCCTACCGTCGTGCAATGTGCTCAGTGCCATGAAACCACTTCGCCGGGATTTCTTGCCAGACATTCCGGTGACGACCCTGCGACCGATCACACCAACACCTCGGTGATTGAGGGGTATGTCTTTACTTCCTGTGAAGAGTGCCACGCACCTAAGGACCCAGCCACCTTGCAGTGGGCACACAACCCGGCGGCAGCGGCCATTCACCAGCAATGGGGAAATTCTGCCCATGCCGGTCGCATTGCTTCCGATACTCCGGACACTGCGCAGGTCTGGGGTCACTATAACTGGGATCAGACCACCGGTACCGGCAACCGGGCCGGCTGCCAGCGCTGCCATACCGCTACCGGCGCCAAAAACTTCCTGAACAGCCCGACCACCTACACCCCGGCGAATAACGATTTCAGCCATCTCTCTGACTGGACAGCCGCGACCGGCTCATCGCAGAACGAACTCCTTTACTGCTCAAGCTGCCACAGCGACGTGGCGACTGGCGTCCTGCGCAACCCCGGCGCTATCACCGAAGTTTATGCCGCTGCGACTGCCGGCAATACAGCGGGAACCGCGACCTTCGCATACCCGAATCTTGAAGCGTCCAACCTCTGCATGGGCTGTCATCTTGGCCGCGAAATTGGCGACAACATCAAAAATGACAACGATGCAGACGGCGTCCGTGGCTTCATCAACTCCCACTATCTGGCTGCCGGCGGCATGATCTTTAACGTCTCCGGTTACGAATACGCTGCCACGGGCTACGACACCCTTGGCGTCCACAAGCAGGTCGGTCAGGCCGACGCCTTCGGCACCGGCACTAACGGCCCCTGCGTCACCTGTCACATGAGCGGTCCCGAGCCGCACACCTTCACTGCCTCTGCGGCCAGCACCGCCTGCGCCAGTTGCCATGGCGGCTTGACCGATGCAACCCTTGAAACGTCCAAACATGAGTTCAGTCTGGCTCTGGTTGAGTTGAAAACGGTTCTGGAGTCAAAGGGAATCTATTTCTACGAAGCTCATCCTTACTTTTACACCGCACCTTATGTGGTCGGTGGCACGAATACCGGCTTTACCAATTGGGCGGGCGTTTATGGTCTTGACAGTTGGAAGGACGTGATGGGGGCAGCCTTCAACTACAATCTGGTCAAGCATGATCCGGGTGCATTTGTCCACAATCGCCAGTATGCTCTCAACTCATCCAGGACTCCATTGACTTCCTGACTGACGGCGTGGTCGATGGCCTCGGGGTTTCACCGGTCGTCACTGCTGTCATCGCCGACACCGCCTTTGCCGCAGCCACGGCCCACACGGCCCAGACTCTGGCGATTCCGACGACCGAAAGTGGTTCGCTTTATTGTGGACAGTGTCACGCCGCTGCACCGCATTACAATGGCACCAACGCTCAGTATTATCAGTTCCCCGCCACAACGTTGTTTGTGGACCATGCAACATCCTGTGGACAGTGTCATGCCGGTGGAGACTTCGCAGCCAACCGCGACATCCTGGCCGAGTATGCCGAATCCCGGCACGGAGTCACCGTCAATGTCCCCGGCAAGAGCAATGCCACCACCATCTGGCGCGGCGGAAACACCACCAATGCCAGTTGTGCGGTATCCTGCCATGACAGTGGTCAGTTTCAGTTGTTCCTGACTAACAGAACAGCACCGACGAGTTCCATCATCGGAACCACCACCACCGGCAACGCCCAGCGCAAGACTCTATCTTGCGATTCCTGCCACAGCAATGTCGCCACGGGCGCCATCCGCTACTATACAACCGGCGATTCCGACACTGTCACCATCACCATCCCCAACAACAACGCGCTAACCGTCACTTTCGCGGACTACAACGCATCACATCTCTGCGTCACCTGCCATTCTGCCGGTCGTGGTTCCTGGGGTAAAGGGATCACCACAGCAACGCTCAGCGTCCCCACGCCGCACTATCTGCCGCAGGGGCTCACTCTGGTCGGTGAAGCGGGTTATGAGTTTACCGGCCGCACCTATTTCGAGGGTTTGCACCAGAACATCGGCCGTAATGAAACCCTGTCGGGCAGCACCAGCGGCCCCTGCGTGACCTGCCATATGGGCAGCAACGCCGATCACACCTGGGAAGCTGTCACCAAAAATAGCGCCGGCGAGATTACCGCCATCGCCAGTGACGCCTGTGTCAAGTGCCACGCTAATAACATGTCGGCAGCTACTCTCGAGCAGCGGCGCGTGGCCTTCCAGGATCGCCTCAATGATCTGGTCGCAGCACTGGCGGCCAAGCGTGTTACCTACACCAATACCGGATCCGGATCGTTTGTCTATCTGGATAATCTTGGTGCTTCTCTGACCCTGAATAACGCTGCCAACTTTACAGCTCTGATGACTGAGCAGTATCCGCTGATTGTCGATCAGGTTGCTTTCCGGCCTAACCTGATTGGTGCGATGTACAATCTGAAGGTGTTCATGAACGCCCGTCAGGATCGGGGGGCTTATGTCCACAATCGTTATTATGCCGAAGGACTGATCACCGATTCTATCGATCTTGTGAATGACGGAATTATCAACGGCAACTAACGTCGTCAGTATCTGTCGCTCGTTTGAAACCGAGCGGTGTTGTGAGCCATCTATTGAAAAGCCGGCCCCATCAATGGGGCCGGTCTTTCCCTAGCTGGTGCAAGTCGGTACATGTTTGAAATGGAATCACAAGGTAGGGGTGGAACGTTCGACATGAACATTGTTGAACAAGGTGGCGCCGGCATGGTGCCGGCAATGTCTGAACCAGTCACAAAAGGAGATGGACAATGAAAAAAGATGGGAAATGGTCAAGGCTGATTCTAGCCTGTCTGCTGGCGAGTGCGCTCGCTCTGGGTGGTTGTAGCGATGGTGATGACGGTAAAAGCGGGCAACCCGGTTTGAGTGCCTACGAGATTGCCGTTAACAATGGCTTTACCGGCACAGAGCAGGAATGGCTGGATTCACTGCAAGGCACCGGCGGAGGGGCTGGACCTGTTGTTGCCACGCCGCTGGAAACCTGTACCCTCTGCCATGGTGCAGGTTCGATATCCGACCCCGAAACCGTGCATGCCGGGACCGGCCAGGTCTCCTTTACGGTTAACCCCGGCCAACCAACGGTTGAAGGTACTGAGCTGGTCATTCGCTTTAACCTCAAACTCGATGGTGTAAACAACAGTGCCTATACTGCGGTCAATCGTGCGGTCGTTCTGCAAGGTGTCGGGGGTGTTTTTACCCGTTATGCCTTTGACAGAAATGCGACCAATTACACAATTACACAAACTGTCCTCAACGGTGACTACACCGTGAGAATTTCGCGTACAGCCGCTGGTGCTACCGCCGGACTCCCTGACCCCATTGATTTTGTCGGCACCGACACTCGTTATTACATCAGAATGGCGGGCGCTACCGGTTCTGGGCTTCCCAATGCCAGTGTATCGTTTGAAACCGGAGACTACACCCGTACGGATCTGGTCAGCAACGAATCCTGTGTCAACTGCCACGGCGACAAATCGGCCAAGTTCACTCACCACACCAACCCCTTCCGGGCAGAAGCCTGTATTACCTGCCACAGCGCGGTTAATCCCGTTGGCTTTGGCGACTACAGATCTTCATTGGCGACCGTTGTCCATGGCATCCATAACTCCTATAATATGCCTGGAAACACCTATACTTATAACCCGACGAATGTGTGGTATAAAGTCACCTACCCGACCTACATGACTAACTGCAGTGTTTGTCATGACAGCCCGGCCGCTCTGGCTGAAGTCAATACCATGCCGGTCACCGGGGCGAACTGCCTTTCTTGCCATGGCAGCAAGGCTAGCTGGGCTTTCACCGACTTCCCCGCTCATCCTGATTTCACCGGTGCAATAACGGATCCGAATTGCGCAACCTGCCACAGCGGCGCCACGGTTGGCGATTTTCATAACGGTCTCCTCACCGAACGTAGTGGTGTTATCTGGGACGGCGTCGATGTCTCGGTCACCGAAGGCGCCAAGGTCGACATGCAAATCACCGGCGTCACCCGGACCGGTAATAACCTTGCGGTCACCTGGACTGCCGCGTATGACGGTACGGCTGTGAATCCATGTAACGATACGGTTGCTGCCGGTGCTCCCGTTTTCCATGCCGGCGGGATTGTGACTACGACTGCAGGTGGCGTTACAACAATTACTGATCCAGCTAAGAATGCAATAGGCCAGGTTAACAGCAACTTCAGTCTCCTACGCGCCTATGGCGAGGGCGACGACTGGACCAACAACAACATCGGCACTGCCCCCGGCCAGCCCCTCGCGACCAACCTGGACACCACCAACACCGTGTGTGTTGGCAATGTTGCGACGACCACTATTCCTTTGTCGGCTACCGAGATTGCTACCACTGCCGTTAAAGGCGTCGTTGCTCTGCAAGGCAAGGCGCAAGTCAAACTGCCCTTCGTTTATAGCGGCACTACAGTGGATGTAGATCAGGTTCGCTCCAAAACTCCGACCCGCGAGTTCGTGGTCGCTACCGGCGCTCTGCCGGCAACCGCTCGTCGGGCAATTGTTGACACTGCCGCCTGCTTAAAGTGTCATGTCGGCTCCCTTTATCAGCACGGCGGCAATCGTGTCGACAACGTCGACATGTGCGTAACTTGCCACAACGAAGCTTCCAGCGAACAGAACGTCCGTTTGCTTGATGGTGTCGATGCCACTGAAGCCTACGACGGCCAGGCCGGTCAGACTTACGGCTTCAAGTCGCTACTTCATGCCGTTCATTCCGCCGGCGAAACCGGCAAGATCACCATGGTTTACCGTACCAACGGCGTTTACGTCTGGACTGCTCAAGGTGTGACTCCGCCGAACTGGCCTGGCACCGGTGCGCAGACTGTATACGGTTCGGTTCCGGCCGGGACCAACCCGAACGGGACGACCCGCACTCATAACCTGCACGCCCCGACTTATCCGCGCAGCCTGAATGACTGCGCTGCCTGCCACAAGCCGGGAACGACTCGCGCGCCTAACCAGGCCATGGCTGTTGCCACAACAGTCAATGCGGGAACAGTCGGCTTGTCGACAACTACTCCTCCGACCGCTGCCAATGCCATCAACGGTATTGGTAATGACGACACTCTTCAGGGAGCGGGTGCTGCTGCCTGCACGAGTTGTCACCAAGGGGCTGTTTCCAAAGCTCATGCCTATCAGAATGGTTGGGTACCGACAACCTTCCCTGCAGGTCGTCAGACGATCCTTGATGCTGCTCAGTAAGAAGTAGCAAAAGCTGTTTTGTACAACTTGATTAAAGGCGGAGGAGCCCCGTGCTCCTCCGCCTATTTTATTGGTCAGGGCCGGAAAGTAGCAGGGGGGACGCCCATGATTTATGCTTTTTTATGCCTTCACGTTCTGGCAAACTCCGAACATGCCTCGTCAAGCCCGTATAGATGCACCTGGTGCTTTCCACCACATTATTTGTCGTGGCATGGAGCGCAGTCCTGTTTTTCAGGACGATATTGACCGTAATGATTTTGTCGGCCGGTTGTCGTCCCTTTGCGTCGAAATCTCAACTCCCTGCCTGGCCTGGGCTCTTATCCCGAACCATTTTCATCTCTTACTGCAAACAGGGTCGGTCCCTGTTGCCACGATTATGCGCCGGCTTTTGACCGGTTATGCGGTCAGATTTAATCGCCGGCATAAGCGCAGTGGCCATCTGTTTCAAAATCGTTATAAGTCGATCCTGTGTTTCAGGAGGAGCTGTATTTGCTTGAGTTGGTTCGTTATATCCATCTCAATCCGCTTCGTGCCGGATTGGTTGCCGATTTCGAAGAACTGAAGACCTTCCCTTACAGCGGCCACGCGCGACTGATGGGAACAATGAACGACGATTGGCAAAAGACCGAGATGGTTCTGTCGCGTTTTGGTGAAAAGCTATCTTCGGCGCGTCAAGGATATGAGGTTTTCGTTGCCGATAGGGAAAAACAGGGAAGGCGTTTTGACCTTGTGGGCGGGGGACTGATTCGCAGTAGCGGAGGGTGGCAGCAGGTTAAAGAAAATATGCACAGACAATTGGAAAGCAAAAGTGATGAACGCATTCTCGGCGAAGGTTCTTTTGTCGAGGATGTTCTGCGTTATGCCGAAGAAGAGCTTGTCCGCCGAACAAACTCTGTGCAGCAGGGACTCGATTTTAATGTCTTGCTCCGGCAGGCGGCGAAGCAGTGTGGTTTGAACCCTGATGATCTGTTGCGGCCCGGCAAGCAACCCGAACGAGTTAACGGACGAAGTCTGCTCTGTTTTTGGTCTGTGCGTGAATTGGGTCTGACCGCTACTGAAGTCGGCAAAAAAGTGGGACTGACTCAATCCGCAGTCAGTCGGGCGGTTCAGCGTGGCGAGAAGTTAGTCGCCGGGCGGGATTTTTTTCTTCGTAACAATACAAACGCATAATATCATGGGCGTCCCCAAGAGATATTGACAATTGTGATGATCAATTAGTATAATCATGTCAACCATTATGATTGAAGGAGCTGATTATGTTGAAAACCGTATCCGCTATCAAGGCTCGTCAGAATCTCGGTCAGGTGATGAATGAGGTTTTCCTCAAGGATGATGAATATATCGTCGAGCGTGCCGGAAAGCCGCTGGTGGCGATTATCCCTATCGAAAAGTATCTAAATATGACTGGTAAACGGCAAGAATTTTTCAGATTGTTTGATTCACTTCAGGGAACGGCTGATCATTCTTCCGCTGTTGATGACGATATTAACGAAGCACTGACAGCCGCACGTCGATGATTCGAATCGTTATCGATACAAATCTGTTTATCAGCGCACTTCTCAAGCCTGGGTCTAATCCGGATATGATTTTACGGTCGGTCAAGTCAGAGAATGTGCTACTCCTCATGTCGGTTGCAATCTGTCACGAAATCTCACGGGTTCTGACTTATCCCAAGATCAGGAAGCGATTGACAGCTTCTGATCAAGAACTGGAAGACTTTGTCAATTTGTTAAGTAGTGTTGCTATTATCACTCCTGGTACCCTTGATCTTCCGTTCCTTGATGCAGACCCGGACGACACAAAATATCTGGTCTGTGCCGTCGAAGGACATGCTGATTATATTGTTTCTGGTGATCACCATCTAACCGATCTAGTGATTTATCGCGGCATCCGTATCGTCACGCCGGTAGACTTCTTACAAATATTGTCCTGTTCTGGTTAGAAAAACGTCCTCAAGCTAAATCATTAAAAAAGAACAAGGCCGATTCCTTTCTAGGGAAGCGGCCTTGTTCTTTTTATCCATACGGAAAATTACTTGACCACTGTTGCTTCAAGGGGGGCGAGGATAATCTGGATGCGGCGATTCTGGGCGCGGCCTTCGGGGGTGCTGTTGTCAGCGATCGGCCGGAACTCGGCAAAGCCGCTGGCGGAGAGACGTTCGCCGGGGACATTGAGGGTGTTGCGCAGGAACTGGACAACGCTGATGGCCCGCGCCGATGAAAGCTCCCAGTTGCTCGGATAGATTGACTTTAAACGGGGACTGATCGGCAGATTGTCACTGTAGCCTTCGACGCGGATCTCTTTATCCGCAACCTCATTGAGGATGGTGCCGACCTTGCTCAAGACCTCTTTGCCGCTGCTCTTGATCTCGGCGCTGCCGGAATCGAAGAGGATCTTTTCGACCAGATTGACGGTCAACTTTCCTTGCAGCTCGGAGATCGTCACTTCGCCGCGGGAGATTTCCGAACGCATCTTGTCGATCAATTCACCGTAGGTATCCTGCGCCGCGAGGAGTTCCTTTTCGCGATTCTCTTTTTCCAGGGCGAGACGATCCCGTTCGTCTTTCAGTCTTTGTGATTCGACGTTGAGGCGATCGATCTCCTGCCGCATCTGCGTCATCGTTTTACCCGCTTCCTGATTGCGGTCGGACAGAACTTTCTCTATGCGAAAAATATCGGCATGGGCCCGTTCGAGAGCGATCTGCTTCTCTACGAGTTGCTTTTGGGTCTCCGCCCGCCGGCGCTCGTTGTCGGCGAGATCATTACTGCACTGGGCTGCTTGATCCTGAAGTTTCCGGTGCTCGGCCGTCAGGTCGGACAGGTTTGCAGTAAGGGCGGCCGCTTGATCGACGCTCTTTTTATGGGTAGAGTTGCTGACACAGCCGGCAGCCAGCAGGCTGACAAGACTCAGAATGGTAAGAGAGCGAAGATGTTTCATGCATGAACCTTTCATCGGAGAGGAAATAGTATTAGGCGGCGAATATTTGAACCGAGTCAGGGCGAAAAGTAAAGGGGGAATCTCCGCTATTGTCAACGGCTTTTCGGTTGCCGGCTGTAAAGTCGCTGTGTTATAAAAATACAATTTTAAAGTCAATGGAGATCGCCTGATGAACGAAATTGATCGCATCATCCGCACGGCGCTGGCTGAAGATATCGGCTGGGGCGATATTACCACCCGTGCCTGCATCGAGACCGGGAGCCAGTCCCGGGCCGAGCTCGTTGCCAAAGAGGATTTTGTCCTGGCCGGTATAGATGTCGCGGCTCAGGTCTTTGCCGCTGTCGATGCGACGGTCTCCTTTGAAAAGCTGCGCGAAGATGGTCGCACTATCCGCCGCGGTGAAGTCTTTGCCTGGATCAAAGGGGCGTCGGCCTCCTTACTGCAAGGGGAGCGGGTCGCCCTGAATCTGTTGCAGCGTATGAGCGGCATCGCAACCCTGACCGGCCTCTTTGTCGAGGCGGTCGACGGCACCGGAGCGCGCATCGTCGATACCCGCAAGACGACGCCGGGGCTGCGTTATCTCGAAAAGTACGCGGTGCGGGCCGGGGGCGGACAGAATCATCGCTATGCCCTTTGTGACGGAATCTTGATCAAAGAAAACCATATCCATGCCGCCGGCGGGGTGACGGCGGCGATTCAACGCGCCAAGATTGCCGCCCCGCACACCATCAAGGTTGAGGTCGAAACGACGACGCTTGCCGAAGTCGCAGAGGCCTTGCTCGCCTCTGCCGATATTATTCTCCTTGACAACATGACGCTGGATGAACTGCGACAGGCGGTCAAAGTTGTGGATGGCCGGGCTTTGACCGAAGCCTCGGGAGGAGTCAATCTTGACACTGTCCGGGCGATTGCCGAGACCGGGGTCGATCTGATTTCGGTCGGCGCCCTGACCCATTCTTATCGCTCTGTCGATATCTCGCTGCTCTTTCGTTAGGATTGGCTGTCATGAGCGCTGAAAGTCATGCTGAAATTTTGCGTTTGCTCAGGGAGACGGCCGGCGGCTATCTGTCGAGCGCCCGTTTGAGCGCGCAACTCGGCATCACCCGGGCAGCGATCTGGAAACAGATCGGCGCCCTGCGCGAGCAGGGTTACGCCATAAACGCTCTCCCCTCCAAAGGTTATCGTCTTTCTGCCGGTCCGGACCGGCTCTTGAGTGAAGAGATTCAGGACGGATTGAAGACAACGATTATCGGCAGTGAGATCGTCTATTTTACGGAAACCGATTCGACCAATCACCGCGCCGCCCTCCTCGCCGAAGGGGGGGGCCGGGACGGGACGGTGATTGTCGCTGAAGCCCAGAGCGCCGGTAAAGGACGCCTTGGCCGACGCTGGACCTCGCCGGCCGGGGTCAATCTTTATCTCTCGATCATTCTCCGCCCGGCGATTGCGCCGCGGGCGGCGCCGCTCCTGACCTTCCTTTCCTCTTTAGCCACGGCGCGGACGATCGAGCTGGAGACCGGTCTGCGTCCGACAGTCAAGTGGCCGAACGATGTCCTGTTAGGCGGCTGTAAGGTGGCGGGGCTGCTCAATGAAATGAATGCCGAGACCGAGCGGGTCAACTATGTCATCCTCGGCATCGGCGTCAACCTCAACATGACGCAGGAGCAGTTTCCGGAGGATCTCCGCTATCCGGCGACTTCGCTGGCGTTGGCACTGCAACATCCGGTCGATCGCCTCCGTTTCTGCCGCCGCCTCCTGAGCGAGATCGACCTCCTTTACCGCGATTATCCCGCCGGGCAGGAAGCGATACTTAGTGGATGGCTGGAGTATTTCGATCTGCTCGACAAACAAGTCACGGTCGAGGAGCCGTCCCGCAGCATCGTCGGCACCGTCACCGGTATTGCGGCCGATGGCGCTCTCCTTCTTGCCCTGGAAAACGGCGACAGCGAACGGATTCTCGCCGGCGATGTGCGTCCGCTGCCCTGACTCGTTGTGATAAATTTTCTGTAGGAGCGAGCTCCCGCTCGCGAATATCGCAGGCTGGAGCCAGCTCCTACGTTCAATAAAGAAAGAGTCCTTGCCCCATGCTTCTGGTTATCGATGTCGGCAATACCAATATCGTCCTGGGGATCTATGCCGGGACAACGCTGCAACGGAGTTGGCGGATTACCACCGACAAGCGGCGCACAATTGACGAACACGCCGTCCTTGTTCGCGATCTCTTTGCCATGGCCGGGATCGACTTTGCCGATGTCAAGGATGTGGTGATCTCTTGTGTGGTGCCGCCGCTCCTCGCGACTCTGGAAGGGCTCTGCTCGGATTATTTTCAGTTGAAAGCCCTGGTGGTCGGGCCGCAAATCAAGACCGGCATGCCGATCCTTTACGATAACCCGCGGGAAGTCGGCGCCGACCGGATCGTCAATGCGGTGGCGGCTTACGAAAGACATCGTTGCAGCTTGATCGTCATCGATTTCGGTACGGCGACCACCTTTGATTTCATCACTGCGCGAGGGGAATATCTCGGCGGCGCCATTGCGCCGGGGATCGGCATCGCCGCCGAAGCCCTCTTTGAGAAGGCGAGTAAATTGCCGCGCGTCGAATTTGTTGCTCCTCCAACCGTGATTGCCCGTAACACTGTCAACAGTATTCAGGCGGGTTTGATCTACGGTTATGCCGGCCTGGTCGACGGCATCGTCAGTCGCATGCAGGAAGAAAGCAAAGAGAACGCGCTGGTCATTGCCACCGGCGGCCTGGCGCCGCTGATTGCACCGATCTCCCGGACGATTGCTCAGGTCGATGCGAATCTGACTCTGGAAGGACTACTTCTTCTGCATCAGCGAAACGCTTGATTTTTATGGACCACAGGTTAAAGAGTTTGCTACCGGGTTATTTCTCATCACCCTTTAATGGAAAAGGAGAAGTTTCATGGGCAAGTACACAACAGCAAAGATTCGTAACCTTGGCATTGTCGGACAGGGCGGGGCAGGGAAGACTTCTCTGACAGAAGCTATCCTCTACAATACCGGGATGAACGATCGTCTCGGCAAGGTGGACGAGGGGACGTCGGTGATGGATTTTGAGCCCGAAGAAGTCAAGCGCGGCATCACCATCAGCTCCAGCCTGAACCATTGCGAGTGGAAAGATCACTCCCTGCACATTGTCGATACCCCCGGCTACACCAACTTTCTCCATGATACCCGTAACTGCCTGCGCATCCTGGGTGGATCGGTCCTGGTCGTTTCGGCGGTCGACGGAGTCAAGGCGCAATCGACGAAGATCTGGGAATGGTGTAATGAGTTTGAGGTGCCGCGCATCGTCTTTATCAACAAGATGGATCGCGAGCGCGCCCACTTTCTCAAGACCGTCGACGAGGTCGAAAAGACCCTGAAGACCCGGGCGGTGGCGGTGAGTATGCCGGTCGGCAAGCAGGATGACTTCCGCGGCATCATCGATCTGGTGACGATGAAGGCCCGTTTCTTCAAGTTTGATGAAAAGGGGACTTACGACGAAACCGACATCCCGCCCGAGCACCTTGAACAGGCCGAGCGACTGCGGACTCTGCTCGTTGAAGCGGCGGCCGAGAGTGACGATGTGCTGATGGAGAAGTATCTGGAGAATGGCGAGCTGAGCGAAGACGAGATTCTTCTCGGACTGCGCGAAGGGACGCTGACCAAGACCTTTACCCCGGTCTTCTGCGGCAGCGCCACCGCCAACATCGGCGTTCGCAATCTGCTCAACTTTATCGTCAACTGTCTGCCGTCACCTCTCGATCGCGGCTTCCAGTATGGGACGAATCCGAAGAGTGGTGAGGTCGTGCACCGCCATCCCGATCCGCAGGATCCCTTCTCGGCGATGGTCTTCAAGACGATCAGTGATCCTTTTGCCGGCAAACTGACCCTCTTTCGCGTCTATTCCGGGACACTCAAGAGCGATTCGGTCACCTATAATCCGAACAAGGATGTAACGGAACGG
>JAXMLA010000175.1:0-31983 GCA_034370465.1 Desulfuromonadales bacterium
TGCCCTACTTTTTTTACTATCAACAAATTATTTAGATAATTATAACTTGTACAGAATAAAAGCATTTGCTTCCTTTCTCGGTAATATTGCCACGGCAACCTTAATTTCAACTGCTATAGTAATTATTTATTTGTACAAAAAGGCAAATTTCCCTTAGCATTAACCCAAAACTACCAAAACCATGGAACAACTGGAGGTCAAATCATGTCGTAGGAACGCGCGGTTCTGGCAGTCGGCTGCTTTTAGGGCATGCAGGATCTGCTTCGTAAGCTGCCGGGGACCGAAGCCACCGGTGTCGGTTACACCGGCGACAATCTCGCCAACGCCTCAATCGCCATCAGGAGACCCAAGCAAGGTCATCCCTGTCACAAGACAAAGCAAAAAAGGTGGTCCAACCAGAGTGAAGCACCGGCCTAAAACCGCCGGTGTTCTCCCGAGCCGTTAACTAGAAAAATACATGTACGCTACGGAAGCCCGCTACTACAAAATTCACATTCTATCGCCGCAATAAAATCGATCATCTACGGAGTCCCCCTTGCAAAGAACAGACGTCATCCTCCTCGGCCACGGCAGTGGCGGCAAACTCAGCCACCAACTCCTCGACGAAGTCATCATCCCGACCCTCTCCGGGGTGGCAGGCAAGGATCAGAACGATGCCGCCATCCTGCCGCCGGTGAAGGGACGTCTCGCCTTCACCACCGACAGTTACGTTGTCGACCCCCTCTTCTTCCCCGGCGGCTGCATCGGCGATCTGGCGGTGAACGGCACGGTCAACGATCTCGCCATGGTCGGCGCCCGACCGCAGTGGCTGAGCGTCGGACTGATCATCGAAGAAGGGTTCTTGGTCGACGACCTGCGGCGGATCCTCGTCGAGATGCGGCGCGCCGCCGATCAGGCCGGGGTGCAGATCGTCACCGGCGACACCAAGGTCGTGCCGCGCGGCAAAGGGGATAAACTCTTTATTAATACCGCCGGGATCGGCGTCATACAACACGACATTGACATTCGCGGCAGCAACGCCCGACCCGGCGACATCGTCCTGATCAACGGCAGCATCGGCGATCACGGTATGGCCGTCCTTGCCAGCCGCGAAGGGCTCGAACTCGCTTCCGAGATCCGCAGTGACAGTGCCGCCCTCAACCATATTGTTGCTGAACTGATCAGCAGCATCGGAGCGGGTCTACATGTCCTGCGCGATCCGACCCGCGGCGGCGTCGCCACCACTCTCAAGGAGATCGCCCTGCAATCACGGATCGACATCACCCTCGACGAAATTTCCCTCCCGATCGATCCCGCCGTGGCCGGCGCCTGTGCCATCCTTGGCCTCGATCCTCTCTTTGTCGCCAACGAAGGGAAGCTCCTCGCCATCGTGACCCCGGAGTGCGCCGAGGCCGCCCTGGCAGTCATGCATCGCCACCCGGCAGGGGCGCGGGCGGCGGCCATCGGCACAGTTGCTGCCACGGCACCGGGGAAAGTCTATATACGCACCGCCATCGGCGGACGGCGCGGCGTCGAAATGCTCGCCGGCGAGCAGCTGCCGCGCATCTGCTAAGATGAAAAATTCCGTTTTAACGCGAGCCGCGACCACCCTCCTCGACCGGCTGGCAGAACTGTATCCGGCGGCAAAGTGCTCTTTGACGCATCGCTCCCCCTTTGAACTCCTGATCGCCACTATCCTCTCCGCCCAGTGTACCGACCTGCGCGTCAACCTCGTCACCCCCCGTCTCTTTGCCCGCTACCCGGGTGCCGCCGCCCTCAGCTCGGCCGATCTTGCCGAGGTGGAAGATTTGATTCGTTCCACCGGCTTTTATCATGCCAAGGCCCGCCATCTCATCGGCTGTGCCCAGGGGCTGATCGAGCGCCACGCCGGCGAGGTTCCCGCCACTCTGAGCGAGCTGACCGCCCTCCCCGGCGTCGGACGCAAGACTGCCAACGTCATCCTCGGCACCGCTTTCCATCTCCCGGCGATGGTCGTCGATACCCACGTTGCCCGTCTGGCACAGCGCTTCGGCTGGACAACTGCCAGGGATCCGGTCCGCATCGAGACTGCGCTTTCCGAGCTGCTCCCGCCCTCCTACTGGATCTCCACCAGTCACCTGCTCATCTATCATGGTCGGGCCTTCTGCAAGGCCCCGACCCCGGATTGCTCGACCTGCCCGATCTTCGCTTTGTGTCCCCGTCAGGGGGTTAAAAAGAGTCGCTAACAAATGAGCCCGCAACCGTTAAAGGGTTGCGGGCTCATTATCCGATTTGGCTTGATACCGTTATCCACCTTTGCAGCGAACAACGGCTCTTTCCCATTTATTCATCGAGATCCATACGATTAAAATCCCGGGCCTTCGGGCGTTGCGCGTCCTCTGAAGTCTCGGTCGGCGCAGTGCCGGGAGCAAAAGCTTCGATATTGAGGTCAGCACTCTCGGGAGCAAGAAGGCCGGTTGCCGGATCGATATTATAAAACTCGATGGTATCAGGGATGGTAAAGGGGAGCGGCTCCAGGCTGCGCGTTGCCTTTTGCATGAAACTCACCCAGCCGGGGAGGGCGGCTTGTCCGCCGGTCTCGCCCCGTCCCAGAGTCTTTTCCTGATCATAACCGATCCAGGCAACCGCGACGAGCTGCGGCACAAAACCGGCAAACCAGGCGTCCTTGAGATCGTTGGTCGTCCCGGTCTTGCCGGCCACCGGGCGGGCAAGTTCCTGAGCGCGCCCCCCGGTCCCTTCCCGGACCACGCTCTCCATCATATTGGTTATCAGATAAGCACTCTCCGGCGTCATCACCCGCTCCGCGGTTTGAGGATGAATGATCGCCGTTGAGGTCAGGGCATCGGCCGGATCGATCGATTCAAGGATGCGCCCGTCCCGATCAAGAATCCTGGTAATATAAACCGGTTTTTGGCGAATCCCGCCACTGGCGAAGACGCTGTAGGCCGAAGCCAGCTCGATCGGGGTGAGGGCCGAGGAACCGAGAGCAAAGGTGAGATCGCGGGCCATGGGCGATTCGATACCGAGGTTTCGGGCATAAGCGAGCGCGTAATCGATACCGATCGCTTCGAGAATGCGGATGGTGACCATATTGTTCGAGACCGTGAGCGCCCGCCGCATCGAAGTCGCTCCTTCGTATTCGCGGGAATAGTTTTGCGGCTTCCAGGCGACGGACTCCCCGGCGGGATTCTGACTGTTAAAGACCAGCGGCGCATCGAGAAAGATCGAAGACGGCATGTAGCCCTTGTCGATGGCGGCGGCGTAAATGAGCGGTTTGATCGCTGAGCCGGGGAGGCGACGAGCCTGGACAGCGCGATTGAACTGGCTGCGGTTAAAGTCGTAACCGCCGACCAGCGCCTTGACCCAGCCCCGGCCGGGATCGATCGCCACCAGTGCCCCTTCGGCTAACGGTTCCTGATCCAAGGCCAGCTTCCATCGCCCATTGTCGACCTCCAGAACCCGGACCAGGATGACCGCCCCCGGCGGCAGCAGGGTGGCGGATGACGTGGCGGTCCCGGCGGCCTTGGCCGAACGCCCCACGCCCCGGATCGGCGCGGCCCAGTTCGCATCCTTGAAGGCGATCACCAGCTCATGACTGCCGACTTTGACCTTGATCCCCCGCGTTGTCACTTCGCTCACGACCGCCTTGAGCTGATCGCCAACTTTGACGGGATTCCCGGCGAGGGTCTTCTCCTGCGCCGCCAGGAAATCCGGTTCTTCCGCCAGGGACAATACCTGCAGCGGGCCGCGATAACCGCGACGGCGATCATGGGCCAGCAGATTCTCCTGCACAGCACTCTGTGCCGCCTGCTGCATCTCCAGATTCATGGTGGTGTAAATCTGCAAACCCTCGGTGTAGAGGGTCTCACTGCCGTAATTTTCTTCCAGATAGCGACGAATCTGCTCGGCAAAGTACGATGCGCCGATAGCATGGCCATTGACGCGGGGATGAATCGTCAACTTTTCCGTCAGCGCCTTGTCCGCCTCATCACTGGTGATAAACTTTTCCCTGACCATCTGTCCCAGCACATATTTCTGCCGCTCCCGGGCTTTCGGGAGATTCTGGTACGGAGAGTAGCGGCTCGGCGCCTGCGGCAAACCGGCCAGAAGAGCGCATTCAGCAAGGGTTAACTCTTCGACATTCTTGGCAAAATAGTTCTCTGCCGCCGCCTGCACCCCGTAAGAACCGTGGCCAAGGAAGATCTGGTTGAGATAAAGATAAAGAATCTCCTCTTTGGTGAGCGCATTTTCGATCCGCCAGGACAGGATGGCTTCCTTGAATTTACGGGAGAATTTCTTTTCCGGGGTCAAAAGGAGACTCTTGGTGACCTGCTGGGTAATGGTACTCCCCCCCTGCACAATGCCGCCGGCCATGATATTCTTCAGCGAAGCACGAAGAATTGAGGTGAAATCGACCCCGGAGTGCTGGTAAAAATTGGCATCTTCCGCCGCAATAAAGGCCTGCGTCAGCTGCTTCGGCAGCCTTGAAATCGGGACCAGTATCCGCCTTTCTTTGGAAAATTCGGCAATCTGCGTGCCGTCATCGGAAAAGACCCGGGTGACGATGGGCGGACGGTAGTCCGCCAGGGTTTCGACTTTGGGCAGGGTACTATCGATATAAAAATATGCGCTGACCAGAGCAATGGCCGCCAGCCCGATCAACAGGGTAAGAACAATGAGAATGATCTTGAACGGCCCGGAAAGTTTGTACGAACGTGTCATGGAGACTCCAGAAAAGATAAGAAGGTGCGCATTCTAGCAACAACTGCCGTTTTACAGCAATGGTTTTACGGTTTTCCTCATGCTGCCCACTGTGCTATACAAGATCAGGCGGTTATCTGCAAAGGAGAAGATCATGAAACTGTTTCTATTTCCGGTTATTTTGACAGTCATCATCCTCAGCGGCTGTGCCATGTTCCGTTCCTGGACATCGATTCCGCCACCGGGCGGCTGCGATCGCTGTCATACCGTGGCGATCAGCGCCAATTGGCGCGCCACCATCGCCCCGGTGCAGTTGACAGGAGTAGACGGCAAACCGCCCTGGCAACAAAAAGAGTCGGTCCTCCCTCCCCAAACCTCGCCGGTCGAGCAGCAGCTCTTATCGGATGAGCGCTGCTTCCGCTGCCATAACGAACCGGACGGCAGCCATCGCGAGCGGCGCGGCAGCTATCACCATCGCTAGACAGAAAGTTTTTCACCCATGGAACGTAAAGCCGTCGTCCTCTACAGCGGAGGGCTCGATTCGACCACCTGCATGGCCATCGCCCGGGAGCAGGGATTCATCCCTTATGCTCTGAGCTTCTCTTACGGACAGCGCCATGCCATCGAACTGGTCAAGGCGCGGGAGAATGCGACCCGGGTCGGTGCCCGTGAACATCTCGTCATCGATTTCGATTATCGCCTGATCGGCGGCAGCTCGCTGACCACCGAGCAGGCGGTCCCCAAGGATGGCGTGGCTGAGGATTGTATCCCGACCACTTATGTCCCGGCGCGCAACGCCGTCTTCCTCTCCTTTGCCCTCGGCTGGGCTGAAGTCCTGGGCGCCTTTGACATCTTCATCGGCGTCAACGCCCTCGATTATTCCGGCTATCCCGACTGCCGCCCCGAGTTTGTCGCAGCCTTTGAGACGATGGCGAATCTCGCCACCCGCGCCGGGGTCGAAGGGAGCGCGCCATTGCGCATTCACGCGCCGCTCATCGAGTTGAGCAAAGCCGATATCGTCAAACGCGGACTGGCCCTCGGCGTCGATTACCGCCGCACCCACTCCTGCTACGATCCCTCCCCCGCCGGCCTGGCCTGTGGTCTCTGCGATTCCTGTCGCCTGCGTCTGAAGGGCTTTGCCGAAGTCGGGATGCGCGATCCCATCGACTATGTCGCGGGAGTCAACTAATGGCTGGCATGCCTGATCTGCAAAAGAGCTTCGATCCCCGCAACATCCCCATCGACAAGGTCGGTGTCAAGGATATCCGCTACCCGATCGTCGTCCTCGAACGGAACAGCTCCTATCAACATACCGTTGCCCGCGTCAACATGTACGTCGATCTCCCCCACCACTTCAAGGGGACGCACATGAGCCGCTTTGTCGAGATTCTCAACCTGTATCACGGCGAGATCAGCGTCGACCGCATCGACGCGATTCTTCAGGAGATGAAGGATCGTCTCGAAGCGAGCCGCGCCCATCTTGAACTCCAATTTCCTTCTTTATCGAAAAGGCGGCGCCGGTCTCCGGGGCGCGCGGCCTGATGGAATACCAGTGCCGGATGGTCGGCACTCTCGGCGAAACGCAAGATTTCGTCCTCGGCGTCAGCGTGCCGGTGACCTCGCTCTGCCCCTGCTCGAAAGAGATCAGCGCCCGCGGCGCCCACAACCAGCGCAGCCTCCTCACCGTCAATATCCGCTATCACGGCCACGTCTGGATCGAGGATCTCGTCACCTGGCTGGAAGAATGTGCCAGCTCGCCGGTCTATTCGGTCCTCAAGCGCGAAGACGAAAAAGCGGTGACCGAGCAGGCCTACGATCATCCGATGTTCGTGGAGGATATTGTCCGGGCGGTGACCGAGAAGCTGGCGGCGGTGGAGGAGATCTTCTGGTTTCAGGTCGAATGTGAAAATTTCGAATCGATCCATAACCACTCCGCTTACGCCCTGGTGGAAGTGGGAGAAAAACCCTGAGCTGTGAATAAGCCTGTTAAAAACGTGGAAAACCCCGGCTTTTGTGCCGATTTTTCCCCTGTTTGGCAAGGAATGGCCGGAACGCTCGGCATCTTTGCCAAGGAGCCGCAACCGGGACAAGTCAAGACCCGCCTTTGCCCTCCCCTCACCTTTGCCGAAGCCGCGCAGGTTCACCACCTCTCCTTGCAGCAGACCGTCGCTACCCTTGCCCCCTTGCAACCGATCCTCTTCTACAGCGGTAACATCGCTTACTTTCAGGACAATTTCCTCGGCGTCCCCCTCCTCCCCCAAAGCAAAGGGGATCTTGGCGAGCGGATGACACAGGCTCTTTTGACCATCCATTGCCAGGGGAACGATTGTGCCCTCCTCGTCGGCAGCGACGCCCCCGACCTCCCCCTTTCCCTGATTCTCTCCGCCTACCAAGCTTTGCAGCACGCTGCGGTGGTGACGATCCCGGCGCGCGATGGCGGTTATGTCCTCATCGGCGAACGCGGCCATCACCCCCTCCTTTTCCAAGGGGTGCCGTGGAGTACCGCCGCCGTACTGGAAAAGACCCGCGCCCTCTGCGCAGCGCAGCAAGTCCCTTATACCGAGATCGGCAGTTGGGAAGATGTCGACGACGACGCGGCGTTGTTGCGGTTGGTGCAGCGCGCCCCGACCCTGGCGGTCAGCACTTATGCCGGCGAAATTTTACGTTCCTACGGTTGCGGGGAGTAATCGGGATCCAGAAGGATACGGCGCGGCTGCAGATCAGCCAGGAGGGAGTAAAGGGTTTCGCCGGCGGGATCGTCCAACAGATGAACCCAGCCACCGATATGGACGAGATGACCGGGCTGACTCTGCACCAGTGAACGGATTTTTTCCGAGAGATGGCGGTCGCGCGGCCCGATCCCTTCCTCGCCGCGGCAGCCTTGCAGGAAGTCACTCAGCAGCTGGGCGTCCGGTGTGGCAAGGAGTTGCCGGGCCAACACATAACGGTGGGCATTGTCCGCAGGCGCACCCTTTGGGGAAGAGATGATTTTCTTTAAATGTCGCATCGAGACAAGGCGCTCTTCAACCGGCCGCAACTTGGCGAGTGAACTGTCGGCCTGATCGATGGCCTGCACCTGTATCCCCCTTTTCCGGGCATAAGTGCAGGCGACGCGAAATTCATAAGGCAAACCGAGGAGGGTGCGTATCGTCTTGATGTCGGGATGTTCCGCGAGCCGGGGAGTCGACGCCGGCGCCCCGGCCAGTCGCTCGACAATCATCCCCAACTTGCGCAGCAAAAGGACGCCGTGGGTTTGGCGGTAAAGGACGACGTCCGGCGAAATCTCCACCGTGATTCGATCCGGCTGCAACTGCGCCAGGAGGGCAGCCAATCGCGCCGCACTGCGGGGATCATGGTGTACGGTGCCGATGAGCGTCAACGTCGACAATTGTGTTTACTCCACCGGCAACGCCGCCAACACCAGTTCGAGCAGATGCACCGCCCGCGCATGCTCACCGAGATGGTTGATGCTGTCCTGCAGCTGCATTATGCAGCCGGGACAGTCCGTCGCCACCAGTTCGGCACCGCTCTCCTTGATATTCACCGCTTTTCTCGCACCGATCTTCTTGCTGTGCTGGTAATGATAAACCGAATAGGTACCGCCGAGGCCGCAACAGCTGGCGGCGCCGGCCATCTCGACAAAATCGACCTGCGGCAGGCTGGCGAGGATTTGGCGCGGCTCCTTGGTGATGCCGCGAGTGCGAAGATGACAGGGGTCGTGCCAGGTCACTTTCGTCCGCTGTGTTGCCTTGGGGAGGGCGGCGAGCTTCTCCGCCAACCCCTGCTGGACGAGGAAGACGAATATGTCGACACACTTCTTCCCCTGCGCGACGTACTCCTCCCCCATCTGCGGATGGATTTTGCCGAGGCCGGCACTGCACGAAGCGCAGGCGGTGACGATCTGGTCGACGGGATTGCGGGAAAGGGCGCGGAGATTCTCGGCGGCGAGGACTTCGACCGTGGCCCCGGCGCCGGCGCTGACCGCCGGCAGACCGCAGCAGACCTGATCCTTGGGGATGATGACGGTGACGCCGATGAACTTGAGGATCTTGAGGAGGGCTTCACCGATCTCCGGATACATGTAGTTGATGCCGCAGCCGGTAAAGAAGGCAACGGTCGGTCGGCCGGCTTCGCCGGGGATGATCTCCGGCACGCGTTCGCGAAAGGGCTTGGCGGTGAGGGGAGGCAAGGTTCGCCCCTCTTCGAGATAAGGAGCAGGGAAGCGCAGGTGCAGGCCGCTCTGGGCCGGAATCTTCTTGAAGAGGATATTGGAGAGGGCGCCACTGGTCTTCGCCGCCAAATTCATCAGTCGCGGGCGACTGAGAAGAGCCGACACCGCCTTACCAACCGTAGTCAGGCCGCGCTCTTCGACAATCCGCCGTCGCGCTGCCGCGACGATCTCGTCGGTCGGCACCTTGTTCGGACACTGCGCTTCACAGCTGCCGCAAAGGAGGCACTGGGAAAGATCTTCAAGGACCTTCCCTTCCGCCTTGACCTCGCCGGTGATAAGCGCCTGACACAGCGACACCTTTCCTCGCGCCACCCGGCCTTCGCGCTTCTCGACGGCAAAGACCGGACAATGGGCGCGACAGGCGCCGCACTTGACGCACTGGTTGATCTCTTCCTGGTAGTCTTCCAGATCTTTAAGTTTAGCCATAATGTATCCGTAACGCGTGACGCGTGACGCGTGACGCGGTGTTTTTATCACCCGTCACCTGTCACCCGTCACGGCTCCAAAAAAATCTTGCCGGGATTCAAAATATTGTTGGGGTCCAGCGCCTTCTTCAGCGTCTTCATGTAGAGGGCCGCTTGCGGAGTAATCTCCAGCGGGATATACGGCGCCTTGGCGATGCCGACGCCGTGCTCGCCGCTCATCGTCCCGCCGAGTTCCAGCGCCCCCTTGAAGACCTCTTCGATGGCGTCATGCGCCTTCTCCAGCTCGCCCGGTACCTTCTTGTTTATCATGATATTGACGTGAATATTGCCGTCGCCGGCGTGGCCGAAGTTGACGATGGGGATGGCGAATTTCTCGGCAATGGCGTCGATCTTGCGAATCATCTCCGGTAGTTTGCTGCGCGGCACGCAGATATCTTCGTTGAATTTATCGGGATTGACCTTGCGCAGCGAGGCTGAGACCGAACGGCGGATCTGCCACAGCGCTTCGCTCTCCGCCGGGGTGGTGGCGATACGGGTCTCGACGACGCCCAAGGGGCGGATGATCTCGGCAATCCTGGCGGCCTGCTTGTCGAGAAGATCGCGATCGCCATCGACCTCGATGATGAGGAGCGCACGCGCGGCCAGGGGCACGTCGAGACCGGTCGCCTGGCGGACACAGTCGATAGTGCGGCCATCCATGAATTCAAGGGTGGTGGGGATGATCTTGTGACGGATGATCGCCGAGACTGCCTGGGCAGCGCCGTCGATGGAATCGAACATCACCAGCATCGTCTTCTTTCCTTCCGGCAAAGGGAGGAGTTTAATGACGATCTTGCTGATAATCCCCAGGGTCCCTTCCGAACCGCAAAGGAGCTTGGTCAGATCGTAGCCGACCACCCCCTTCATCGTCGGGCCGCCGGTGGTGATGATATCACCGGTCGGGGTGATGACTTCGAGGCCGAGGATATAATCCTTGGTCACCCCGTACTTGACGCAGCGCGGCCCGCCGGCACATTCGGCAACATTGCCGCCGAGGGTCGAGAACTTGAGCGAAGCGGGATCGGGCGGGTAGAAGAGTCCGACCTTCTCCACCGCGAGTTGGAACTGTTCGGTCACCACCCCCGGTTCGACCACGGCAATAAGGTTCTCTTCGTCGATCTGCAGGATGCGATCCATCCGTTCGGTGGTGAGGACGATCCCCCCCTTGGTCGGCAGCGAGCCGCCGGAGAAGCCGCTGCCGGCGCCGCGCGGGAAGATTGGGATCAGTTCGGCATTCGCCAGCTTGACGATCGCCGCGATCTCGGCGGCAGTAGCCGGGTGGACGACGACTTCGGGGAGGAACGATTGCTGGGTGGCGTCGTAACTGTAGCAGAGCAGATCAGCCGGTTCGCTGGCAACCTGGTCCTTGCCGACAATCGTGATCAGGGCTTTGAGGATGCGGGACTCGAGCATGCGGACAAGTCTCCGTAAATTGAGTCGTGCGCTCCATTATGCTGAGCAGATTGGTCAGATTAGCATAATTAGCGGGCAAGGGGGAGGACAAAAAAGGGACACCCGGATGGGGTGTCCCTTTTTGAAACGTCACTCTTCGCTCGACCTTGTGCCGCGCCGTCAATTCTCCAGCGACTCAGCTTTATTCAAAAAGTTTCGCGCCGCGTCTTCCTTGCCGATCTTTGCATAACCGTGACCAAGATCACGCAAGGTTTGGGCAACCTGCCGCGGATTAGCGCCCAGGTTGAGCAACGGTAGAAAGACTTTATCGTGGTATTGATGTATCAACTGCATATTCGCTATTTGAAACGCCCCTAAAGTCTTGGCGCCGAGATTATAGCGGGCGGAATATTCCAGAATCGGCTGGTCGTCGCTATTGATCCGGGCGTTGCCGGCAATTCTGGCGAAGGGCTCTTCAGAATAGAGATAGTGGGTGGCAATCAATTCTCCGGGGGAATGAATGCCGATGTCGGCCAGGGCATTCTGGACGCCGTGCACCTGCATGCGGCGGCTCAGGGCATTATAGTCAAAGGTCAACTCGTGCTGAGCGCCGACAATCACCAGATCGCTGCCGGCCATGAAGACCATCGCCCGCGGAAAGGTGCGCAGAAGGGTGCGAGCCAAGGTGCGCAGATTCTCCGGGGTGATGTCGTAGAGTCCGATCCACTGACAGAAGAGGCCGTTGGGCTTGAGACGGGCGGCGGCAATTTTATAAAAATCGTCAGTAAAGAGATTGGCATTGCCGCTCTGCCAGGGATTCGAGGGTTCGGAGACGATGACGTCGTACTTCTTGGTCGTGGTCAAGAGGTGATTACGACCGTCATTGATGAGAAGGTCAACTTTGGGATCCTGCAGCGGATCGTCGGTCACGGATTTAAAGTAATCGTAAGCTTTGACGACTTCCGGGGAGATCTCGACACAATCGATCTTCTTCACCGGATGAGCGGCCAGACCATGCAGCGAGATGCCGGTGCCAAGACCGATGACCAGAACATCGTCCGGGGCGGGATGGAGAAGGAGAGGAAGATGGCCGACGAGGATCTGCGTCGCCATATCGATACCGGTGCCGCCGTCAGTCTTGCCGTTGACGGTGAAGAAACGGTTCTGACCGTCAAGGGATTCATGGACGGCGACGGTCGTTTCGCGCCCCTCGATCACCGTGAGAATCCTTTCCTGAGCAAGAATCTTGTCAAGCCCCCCCATCTGTAAATATTTCTGGGCATAGATATAAACGCCGCTGTTCATCAACTCAGGACGCCAGGTCAAGGGGAAGAGAGCGACCAGAAGTCCGCAGGCGAGGAACGCCGGGCACAGGAAGCGAAGGATTCCTGCCGGGCGGAAGTGCAGAAATAGATAGAAGCCCAAGATGAGGTTGCCGACGGCGAGCAGGCGAAAACTGTTCTGCACACCTAAAAGGGGAATGAGGAGGAACCCGGCAAGGAGCGCACCAACGACGGCGCCGACCGTATTGGCGAGGACGACGAGCCCGACCCCTTCACCAGTGCGGACTTTTCCCGGATCGATAATCGCCACCGCGGCCGGGAGGAGGGCACCGGAAAGGACCGCCGGGGCAGCGATAACGACCAAAACGATCAGATAAGAAAGGAAGGAGAGGAGCCACCAACTCTCATCGGCAATCTGGTGGGCCGCCAGAAAAAGCTGGGCCAACTGATCATAAAAGGGGACGCTGAAAAGGACGACCAGCGCCATCAGGGATGTCAGCGTGACAAAAAACTCTTTCTCATTGAGTTCCGGCTTGACGATCCGCGCGTACTGGGCGCCACCGGCGGCAAGGCCAATGAGGAAAGCACTGAGAATCAACGAAAAGGCATAAGTGGTGTTCCCCAAAAAGAGGAGAAAGAGCCGCGTCCAAAGGATTTCGTAAGCCAGGGAAAAGAGACCGATGCAACCGATAGCGAAGAGGAGACTGCGGTTTTTTATCCAGAGCAGGGGCTGATCAGTGCGGCGCGCGCTGGAAACATCGAGAGGATCGGCATGGCCGATCTTCAGGGAGAGGCCGAAACTGACCGCCGCAATCCCGAGATTGATGGCGATCGCCAGATAACCGGTAGCAGAAATCCCGAGAGTCGGAATCAGCAGATAACCGCCAAGAAAGGCGCCGGCCGTGGCGCCGAAGGTGTTGAGGGCATAAAGACGACCGATCTGTCCGCCCGATTTTTTCCGCGCAAAGAAACGGCACATGAGCGGAAAGGTACCGCCCATACAGATCGTCGGCGGAAGGAGCAGCAGGGCCGCAAAGACAAAATGGAGAAGATGGGCCATCTCGGGATATTGCGGAAAGGCATGGAGGATGCCGATATAAATCGTTTTGACGATTTGCAGGGTCGGGGGAAAGAGGAGGGCAGTGAAGGCGATGCCGAGTTCGAGAAACGCATAGACGCGCAGCAGATTACTTTGCTGATCAGCATACCGACCGAGGAGATAACTGCCGATCGCCAGTCCGGCCATAAAGGTGGCGGCAACAACACTCGCGGCAACAATCGTCGTTCCGAAAGTCAGAGAAAGGTAACGGGTCCAAAGGATTTCATAGACGAGCGCACTGAACCCGGACAGGGCAAAGAGCAGATATAGAAGTGGCTTGTTGATCTTTGACATGAAGCCCCCTTTGATTAAAGATGGCTAACCATAACAGAAAGGCGGGGGAGAATAAACAAGAAGATTGCGGCAGAACTTTGCATTGACAATTAGCTGACAGCTCGGGTAATAATACCGCCAAAGTTATCATTCCGGAGGTTTTCGTGATTATCACCCGCGCAACTGAATATGCCGTTCGCGCCATCCTGCACATGGCAAAGCAACCGAAAGGGGAGGTTGTTTACAAAAAAGACATCTGTGCCGCCCAGGATGTGACCCCGGCCTTTCTGACCAAAATCCTTCAACCGCTGATCAAATGCGGCATCGTTGCTTCACAGCGCGGCGTCGGTGGCGGCTTCTTCCTCGTCAAAGATCCAGCCGAGATCACCCTCTTCGATATCATCGCTTCGCAGGAAGGACCTCTGTACATCAACCAGTGCCTGATTGAAGAAGGGGGCTGCGCCCGCCATACCTCCTGTCCGGTACACGGCGTCTGGCAGGAAATCCGCGAAGAGTTCTCCACCATCCTCCGCAACTACACCTTTGCTGAACTGATCCGCCGGGAAGAAGCCGGGGAGTTTTAAGCTCAGCGCAGAAGCAGCCAGACCAGGGCCGCGCCGACCAGCAGCGCCCCAATAATGATCCCGGCTTTACCCCCCGTCCCTTGCGCTTCTGCCACCACAGTCTCTTCGAGGACGGCGACGACCGGAAAGCGCTCGATCACCGAGCGGACATGCGGCGCCTTAAGCAGGTCGGCACTTAAATCCGTGCCGGCCTGATGCGCATTCTGGTGGTTGCCATCCTGCCAGTACGAACTCGTTGTCACATCAAAAACCGTCCCGTTCACCGCGACATAGGCCTTGCGCCCGGCCTGACCATCGAAAGTTGCCAACACTTCTTTCGTCATCGCTCTATCCCCTTTCCTTAAAAAAATTTCCGGAAATTTCACAAACTTTTATTAACACGCAGTTGATGAAAAGACAACGGCCGTTCAGCGTCGCCACCGGCAGCTGCGCAACAGCAGTCCAGCGACGATCAGCAGCAGACCGGCGTAGGTGGAGGGATAGATCTCCTCACCGACCAGCAGATGAATGAAGACCAGGGAAAGAAAAGGTGAGAGGAAGATGAGGTTGCTGATCTGCGCCGCGCTTTTGGCCCGCTGGAGCGCCGCCAGCCAGAGGACGTAGGTGATCCCCATCTCGAAGGTGCCGATATAGAGGGCGCCGAAGAGCCCGGCGAGCGGCGGCGGAGTCAGGGGAGCGAAGAAGAGACAGTAAAGGAGAACCAGGCCGCTGCCGCAAAGAAAGTTGAGAAAGAGAGCGATCAGCGGGTCGCGGGGATCGCGGGCGCTGTAGAGCCAGTACAAGGACCAGATCACCGTGCTGAAGAGGGCAAGGACAACGCCGGTCGGACTGGAGAAGTGCAGACCGGCGAGGTCGCCGCGGGTGGCGATTACCACCACTCCGGCATAACCGATCAGGATCGCGACCCATTCACCCGTCGTCGGTCGCTGCTTGAGGATCGGAATAGACAGAAGGGTGAGAGTGATTGCCCATGAATAGTTGAGAGGTTGCGCCTCCTGCGCCGGGAGGAGTTCGAAGGCACGAAAGAGGATGAGATAGTAGAGGCAGGGGTTGAGCCCGCCGAGGAGAAGAGAGAGCCGAAACTCCGGGAGCGACGTGGCGCGCAGGGCATCGAGCTTTCCCGAGCAGACGAGGATGAGGCCGAGGACGATCGTCGAGACAACCGAGGCATAGAGGAGGAGATGTGCCGGTGGCAGGTGGCGGAGGGAGAGCTTGAAGGCAGTCGCCACCGTCGACCAGATCAGGACGCTTGCCAGCGCCAGGAGTAATCCCTGTTTATGCCGTTCCATGCGCTCTTTCGCGGCGACCACTCCACGCCAGGACGACGAGACCGCTGAAGATCAGTACGATCCCGGCCAAAGCGATCAATGTCAGCGCTTCGTGGAGAAGGGTAACACCAAGAAGCGCGGCGGTCAGGGGTTCGGCCAGCGAAAGAGTGACAGCGGTGGAGACCGGCACGCTCATGAGACCGCGGGCAAAGAACCAGTAGGACAGGGCGGTAGCGACAACACCGAGATGGAGGGCCACTGCCAGGCCGCGCGGTTGCAGCAGCCAGGCAAGTTCGCCGGTCAAAAGGAGGGGGGCCAGCAGCAGGGCGCCGAGGCAGAAGACCACCGCCATCACCGCATCCGGCGAGCGGCCCGGAAGGAGATTCTTCACCGCCAGAGTATAGCCGGCGTAAGAAGCGCCGGCACCGAGGGCGAGGGCGATGCCGAGGGGATCGACGTGGACCGTACCGCCGCCGCTGAGAGCGAGGAGGGTGCAGCCGGCGACCGCCAGGGTCGTGGCGACCAGCCAGCGCCGCGATAGAACCTCGCCGTGCAGCAGCCACCCGAGGAGGCCGCCGACGACCGGAGCACTGCCGATGCCGACAATGGTGCCGACGGCGACGCCGGTCTTGGCAACGGCGGCAAAGAAGGTCAGTTGATAAAGGGCGGTAAAGACCGCCGCCGCCACGGTCGAACGTAGCGGCCATTTGCCGCTGCCGGCAAAGGCCCGCCGTCCCAAGGCGAGGGCCAGGAGAGTGAGACCGCCGATCGCCAGCCGCAGTGCGCCGACAGTGAGGGGCTGTGCCCCGGCTGGGGCCAGGGCCTGGGCAGTGCCGGTCGTTCCCCACAAAATCCCCGCCGCCAGGATCATCCAGACGAGATTACCACTCTTTCCTGCCATGACGATCCTCTTCTTTCCCGTATTCGTAAATATTCATGGTAGGAGCGAACTCCAGCTCGCGATTGCTGCCAAGTCAATCGCAGGCTGGAGCCTGCTCCTACAAAGGACGATGATTTCGATGTTCCTGCAGCACCAGCCGCTGCGGCCGGAGCAGCAGGGAGATGCCGAAGAGCCGACCGCAAACCAGAGCGATGCCGGCAGCTATGGCCCCGGAGAAGGGAGCGAAGCGCACCAGGAGGAAAAGGAGGAGAAAGATCCCCGCGACCTCCAGCGCGGTTGCCACCGAGATTGGCGTCGTCACCCGTGCTTCCAGGAGGACAGTGCGCTGCAACGCCTGAATCAGGGTCAACGCCGGCAGGATCGCCTGGATGCAGAGGGGTGCCAAGGCAAAGGCAGCCAGGGCCGGCGGCAGGCCGGCGACCCCTTCCAGCCACAGGGTCGAAAGGGGGGTGAAGGCGATAAGCAGGAGGGGCAGGGTCGCGCCGACCCCGAGCATCCATCCGAAATCCCGCAGCTTGCGATAATTACTGAAACGCTCCCCCATCAAGGCCAGCGCCACCTCCTGATAAGAAAGGCCGATGGCGCGAAAGACAAAGGTCAGGGAGTTGACCACTGGCGTCACCGCCAGCGACTCGACCGGGAAGAGGGCGCGGCAGAGGAAGAAGGTGACCAGCGGCTGCACGCTCAGGGCCAGGACCGGAGTCATCGCCAGCGGAAAATAGTAAGCACTCAAACCTCGAAAAGTCATACTTCCGTGCGGATGCGGATCCGTACAGGCACAGACCTTTTGGATCGCCGAGGCGGCGAGACAGCGGATCGCCAGCGCCTCGGTCACCACCCCGAGGGAGAGGGCGGCAGTGCCGATGCGGGCACCGTCAAGGCCGGAGAAGTGAAAGAGGATGAGGGCGCTGCCGGCCATGCTGGCAAAACGGATGGCAGTACCGATGACGACGCGGCGGGTCTGGCCGTTGCGAATGAGAATCCCGTGCCAGAAACGCCGCATGCCGATGGCTGCCGGCCAGGGAAAAAGGAGGAGGAGGGCGCCATGCGCCCGCTGCGCCACCTCCGGAGTCAGGCCGATCACCCCGAGGGCCAAACGGTCGAAGACCGGGGGTAGACACAACAGCACCAACAGGGCTGTAACCCCGAGACAGAGGAGGAGAGAGAAGTTGCGCAATTGGCGATAGCTGGCCACTTCGCGGACCAGCGAGGTCGAAGCGCTCATCAGCATCAGGATCGGTGCTTCTGTCACCAAAGCCAGAGCGTAGGCGATCCCGTAGGCAGCGAGATCGAGGGTGGGATTCCCCATGCGGGCAATGATCGCCGCAATCAGCGGCCCCTCCGCCGCCATCAGCAACCAGGCACCGGCAAGCGGATACCAGAAACGGGCGATGGTGCGAAAAGTCAGCGGCGTGGGGATCATGGCAAGGGGACTCGCTCCAGAGAGTAGAGGACGGCGGCGATCGCCCCTAACCGCCGAGCGTGGTGGTCAGGCCGTGGGCGGCAAAGATGGCGATCACCCCTTCGATGTCGGCCGGGGTCGGCGCGTACATCCCGAGGAGATTGCGTTCCTGACCGAGTTTCTGATCCTTCCCCCGCGCCACGTCGTGGAAGGGGAGGAGGTTGACAATCTTCTTCTCCCCGGCCAGTGCGGCGACGCAGCGGGCGGTCGCCTCGATGTTGGCGTCGTCCAGATTGACCCCGCCGATGAGGGGGAGGCGGATCTGCAGTGCCGCACCCTGCTCGGCCAGCCGTTGCAGGTTGGCAAGGATCAGACCGTTGTCGACGCCGGTATACTGGCGGTGCCGCTCAGAGTTTATCAGTTTCAGGTCGTAAAGGAAGAGGTCGGTGTGGGCGGCGATCGCGGCGATCACCTCCCAGGGGGCGAGGCCGCTGGTGTCGACGGCGCGGTGGAGTTGACGCTGACCGCAGGCGATGAGGAGTTCGCGGAGAAAGGGGGACTGCTGCAATGGCTCGCCGCCGGAGCAGGTGACGCCGCCGCCGGATTGGTCGAAGAGATGACGTTCCTTTTCGAGGATGGCGAGAAGCTCATCAACGCGGTAGTAACGCCCCGACAGCTGCGTCGCCAGGGTCGGACAGAGCGCGGCGCAGCGGCCGCAGAGAATGCAGCGGACCGGGTCGGTGATCATCCCCGACGGCGTCAGGGTGCAGGCTCCGGCAGGACAAACCTTAGCACACTCGCCGCAACCAAGACACTTGGCAGCGCTGAAGAGCTTCTGACTCTGCGGGGCGATGCTCTCGGGGTTGTGACACCAGCGGCAGTGGAGGGGGCACCCCTTGAAGAAGAGCGTGGCGCGAATCCCCGGTCCGTCGTTGATTGAGTAACGCTTGATGTCGAAGATCAGCCCTTGTTCCATCCTCAGAACGACTCGTTTTCGGTGCGCTCGATCACTTCCTGCTGCAGGTCGGCGTTCATGTCGTTGAAGTAGTCGCTGTAACCGGCCATGCGCACCAGCAGATCCTTGTACTCCTCCGGAGATTCCTGCGCCGCCTTGAGGGTGGAGGTATCGACGATGTTGAACTGGATATGGTGGCCGCCGAGGGTGAAGTAACTGCGCACCAGCTGGCCGAGGCGGACAATGTCTTCGTCGCGCTTGAGCAGGCTCGGCAGAAAGCGCTGGTTAAGGAGGGTCCCCCCCGACATGGTCTGGTCGAGCTTGCTCAGGGAGCGGATCACTGCCGAGGGGCCATGGGTATCGGCGCCGTGCGACGGCGAAGTACCGTCCGAGATCGCCTTGCCGGCAAAACGGCCGTTGGGGGTCGCCCCGAGCACCTTGCCGAAGTAGATGTGGCAGGTAGTCGAGAGCATGTTGAGGTGGAAGGTCTCCCCCTTGACGTTCGGCTGGCCGTCAATGGCAGCGAGGAGATCGTGGTAAACCTGCACGGCGATGGTATCGGCAGCATCGTCGTCGTTGCCGAAGCAGGGGGTCTTGTTGATCAGGGTCTGGCGCAGAAATTCTTCGCCGACAAAGTTATTCGCCACCGCCGTGAGGAGCCGTTCCAGGGAGAAGGTCTGCGCTTCGAAGACATGCTTCTTCAGGGCAGCAAGGCTGTCGGTGACCGTGGCGAGGCCGGTGCACTGAATGTAGTTGGTATTGTAGCGCGGCCCGCCGTCATAGTAGTCCTTCCCCTTGGCAATGCAGTCGTCGATGACGACCGAGAGGAAGGGGGCCGGAGCATATTTGGCAAACATGCGGTCGATGTAGTTACTGACCCGCACCTTGGTGGTGACAATATAATCGAGCTGTTTGAGGAAGGCGGCGTAGAGCTGGTCGTAGCTGCGGAAGGTGCGCGGATCACCGCTGGCGATGCCGACTTGCTGGCCGGTGAGCGGGTCGATGCCGTTATTGAGGGTGATTTCAAGGATCTTCGGCACATTGAGGTAGCCGGTCAGGACATAGGCTTCCTTGCCAAAGGCGCCGACCTCGATGCAGCCGCTGCACCCCCCTTCGCGCGCATCGCGCAGATCCTTCCCCTGGCGCAGCAGCTCAACGATGTAGACGTCGGGATTAAAGATCGAGGGGTAACCGTGCCCCTGGCGGATCACCCGGCAGGCAGCGTGGAGAAAACGGTCCGGGGTCTTGGCGCTGACGTGGACCGAACTCCCCGGCTGGAGGATATGCAGCTCCTCGATAACTTCGAGCATCAGGTAGGAGACATCGCTGACCCCGTCCCGGCCCTCTGCGGTAAGACCGCCGATATTGATGTTGGTGAAGTCATTGTAGGTGCCGCTTTCGCGGGCGGTGATCCCGACCTTGGGGGGGGCGGGGTGGTTGTTGACCTTGATCCAGAAACAGCAGAGGAGCTCCTTGGCGGCTTCGCGAGTCAAGCTCCCGGCAGCAATCTCCCGCTGGTAGAAGGGGGCGAGATGTTGATCGAAGTGGCCGGGGTTCATGGCGTCCCAGCCGTTGAGCTCAGTGATGGTGCCGAGATGGATGAACCAGTACATCTGGATCGCTTCGTGGAAGGTCTGCGGCGCGTAGGCGGGGACGCGGCGGCAGATCGCGGCGATCTGCCGGAGCTCGGAGGCGCGCTGCGGATCGCTCTCGCTGGCGGCGAGAGATTCGGCAAGCTCGGCATGGCGCTCGGCAAAGAAGATCACTGCATCGCAGGAGATCTCCATCGCCTTGAGCTCCTCGAACTTGTCGGTCGCCTCGGGGTCGTTGAGATAGTCGAGCTGCGCGATCTGCGCGGCGATCTGTGCCTTGAAATCGAGCATCCCCTTTTGATAGATCTTGCCATCGAGGGCAGTATGCCCCGGCGCCCGCTGCTCCATGAACTCGGTGAAGAGTCCGGCTTCGTAGGCAGCGCGCCACTCTTGCGGCACATGAGCAAAAATCCTCTCGCGGATCGTCCGCCCTTGCCAGTAGGGGATGACCGCCCGGGCGTAGGTGGCGATATCCTCTTCAGAGATAGTGTAGTGCTGCTGCTCGCGGCTGTTGAGGACGCGGAAGTCCTCGACGCTGTGGCAGGTCAGCTCGGGGAAGGTCGGCACCGCCTTGGGGCGAGGGCCGCGTTCGCCAACGATCAGTTCGTCAGCGCCGAGATAAAGGGTCTTCTTCTGGCAGTGATCAAGGAAGTTGAGGGCGCGCAGCACCGGGATCGAATACTTGCCGTAGTTCTCGCGATAGAAGGCGGTCTCGTGCAGGGCGCGCTCGATGGCGAGGCTCGGTTCGGCCTCGACGCTGCGCTGGCGCAGCCGCTGGATGCGCGGATTCATCCCCGGCCCGCCGGCGCTGCTCGCTGGACGTTGCTGATCGGCTGGCGAAGCGGTGCTGCTCATGGGCGCTCCCTTTCTTTTCGACAATATTCGAAATTTAACCTCAGTGCGACATCAGGGTCGGGACGGTCATACAGCGCAGCAGATGGTGCCCAACCTCGCCGAGGGAGAGCTGGCCGCGCCGGCTCTGCGAATAGACGCCGAGGACGATAAGGTCGGCGCCGTGATCGCTGGCGTAGTTGAGGATCTGGTCGCCGACGCCGATATCGTCGCGGAAGAGGGCATCGCCGTGGGCGTTGACGCCGTGCCGCTGCAGGTGCTCGGCCAGGTCGCCGGAGAGGGGTTTGAGGTGATCGTCACCGCGGCCAGTGGGGACGGAGACCGCGGCGACCTCTTCGGCCCGCGCTAATAGAGGCAGGGCGTCGCTGATCGAGCGGGCCGACTCCGGGCCGCTACGCCAGGCGACCATGACTCTCCGGCCAATATGAGTAAAGTCGCCGACATAGGGGACGACCAGGACCGGGCGGCCGCAGCCGAGGATGACCCGATCCGGGAAGTCATCGGGGAGGGAACAGCGATCGTCGTAGTCGAGCTGGCCGATGATCAGCAGATCGCGATAGTGGGCATGAATGATCACCGCCTCGGCCATGCCGAGACCGGCCGTGGCCGGGACATGAATCCACTCGGTGGAGAGACCGGCGCTGGCGGTAGCCGCCGCGAAGAGCTCCCGCGCAGCGGAGGGAGCGTCGGCGCTGGTGGAGACGCAGAAAGGAAAGAAGGAGTGATACTCGACGAAGATGCCGGCGAGATGGGCATTGTGTTGTTGCGCGAGACGAATTGCGAGATCGAGACGGGCGGCGCTGCACTCGCGCTCATCGATATGGACGAGGATATCCTTGATAGCCATGCTTCTCTCCCTGTCTTACTGATGTTTCCCCAGGTACGCTTCCTGAATCTTTTCCGACGCCAGCAACTCCGTTGCCGGACCGCTCATGACGATCCTGCCGACTTCGAGGACATAGCCACGGTCGGCGAGTTTGAGGGCCGCCTTGGCGTTCTGCTCGACGAGGAGGACGGTAACGCCGGAATCGGCAATCTCGCGGATCTGCTTGAAGATCGCCTTGACCAGGATCGGGGCGATGCCGAGGCTCGGCTCGTCGAGAAGGAGGAGTTCCGGTTCGCTCATCAGCGCCCGGCCGATAGCGAGCATCTGCTGCTCGCCGCCGGAGAGGGTGCCGGCGAGCTGCTTGCGCCGCTCCTTCAAACGCGGAAAGAGTTCGTAGATCCACTCCTGAGTCTTGGGATCGACTTTCTTCCGGGTATAAGCGCCAAGGAGGAGATTCTCCTCGACGGTGAGGATACCGAAGACCTTGCGCCCTTCCGGCGAATGGCTGATGCCGAGGGGGACGATCTTGTGCGCCGGCAGTTTGTTGAGGTCATGCCCCTTGAAGAGGATCTCCCCGGCCTGCGCCTTGACCAGCTGGCTAATGGCACGCATCGTCGTCGTCTTGCCGGCGCCGTTGGCGCCGAGGAGGGTCACCACCTCCCCCTTGCGGACGTCAAGAGAAATTCCCTTGATGGCGGCAATGCTTCCGTAGCTGATCTCCAGATTCCTGATATCGAGCAAGACCTCACTCATCGTCGTCCTCACTCCCCAGATACGCTTCGATCACCTCGGGATTGCGCTGAATTTCGCTCGGCGTCCCCTCGGCGATCTTTCTGCCGAAGTTGATCACCGTAATATAGTCGGTGAGGGCCATCACCAGCTCCATGTCGTGTTCGATGAGGAGGATGGTGATCCCCATGGCGCGAATGCGCCGGATCGTTGCCTGCAACTCCAGGGTTTCACTGTCGTTGAGGCCCGCCGCCGGTTCATCGAGGATCAGCAGCTGCGGTTCCGCCGCCAGCGCCCGCGCCATCTCGACCTTGCGCTGGACGCCGTAGGGGAGACCGCCGACCGGGGTCGCCGCCTCCGTGCTCAGGCCGAAGAACTCCATGATCTCGCGGGCCTTGAGCCAGTTGGCGCGTTCATCGCGCGCCGAAAAGGGGGTATGAACGATGCCGTGCCACATCCCTTGACGGCTGCGGATATGGCGTCCGGCCATAATATTCTCGGCGACGCTCATCTGCGGGAAGAGACGGATGGTCTGGAAGGTGCGGACGATGCCGAGGCTGACGATGCGGTGCGGCGCCAGACCGGTGATCTCGGTGCCGCGCCACAGGATCCGCCCCTCTTCGGGCTTGTAGATGCCGGTGATGTTGTTGAAGACGGTGGTCTTGCCGGCACCGTTGGGGCCGATGACTCCGTAGATCTGCCCCTCCTCGACGGTCATACTGACATTGTCGACCGCGACCAGCCCGCCGAAGCGTTTGGTGACATTCTCGAGAATCAGCTGATTGGCGTTCATGACCGCTCCTCATAAAGATACCTGGGGAGTTTGCCGAACTTGGCCGGGAAGATACCGCGCGGGCGCAGGATCATGGCGATGATCATGGCAAAACCGAAGACGAAGTAGCGCCAGGTCGAAAAGTCACGGAAGATCTCGGGGACGACGAACATCAGAAAGACCCCCATAAGGACACCGGGGATCGACGAGCCGCCGACGATGACGATGGCGAAGAAGAGGACCGACTGCATGAAGTTGAAGGCTTCGGGACTGACCGCCGAGTACTGGATGGCGTAGATGGCGCCAGCGAGTCCGGCGATGCCGGCGCCGAGGGCAAAGGCAAAGATTTTGTAGGCGCGGGCATTGATGCCGATCGCCGTCGCCGCCAGTTGATCTTCGCGCAGATAGTGCAGGGCCCGCCCGGTCTTGCTGGTATCGAGGTTGTACATGATCCAGAAGGTGATCAGGAGGGTCGCCAGCGCCAGATAGTAAACGGCGGTCTGGCTGCTGAGATCGACCCCGAAGAGCTTGAGGCTGTCGAGGCCGAAGATGCCGTTCGGGCCGCCGGTGAGACCGAAAAGGTCGTTTTGCAACGTCTGCACCAGAACGATATTAAAGCCGATGGTGGTGACGAGGAGGTAATCGCCGCGCAAGTGGACGATCGGTCCGGCGATGAGGATGCCGAAGATGATCGGCACGATCACTGCCAGCGGCAGAGTCCAGACGATGGAGACCTTCCAGGCGCTGTTCATGATCGCCGTGGTATAAGCGCCGAGACCGAAGAAGAGGGCCTGCCCCATGTGAAACATCCCCCCCTTGCCGAGGATGATATCCTGGCTGAGAGCGACGATCGAGAAGATCAAAAAGGTGATACCGACCGCCAGCCAGCGGGGATCAAGGAGCGCCGGCAGCAGCAGCATCACGGCAATGAAGGCAATATAGCCGATACGGTTACGCATGGAATCAGACCTTCTCCGCGACGCGCTCGCCCAGAATCCCGGTGGGGCGGACGATGAGGATCGCGATCAGCAGGATAAACGTGTAGGCATCGGCCCAGGTGCTGGAGACATAGCCGGCAATAAAGGCGTTGAAAAGACCGAGGAGCATCCCCCCGAGCATGGCGCCGGGGATATTGCCGATGCCGCCGATGATCGCGGCGATGAAAGCGGCGAGACCGTAGTTCCAACCCATATTGAAACTGATGCCGCGGTAGTAGAGGCCGATGAAGAGGCCGCCGATGGCGCCGAGGGAAGAACCGATAATGAAGATGGCGAGGATAATGCTGTTGACATTGATCCCCATCAGCCGGGCCGTATCCTGATCGATGGAGCTGGCGCGTATCGCCGTGCCGATGCGGGTCTTTTCGACAAAGAAATAAAGAGCGACCATGAGCAGACCGGAGAGACCGAGGATCAGTACCTGAATGAAGCTGATCATGACGCCGCCGATCTCCCAGGAGATGGCGGGGATGAGATCGCCGGGGAAGATCAGGGGGCGCGGACCCCAAAGGAGCATGATGCCGTTCTGGATGACCAGGCTGGCACCGAGGGCCGAGACCACCGCGCTCAGGCGTGGGGCATTGCGCAGGGGGCGGTAGGCGACCCGTTCCAGGGTGACGCCGACGATAGCGACAATCAGCACGGTCAGGGCGAAGACGACGATGACGCCGCCCCAGCCGATCTCTGCCCCGCCATTCACGACCTTGGTGTAGACGGCCAGACCGACAAAGGCGGAGAAGGCGACGAGATCGCCGTGGGCGAAGTTGATCAGCCGCATCACCCCGTAGACCATGGTGTAGCCGAGGGCCACCAGCGCATACATGCTGCCGATCGTCAGGCCGTTGACCAGCTGTTGGAGAAAAGTATCCATAATCGGCGTTTTCCCGTGGGAGAATTTTAAAACCGGGAGCGTCCCGGATAAGACTTCAGGAGCCGACGCGCGCCGGCTCCTGAAGGTATACTATCTTCTGCGATCTACACAACATCTCTGACAATTACTGCTTGTGCGCGACTTTGTAGCTGCCGTCCTTCTGGATTTCGAAGGCCATGTAGCTGCTGCCGACGCGCTCGCCGTTGGCGGCGAAGGCGAGGGGGCCGGTGATGCCGGGGTAAGGCGTCTTCATGTTATGCAGGAAGTCGGAGGTCTTTTTGGTGTCGGTGCTCTTGATCTGCTCCATGGCGTAAAGGAAGACGCGCATGCCGTCGGCGTTGAGCAGGGTCCAGATGCTCGGCGGCATCTCGTTGTACTTGGCTTTGTAAGCGGCAAGGTACTCTTTGGCGATCGGGTAAGGGAGCATCTCCGGGGTCGGGACGTTGACGATAAAGGCCCCGGCAGCGGCCGGACCGGCGAGCTTGATGAAGTCGGGGTTGTCGTTGGCATCGCCGCCGATGAAGTCGGCCTTGATCCCGAGCTGCACCTGCTGCGAGCGAAGGAGTCCGCCGTCGGTATAGTAGCCGGCAAAGAAGATCGCGTCCGGTTTCTTCGCCTTGATGTTGGTCAGGACCGGGGTGAAGTTCTGGGCATTGGCCTTGATCTTCTCATAAGCGACGACGTTGCCGCCGGCCGCCTTGATCGCAGTGATCGCCGCGTCGGCGAGGCCGGTGGCGTAGCTGGAGAAGTCGGAGATAACGACGATATTCTTGTACTTCTTATGCTTGACCATGTAGTCGGCAACGTAGGTCCCTTCGGCGCTGTTCGGGAAGGAGTTGCGGAAGAAGGTCCAGTAGCCGTTCTTGGTCAGCGAATCGCTGGTTCCGTCGGTGGTCTGCAGGACGCCGGCGTCGAAGTAGGTCTTCTGGGCGGCTTCGGCACAGGTCGAGGTGTAGGAGCCGATCACCATCTTGACCCCCTTGTTGACGAGATCCTTGGCGCAGATTGCCGCCTTCATCGCCGTCCCTTCGTCATCACAGGAGATGACTTCGATCTTCTGACCGAGAACGCCCCCCTTGGCATTGTACTGTTCGGCCAGGAGTTTCACCGCCTTGTCGATCCCCTGTCCTTCACTGGCATACTCACCGGTGATCGGGGCCTGCACGCCGACCTTCAGGGTTTCGGCGCCGGCGACACCGGCCAGACAGAAACAGGGGACGGCCACAACCGCCAACAACTTTGTCCATCTCTTCATGCGCTCTTCTCCTCTTGAGTGGATTAATCCCCCCCGACCCGATGCCGGGGGCAGGGACGTCGGGATTATGACCTAAGTTTCGGCCAAAGAAAAGTGATGTTTGAGCTCACTTAAAAAGCGTTTCTAGCCACCCGGCTTCATCCCGAGCATCTGGCGCAGGGCATGGCGGGCGATCGCCGGGTTTTCGCGCAGCCGCCGCTTCGAATAGGGGAGCCAGGCGTCGCCGTAGGGGACGTAGATGCGCAGGCGGTGGCCGGCGTCGATGACGATCTGGCGCAACTCTTCGTCGACGCCGAGGAGCATCTGAAACTCGTACTCGTCGCGCTGCAGCCCGTACTTGTCGATCAGCTGCAGTGCCTCAAAGACGAGTTTTTCGTCGTGAGTGGCGATGCCGACATAGCCCTTTTTAACGAAGATCTTATCGAGGCAGTGGACAAAGTTGCGGTTGATCGTTTCCGGGTCTTTGTAGGCAGCGGTGCGCGGCTCGCGATAGATCCCCTTGCAGAGGCGGAAGTTCATCGGCGCGTCGCTAAGCTGGTCAATGTCGGCGGGGGTGCGGCGCAGGTAGGCCTGAAGGACGACACCGACATGGCCGGGGAACTCGGCGCGCAGCCGGCGATAAAAGTCGAGGGTATCGTCGGTGGTGGAGATATCCTCCATATCGATACGGACGAAATTGTTGAGCTCCCGGGCGCGCGCAACGATCTCGCGGATATTGGCGAAACAGAACTCCTTGTCGAGAAGGAGCCCCATCTGCGTCGGTTTGATCGAGAGGTTGGCGTCGAGGCCCTCGGCTTTGATCGCCTGGAGGACGGCGAGACACTCCTCCTTGAAGCCGGTGGCCTCCTCCTTGCGGGTGATGAATTCGCCAAGGACATCGACGGTCGCCATCATCCCCTTACCATTCAGTTCGCGGGTGACGCGGACAGCATCCTTCAGGGCCTCTCCGGCGATGTAGCTACGGGCAAAGAAGCCGACGATCGGGCCGGGGACGTGCATGATCGTTTTGGAGACGAGAAAATTAAAGAGAGACATTGCGGCAACCTCGGGTGCGAGTCAAAAAAGCCCCCTCTTCCCCAGGAGGGGAGAAGAGAGAAGAGGGGGAAAGAGAAAGCAGGTTACGGTTCGGCCATGAACGGATAAGCGATCGACTCGGGAGGAGCGAAGTTCTCCTTGATCGTCCGCGCCGAGGTCCAGCGGAAGAGGTTGAGGATACTCCCGGCCTTGTCGTTGGTCCCGGAAGCACGGGCGCCGCCGAAAGGCTGCTGGCCGACAACGGCGCCGGTCGGCTTGTCGTTGATGTAGAAGTTGCCGGCGGCGTTCTCCAGCTTCTGCAATGCCAGGGAGACGGCGGCCCGATCCTGGGCGAAGACCGCGCCAGTCAGGGCATAAGGAGAGGTCTGATCGCAAAGGTCCAGTGCCTTCTCGTACTCGGCATCCTCGTAGACGTAAAGGGTCAGCACCGGGCCGAAGATCTCTTCTTCCATCGTCTTGAAGTGGGGATCGTTGGCAACGATCACCGTCGGTTCGATGAAGTAGCCCTTGCTGTCGTCGCAGCCGCCGCCGATGAGGATCTCCGCATCCTGGGCGTTACGGGCAAAGTCAATATATTCACGAATACTGTTGAAGGCACGCTGGTCGATGACGGCGTTAAATAAGTTGCTGAAGTCGCTGACATCTCCCATGCGGATCGAGGAGATAACCTCGATCAGACGGGTGCGGATCGTCGGCCAGAGAGAGCGGGGGATATAAGCGCGGGAGGCGGCGGAACACTTCTGCCCCTGATATTCAAAGGCGCCGCGCACCAGACCGGTGACGACCGCCTCGACCTTGGCCGAAGCATGGACCATGACAAAGTCCTTGCCGCCGGTCTCGCCGACGATGCGCGGATAGGACTTGTAGTTGGCGATATTTTCGGCAATCGTCCGCCACATCTCGTGGAAGACGCCGGTGCTGCCGGTGAAGTGGATGCCGCCGAGGTCGCGGTCGGCAAAGCAGCGGGGGCCGACGACCGGACCGGAACCGGGGACAAAGTTGATTACCCCGGCGGGGAGCCCCGCTTCTTCGAGGAGCTTCATGAAGTAGTAGTTGGAGTAGACCGCTGTCGTTGCCGGCTTCCAGACTACGGTATTCCCCATGATCGCCGGCGAAGTCGGCAGGTTGCCGCCGATGGCGGTGAAGTTGAAAGGGGCGACAGCAAAGACGAAGCCTTCGAGGGGGCGGTGCTGGAGCATGTTCCAGACCCCCGGCGACGAGTACATCGGCTGTTCCTTGTAGATCTGCTGCGCAAAGTAGACATTAAAGCGGAGGAAATCGATGAGCTCGCAGGCCGAGTCGATCTCCGCCTGATAGGCGCTCTTGCTCTGGCCGAGCATGGTCGCGGCATTGAGGAGGAAGCGGTACTTGCCGGACAGGAGATCGGCGGCCTTGAGGAAGATCGCAGCGCGCTCTTCCCAGCGCAGCTCCGCCCAGGCGGCTTTGGCCGCCATCGCCGCGGCGATCGCCAGCTCGACTTCCTTCTCGCCGGCGAGGTGACAGATCGCCAGGACATGGCCGTGATCGTGCGGCTGCACCACTTCAATGGTTCTGCCGGTGCGTACCTCCTGTCCGCCGATGATCAGCGGAATCTCGATGCGCTGCGCCTTGAGCCGGGCCAGTTCCGCCTTGAGCTGCGCCCGCTCGGCGCTGCCGACGGCATAAGAGAACTGCGGTTCATTGACCGGAACAGGAATATTGATCGTGGCGTTATTGAAGAGATACACGGGACACCTCGCAGGGTTGGTTGTTGTCGTTGCCAAGGGATATAGCAACGGCCGCGCCAAGGTGAAAAGAGCGAACGCCGCCGCGGCAAGAAGCTTAGCAGGAGAGGAGCGTTTGTCCATAACCTGCTAAAACTACTTATTTTAATCAAGAAGTCGGAAGAATAAAGAGACGCAAACAGATAGGGAAAAGGGGTGAGATCGGGTGAAGTTGTCGAATAAGTAATTCAAAACTGAATAATCCAGAAAGCGGTGGAGGGAATCAGGCCCCGCTCAGCTTGATCCCGTACTTTTGCAGGCGCCGGGCGATGGTCGGCTGGCTCACCCCCAGCGCCGTCGCCAGGGCGGCCTGGCTGGCATGGCGGGCCGCAGCGCGCAGCAGTACCGTCCGCTCGATACTGGCGCAGATCTGTGCCAGGGTCATCCCTTCCGGCCAGTCGATGAGGTCGCATTCGGCACCGTCGACCCGCTCGACAATCGTGCTCGGCAGGTCAACAAGATCGATGAGTTCGGTCTCGGACATGACTACCAGTCGCTCGCAGATATTCATCAGCTCACGGACATTCCCCGGATAGGGATAGGAAAGGAGAGCATCGGAAGCAGCGCGGGTCAGGCGCTTGTGAATGCCGTGGCGCTCGCCGAAGAGGTCGAGATAGTGCCGCACCAGCGGCAGGATGCAGTCCTTACGCTCCCGCACTGCCGGCACGACGATGGGGATGACGTTGAGGCGGTAGAAGAGATCGAGGCGAAAGCGCCCCGACGCCACCATTGCGTCGAGGTTGCGGTTGGTGGCGGCGAGGATCCGGACGTTGACAGTCCGTCCCTTGGTGTCGCCCAGGCGGGTAATCCTGCCGTCTTCGAGAAAGCGCAGCAGCTTCACCTGCGAGGTCAGCGGCAGCTCGGCAACTTCATCGAGAAAGAGGATACCGTTGTCGGCGAGCTCGAAGTGGCCGGGCTTGCTCCCCTGGGCACCGGTAAAGGCCCCCTTTTCGTAGCCGAAGAGCTCCGATTCGATCAGCGATTCAGGGATGGCGCCGCAGTTGATCTTGATCAGCGGCTGCGCCGCCCGCCGCGAATATTTGTGTATCAGGTCGGCAAAGAGCCCCTTGCCGACCCCGGATTCGCCGAGAATGAGGACCGACGATTCGGCCGGCGCTACCTTCATCGCCTGGTTGAGGGCCTTGATCATGCTCGGACTCTTGGCGATGATCTTCTGCGCCTCCAACTCCGTCTGCTGCATCTGCAACATCTGCTGGCGGAATTCATCCTTGATCGCCCCCTGCTCTTCGAGCTGACGCTGCAGTGCGTCGATGCGGGTGATGTCACGCTCACTGACGACGACGCGGATCACCTCCCCCTGCTCGTCGAAGACCGGAGTTGCGATGGAGATGAGTTTGCGGCCATCCTTGTTCTGCAGCAGACTGACGACGCTCTTGCTTTGCAGCGCCTCGTAAGCGGCCGAGCGGTCGATGAAACCCTCGCGGAGGAGATCGACCATGTTGCGGCCGACGATCGCGCTGGCGGCGACGTTGTGAATCCGCTCCGAGGCCGGGTTCATGCGAATGACGTTAGCCTGGGCGTCACAGACGAAAAGCCCATCGGAGGAGGAGTCGATGATGGTATCGTGCTCGCGCGTCAACTCCTGCAGGTCGCGCAGCGGCCCGATGGGGAGGGAAGAGGAGTTAGACGGCGCGTCAGCCATTATCAGAATCCTTTTTTCTTCGGCATTGCGGAACGTTTATGATTCGGCGCAAATATACACGACTGAATAGTATTATTCAATGTTGCATAGACATGCCAAAGAAAAGGGCCGCACCGTTGCCGGACGGCCCTGTCATGGAAATTATTTTTCTCCCTACTTCTTCGTCCCCAACTCGCGGGAACGTCGGGTGGCGACGGAGACCGCCTCCATCAGGGTGGCGCGCAGCCCCTTCTCTTCCAAGACCCGCACCGCGACGATTGTCGTCCCGGCCGGGGAACAGACCTTGTCGCGCAGCATCGCCGGATGCTCGCCACTCTCTTTAAGGAGGTGGGCGGCGCCGAGGACGGTCTGGATCGCCAGGGCCAGAGCGGTGTCGCGGGTCAAGCCTTCCTGCACCCCCCCATCGGCGAGAGCCTCGATAACCGTGAAAATATAGGCAGGTCCGGAGCCGGAGAGACCGGTCACCGCATCGAGCTGCTCTTCGCTGACGAGGCGGACAATGCCGAAGGTCTCAAAGAGACTCCGGGCATAGGCGAGATCATCCAGGCTGGCAAAACGGCCGCGACAAAGGCCGGCCGCCCCCTCCCCGACCAGAGCCGGGGTGTTGGGCATGGCGCGCACCACCCGCGGCGCACCGCCGAGAATTCCTTCCAGAGTCTCCGTCGCCACCCCGGCGAGGATCGAAATCAGGAGCTTGTCCGGGGTGAACTCGGGGGCAAAAGCACTGACGACAGCATCGACGATCTGCGGCTTGATCGCCAGGACGACGATGTCGCAGCCGCGCACCACCTCGAGATTCTCCTCGGTGACCGCGATGCTGTAGCGCTCCGTCAAAAAATCGCGGCGCGCCTCGCTCGGGTCGGAGATAATTATCTCGGCCGCCGGATACCCCCCCTTGATCAACCCCTTGACAAAGGCCTCCGCCATGTTGCCGCCGCCGATAAAACCGATCTTGCCGTAGTCGCGCATCGTTACTTTTTATCCTTTCCTTCGTTATTGCTGAATTTGACCTTATCTAAAGCGTAACCCGTATAACTGTCAAGGAATTCGCGCGACAGCCCTTCGCTAAATGCTGCAGCTAAAGTTACTCGACAC
>JAXMLA010000176.1:0-1421 GCA_034370465.1 Desulfuromonadales bacterium
AGTGTTCAGTGACCTCACCGGCGAGCGAGGCGTGCTGATGGGCGCCATCTACGGACTGTGGCTGGCCCAGTACGAAGTTCTCCGCGAGCACGGGCACAGCCCGAGCGAGGCGTTCAACGAGACGGTGGAGGAGGCGACGCAGAGCCTGTACCCGCTCATCGCCGAGAAGGGGATGGACTGGATGTACGCCAACTGCAGCACCACCGCCCAGCGGGGCGCGCTGGACTGGAAGGGTCCCTTCCGGGATGCCGTCGCGCCGGTCTTTGAAAAGCTTTATGACCGTGTGGTATCCGGCGAAGAGACCAGGATTGTGCTGGAGGCCAACAGCGCCCCGGATTACCGGGAACGTCTCGATAAAGAACTCGAGACATTACGGCAGATGGAGATGTGGCAGGCCGGCACACAGGTCCGGGCGTTGAGACCGGAGAATCGCAACAAAAAGTGAGCAACGTCGCCTATATCCCGGCGGCAATGTCTGGCTTTTTGCGTCAGCAATACCCTTTTGGTTCGGGTTTTGTTCCTCCCCCCTTAAGGGAGGCACTAGAAAGGGCACTGCCTGATTCCTCCCCCTTCAAGGGGACGCTTAGGAGGGGCACTACTTAATTCCTCCCCCTTCAAGGGGGAGGTTAGGAGGGGGATGGGGTTTTAGTGGCGCGCTTGACCCCACCCCGGCCCTCTCCTTGAAGGGGAGGGAGAAAGGGGTCTCCGCAGTATTTAGCGGGCGCCCCTTTTTCATCCCGGTTTTTTTCGGCAGGCTCAGGCAGGAGAAGTAGAAATGCGGTACCGGCTGTCCAGAAGCTGATCGATCCGCTCCATGATAATCTTTGTGGCCTGTTCGAACTGGGGTTGGTAGCGCTGCTGGGAATCCCGGGACAGAGGCCGGAAATCTTCTTCAATCTGACATTCTTTCAACTGGTTGTCGTGGGTCAAGGGCTCGCCGATGCGATAGACGATCCGGCCGCTCCGGGCGAAGGGTAGACTTCCCCGGTAGAGTTCGTCCGAGTTATTACAGCCCACCGGCACCACCTTCTTCTTCGTATGGAGCGCCAGCTGGGCCAGGCCGGTTTTCCCTCCCCCAAGGGTGAGTGAGCGGGTTCCCTCAGGGAATACGATGAGATTGAGCCCCTTTTCAAAGAGGGCCCTGCGACTTAGTTCGGCTACCCGGGCCATGATCTCGTCGTAATACTTTCTGACGTTTTCAATAAATGGTTCTCCCATTAGCGCCACGGTGTCCCTGACCTGTTTCGGATAATCTCCCAGGTTGTAATTGCCGTCTATCAGGTCCTTGAGTATCCGGTACTCGTCTTTTTCCATCCTCCTGTCCATGGCCCGTCGGAAGAACTCCTCCAGAAGATAACCCATGGAGGGCACCGGGATCAGGTTGCACAGGTCCAGACCCTTGGCAAGCATTGCATTTCGGT
>JAXMLA010000177.1:0-10741 GCA_034370465.1 Desulfuromonadales bacterium
GAACTGGAGATCCCTCCCGGCACGATTTACTTCATCAACGACGGCGTCAAGCTGGTCGTGCAGGATGCCGATACCGTCGAGATCCTGCAAAAACTAGCCGAGCTCGGCATCGATCTGGCCGCCTGCGGCCTTTGTCTCGACTTCTTCAAGCTGCGCGAGAAGGTTGCCGTCGGCCGCATTACTAATATGCTCGATATCGTCCAGGGGATGACCAATGCCGGCAGCGTGCTGCGGCCGTAAGATATAAAAGGGGATTGCATACCGCTTGACCGCGCGTGAATCCAGTACTACACTATGTACATCATGTTACACATATAGTGAGGTGCCAATGATCAGAACCAACGTCATGCTGACCCCGCAGCAACATACCGCTTTGAAACAGATGGCCACCGCCAGGCACCGCACCTTGGGGGAGCTGGTGCGTGATGCTATCGACAGTACTTTTACGACTGATAGCGTCGAGCGACGCCACCAGGTAGCGCTGGCCGCCTACACCGAGGGCTTCATCAGTCTGGGCAAGTTGGCGGAAGCTCTGGGAGTCGATCCGCTCACGGCTCGGAACTATCTGCACGAGCGCGGCATTGAGCCGCAGATGCAAACAGTGGACGAGATCATGGCCGATGCCGCCCATGCCTGATGTCATCTTTGACACAATGGTTATCAGTAATTTTGCCAAAGCCGGTCAACTGGCGTTGCTGCGGAAGATCTATCCCGCGAACGCCTGTTGTTCCGGCTTTGTTGTTGCCGAGGTGCTGCGCGGCTGGCGGCAGGGGCATCCTGATCTCGAACCGCTGGTGCAATCACTAGCTGACGGCTGGCCGCAGCAGCATGACCTGTCCACACCCGCCGAGCGGCAATTGTATATGCGCATATCGGTTTCGCTCGGCGACGGGGAGTCCTCCTGTCTGGCGCTTGCCGCCGAGCGCGGTTATGTCTTTGCCTGTGACGACCGGCTGGCACGCAGTGAAGCGGTGCGTCTTGGAATCCCACTGACCGGAACCGTCGGTATTCTCATCAAGGCGGTGCGGATCGGCTTGATCGACTTAAAAAAGGCCAATGCAGTATTGAAGAGGATGATTGCCGCCGGATTTTATGCACCAATGCAGCGGATTAGCAGGGAGATGGCAGGGGTGTGAAGAGAACCTCTGGTTCGTAACCACCAAACACTAACGACTCAATTACGCGTTGTCCCCGTAAAAATAGAGGAGAGAAAAATGATTAGTCATATTGCCTATAAGATAAATGAATTGTCACATAGCTATCAGATCGGCGAATTACAAGAAATCAGGAAAAAACTGAAAGGATTTAGCAGGAGGCCCGGATCAGAGATTTTTGCGGATGCATCAATCAGTGACGACTGGGCATTTCATTACGGCGGCCGGAAGGAACTACAGTTTAATATTGGGTATGAGAATGAGGGCCTGAGATACGGAATAGCTTTTTCACTCGAAGCTAGCCAAACCGTGCCAGACATATCTTTGCTTTTCCCAAAAGTTCTGAAGTTCAACCAATTTATCAGAGAAACACCCCAATTTTTTTCTAAGTACCAGATGTGGCATTATCACAAAGACATGAGAAGTGCCATAGGGCCTGTCGTCGAAATAACGGCAAACCTATTGGCCCCACGTACTTTCATTTTTATCGGGAAACTTATTCAAGAAAGCGAAGAAGCTTATCTCGAAATATTGTCAACATTTGACGAGTTATTGATTCCATATGTGTATGTTGAGAAGGAAATATCCTCCGGAATAATCGAATACGAACAAAGCAATACCCAACCTACCTTCTTTTTTGAACCAAAAACTAGACAGTTACCGCAGTCGAAGGAATACACACTAGAAGAAAAATCCGTCAACCTAGAAATTCGACACTCATTGCTTCAGGCAAAACTAATCAAGTTGCTCGGCGATGAGTGGGGCCATGAAAATGTGTCAGCTGAGCAATCAATATTCGGCAAGAAAATAGATGTAGTATTGAGGCGAAAAAAGGAATTTGACTTCTATGAAATAAAGATCTGCGGTTCCGCAAAAGCTTGTATCAGAGAGGCAATTGGACAATTGATGGAATATGCCTATTGGCCTTCTGTTGAAAATGCTAAGAATCTGATCGTTGTTGGAGAAGAGCCAATTGATAACCAAACAGCAAAATATTTGCAGTACTTAGGCGACAGATTTAAGCTGCCCATTAGTTATGAGCATTTATCGATATGAGATGGCAGAGCCACACAGGCTTGAAACGCCCCAGAGCGGTGCGCGGGAGTCGATCGTTGAAACAAAACATGGAAACTGACCTCTTGTATTGACAGTTTTAAGACCTCTATTTTTGACCATTAATAATGGAATCCGATAGGAGAGTGACAACGTGGGGACCGCCAATGTCCCGGCGTTAGAGTGTCGTAAAGCTCTATTAAATTCAGTTGCCGAGTTTTAAGCCTGAAGGAAAAATTTATGACGGAAAAAGACATCCATATTGCAAAGACGCTGAAACAACGCTTGTCCGGTGCAGTTTCGCTTGTCGACTTCCGTGTTTTCGGTTCCCGTGCCCGAGGCGATGCCGATGAATATTCAGACATGGATGTCTTTGTTGAGGTGGAGGAGTTGGACAAAATTCTCAAGGAACGGATTTTAGATATTTCCTGGGAAGTTGGTTTTGAGAACTTTATGGTCGTTTCGCCCCTAATTTTTACGCGAAACGAGCTGGAAAATTCCCCGCTCCGTTCTTCCCCCATCGTCAAGGCAATCGTTGCGGAAGGGGTGTCGGTATGACGGATCGCCAAACTTTGTTTAACTACAGACTTGCTGAGGCTGAAGAGACCATTGCCGATGCCAAGTCGCTCTTGGCAAGCGGTAGAAGTTCCCGTTCCGTAGTCAACCGTGCCTATTACGCCATGTTTTACAGTGTGCTGGCGTTGCTGATTGCTGAAGAAGTCGAGCATAAAACATCAAAACATTCTGGAATCATCGCCATCTTTGACAAGGAAATCGTCCACACCGGATTGCTGAGCCGTGATTATTCGCGAATGCTTCACCGGATGTTTGACACGCGTCAGGAGTGCGACTACAAGGAATTCTTTAAAATAACGTCGGAAGATGCTGTAGCTGCGGTTGACCAGGCGGAACAATTTATAGCGGGCGTTAAGGGCCTGATTGAAAGAAAGGGCTAGCGAAAATGGAAAAGACAACCCGGCAAGAGAGCGACAGCATGGGGACCGTCGAAGTCCCGACAACTGCCTACTGGGGGGCGCAGACGCAGCGGGCGGTGCAGCACTTTGCCATCAGTTCGGAGCGGATGCCGATCGAGGTCATTCATGCCCTGGTGCTGATCAAGAAGAGTTGCGCGCAGGTGAGCAGCGCAGGCGGGCAGTTGACGGCGGAGCGTGCCGCCTTGATCGTCGCCGCCTGTGACGAAATCCTCGGTGGTTCCTTTGACGAACACTTTGTCCTGCCGGTCTGGCAGAGCGGCAGCGGCACCCAGAGCAATATGAATGTCAACGAGGTCATCGCCAATCGCGCCAACGAACTCGCCGGCGGCAAGCGCGGCGACAAGGCGCCGATCCATCCCAATGATCAGGTCAACCTGGCCCAATCGACCAACGACGCCTTCCCCACCGCCATGCACCTCGCTGCCTTGACCGTACTCCACCAGCGCCTGTTGCCGGCCCTGACTGAGATGATCGCGCTCTTTCAGGCCAAGGCGCAGGCCTACGCTGACATCGTCAAGATCGGCCGGACCCATCTCCAGGATGCCACCCCCCTCACCGTCGGCCAGGAGATCTCCGGCTGGATCAGTTTGCTGGAGCGGGATGTGGCGCGCCTGCACTCGGCAGCGGACGGGCTCTGCGATCTTGCCCTCGGCGGCACGGCCGTCGGCACCGGGCTCAATGCTCCGAAAGGCTTTGGCGCAGCGGTGGCGGCGCAACTCGCCACGGCCACCGGACTACCGCTCCGCTCCCACCCCAACAAGTTTGCCGCCTTGGCCAGTCACGACGAACTCCTCTTCTTCCACGCCGCCCTGGCGACGCTGGCGGCCTCGCTGACCAAGATCGCCAACGATATCCGCTGGCTCGCTTCCGGGCCGCGCTGCGGCCTCGGCGAACTCCTCCTCCCCGAGAATGAACCAGGGTCGTCGATCATGCCGGGGAAGGTCAATCCGAGTCAGTGCGAAGCGCTCTTGATGATCTGCATGCAGGTGCAGGGGAATCAGGTGACGATGGCGCTGGCGGGGAGTAACGGGAATTTTGAACTGAATGTCTGCAAGCCGGTGCTGATCCGCAATGCGCTGGAGTCGCTGCGCCTCCTCGGCGACGGCTGCCGCAGCTTCACCACCCATCTACTGTCCGGGCTGGAGATCGACCGTGAACGGATTGCCGCCCATCTCGCCAACTCGCTGATGCTGGTGACCGCCCTCAGCCCCCGGCTCGGTTACGACAAGGCGGCGGAGATCGCCCACCTCGCTCTGCATCAGCGCCTCACCCTGCGCCAGGCCTGTTTGCAACTCGGTTATCTTGACGGCGAGAGCTTCGATGCCCTGGTGCGACCGGAAAAGATGATCGGGGGGTAGGGAATTCACGAATTGTCCACTAAGCCCGCTTCAGCGCTGGCTGCCAGCGCAGCGCCGCTTCCTGGGCGCGGGCCGAGAGGTCGATGCGAGCCTCCGCCAGCGCCCAGAGGACGATCTGTCCCCTCTGAATGGCGGTGAAGGCTTCTCCTTCCCGCAGCAAAAAGTCGCGGCTGTCGCCACTCTGGGTCAGCCAGATGCGGCCGCTGCGGCAGACGATGCGCAAATTCTCCGGCACCGGGTCGATGCTCATCGTTTCATTCACCGGCAGTAAAATATCCATCACTTCTCTCCTTCCGGCTTGATGCCGACTGTAAGCCATCCTATTCCGTTGCAACTCCTGCCGCCAGATACAGCCGTGAATATTTGTGTCCACCACAGATTTACTTTATTGTAACTGTGCCCATCGTTTACTGTGGCGACTGTGTCTAGGCAGGAGCGTGGTGATCGATTAAGAATGGATAAGTTTGTGGAGAGCACCAGAGGAGAAGAAGAAATGGAAGAGAGCGTGGGCAAGCCCTCAGCAAGTCGCATCCCCCTGTATGAAGAGCTGGCGGGAAAGATTGCTTATCTGATCAGTGAAGGGACCTACCGCCCCGGCGAGCGGGTGCCGTCGATTCGGGCGATGAGCCGGCAGATGCAGATGAGTATCAATACCGTCAAGGAATCTTACGTTCTTCTGGAAAATCGCCGCCTGATCGCAGCACGGCCGCAGTCGGGCTACTATGTCTGCGGCCGTCTCCCCGAGGAGCTGCCGCCGCCGACCCTGGCGGCGAAGGAGATCTGCCCGATGACGGTTAATAACTCCGAAGTGACGGCGATGGTGATGCGCGACATCAGCAACCCCGACCTCACCTACTTCGGCTGTGCCATGCCCAACCCCGAGCAACTCCCCATCGACAAGCTCAACCGCATGCTCTCCAGCGAAGCGCGGCGTTTTCGTACCCAGAGCGTTTCCTATGCCATGCCGCCGGGGAATCCGCGCCTGCGCAAAGAGGTGGCGCAGCGCCTGGTACTGAGCGGCTGCGCCCTGCGCCCGGAAGAGATTGTCATCACCGAAGGGTGCAGCGAAGCGGTCTTTCTGGCACTGCGCACCGTCTGCCGCCCCGGCGACACCATCGTCGTCGAGTCGCCGGTCTACTACAATTTTTTGCAGTTGATTCAGGAACTCGGACTCAGGACTCTGGAGATCCCCTCCAGTCCCGTCGATGGCATGTCGCTGGAGGTGCTCCGCTATGTCCTCGAGCACAATGATGTGCGTGCCTGCCTGGTGGTGAGCAACTTCAACAATCCCCTTGGTTTCGTCATGCCCGATGCGCGCAAGCGGGAGCTGGTCGAGCTTCTCGCCAGACGCGACATCCCCTTGATCGAGGACGACATCTACGGCGATCTCGCCTTCGACGGCAGTCGGCCGACAGTGGCCAAACAGTGGGACAAAAAAGGGCTGGTCCTCCTCTGCTCCTCCTTCTCCAAGACGATCGCCCCCGGTTACCGCATCGGCTGGATCGCCGCCGGCCGTTTTCAGGACCGGATCGAGCGGCTGAAGATGATGACGACCATCGCCTCACCGTCGCCGACGCAGATGGCAGTGGCGGAGTTCCTCGCCAATGGCGGCTACGACCATCACCTGCGGACCATCCGCAAGATCTACGCAAGCAAGGTGGCGCAGATGGCGGCCGCGGTCGGCTGTCACTTTCCGGATGGGACGCGGGTGTCGCGGCCGAAGGGGGGATTTTCGCTCTGGGTGGAGATGCCTGAGGGGGTCGACGCCATGCGTCTTTATTATCAGGCGTTGGCGGCAGGGATCTCGATCGCGCCGGGGACCCTCTTCTCGGCAGCGGGTAAATTTACCAACTGTATCCGGCTCAATGCCGCTTTCTGGAACGAAGGGGAGGATGGCAAGGTCGCGCGGTTGGGGGCGCTTGCCGGCGGGGGTTGATTACAATTCCCCGTTCTTCTCCTCTTCCGCCTTTTTGTTCAGCTCTTCGTAGCGGGCAATCTGCTCTGCCATACTTCCGTATTTACAGCAATTCTTCTTCGTCTTCAGGCAAAGCCGACAGCGCTCATCCGAACACCACTGGCAGCATTGGCAGTCCGGGCAGGGGTGTTTTTTTTCGTTCATGATCGCTCCATGGCAAGGAGTTCCTGGCGCTGGAGGACGCGGCGCCGCCAGATCAGGTAAAAGTTTTCGCAGAATTCACTGGCAACCAGCAGGAAGACGGCGATGGCGATCCCCGGCACGGGGACGGGGAAGAGGAGCATCATCCCCCAGACGACCAGGAGAAAAACAACCTTGTAGACGGTCGAACGCCCGAGCTCAAAGGTGCGGTGCCGGGTCGTGAAGTAGCCGCGCAGGACGTTAGTCGAGCCGTATAGGAGGGGGTAAAGGGCGCTGCACGCCAGGGGGATGGCGATATAGTCGCGCATCTGTTGATCGAGCCCCATCAGACCACCGAGGACCGGCCCCCGCAGCGGCAAGGCGATGAGGAGGATACCGAGGGCGAGAAGGCCGCCGGCCCAGCGGTGAAAGCGGATCATCGCGGCAAAGTCCTCGGGGCGGCGCACCAGCGACTGGTAGGTCTGTTGCAGGTTGCGCAGCGGCCCGGCGAGGAGAAAGAGGAAGCCGCGCAGCACGCCGTAGGCGGCGAGGGCGAGGGTCGCATCGGGGAGGCGGCCGAGGAGGGCGCTGATCAGCAGGGGGATCGCTTGCTGAAAGCAGGAAGCATAAGCGAGGTGAAAGCCGAAGCGGAGGATCTCCCATGCCCCCTTTTCGTCGAGATCAGGGAGCGCTACCGGTTTGGGCATGCGCAGGGCAATGATGCCGACGATGATCGTTTCGACCGTGACGCAGCCGAAGAGGCCGACGGCGCCGAGGGTGATGCCGCTCAGCCAGGAGCTGCCGACGCCAAGGATCGCAAAGAGAGCGCCGACCCGAATCAGGGTGGCGCTTGAGAGGAGAGCGGTGCGCCGCTGCTGCATCAGCAGCCCCTGAAAAAAGCCGCGAAAGCCGGTGATAAAGGGGAGGAAAGCGAGGATGCCGAGGGCCCGTTTGGCTTCGCGGGTGACGACGTCGTCGATGCCGAGAAAGCTTTGCAGGAGGTAGTCGCCGATCGGGGTGAAGGCGATCAGGCAGAGCAGCAACGATACATAGCTCGCCACCACCAGGACGAAGATCACTGTGCCGCGATAGGATTTGCGGCCGCGCACCATGGCGATCGTCACCGAGTGGTTCTGGTAGGAGGGGGAGGCGAGAAAGATATGGATGACCATCGCCACCGAAAAGGCGGCAAGGGCGACGATCTGTTCGGCAGAGCGGGCAAGAAAGGCGTTGATGATCGAGTGGGAGATACTCATCAGTTGGACATTGAGGAGCATCGGCAGGAAGAAGAGGGCGATCTCGCGCTGGGTGAGGAGCGGCGGTGTGTCGATCCCTGGTTGGGTCACAACAGAACCTGCAAAAGTTCCACAGCATTGTCGACCCGATGGGTCGGGGTGCAGCCGCCGTCGTCGCCAAAGCCCCAGGTGCAGAAGCAGACATCGAGCCCGGCGGCCTGTCCCGATTTCAGGTCGGTGTGGTGGTCGCCGATCATGATCGCCTTTTCAGTTGTCGCGCCGAGGCGGTGCAGGGCAACCTTGATCGGCGTCGGATCCGGTTTCTTCACCGGGCAGCTGTCACCGCCGATGATCACCGGGAAGTAGCGGGTGAGATCCAAAGCGTCGAGGAGGTCGATGGTCTGCTGATAAGGCTTGTTGGTCACCACCGCCAGGGGGCGATCGATCAAGCGGTCGAGACAGCTCTGGATGCCGGGATAAAGGGTGGTTGCTTCGGCAAGGTGTTGGCCGTAAAGGATAAGGAAGCGCTGCAGATGCGCCGGAGTAAAAAGGTCATCACCGAGGGCGCGGCGCACCAGCATTGTCGCCCCGTCGCCGACACAGGTGCGCACCGCCTGAATCGTCAGGGGCGGGAGGTTCAGTTCACTGCGCAGCAGGTTGATGCCGGTGGCGAGATCGGCGACCGAGTCGACCAGGGTGCCGTCGAGATCGAAGAGGATCGGCGCGTAGGACATCAGGCTTTTGCGCCGCGGGCGCCGAAGATCGCCGTGCCGACCCGCACCAGGGTGGCGCCTTCCTCGATGGCGACTTCAAAGTCGTGACTCATCCCCATCGACAGTTCACGCATGACGACGCAGGGAATGTTGGCAGCGTCGATCTCGATGGACAACTCGCGCAAGCGGCGGAAGTAGGGACGCACCGCTTTGGCGTCTTCCAGGAAAGGAGGGAGGGCCATCAGTCCGCAGATCTTCAGGTGGGGGAGGGTGGCGATACGACGCACCAGATCAATTGCCGCGTCGGTGCTCGCCCCCCCTTTGCTATCCTCGTCGCCGAGATTGACCTCGATGAGGATTTCGAGGGTCTGGCCGAGCTTGCCCCATTGCCGGTCAAGTTCTTCCGCCAGAGAAAGGCGGTCGACGGAGTGGATCATCGCCACCTTGCCGGCGAGATATTTGACCTTGTTGCTTTGCAGCGAGCCGATAAAGTGCCACTGCACCGGCGCCGCTACTTCTTCCGCCTTGGCCGCAAACTCCTGCACATAATTTTCGCCGAAGAGCTCCTGCCCGGCGGCGGCCGCTTCGTCGACGCTGGTTGCCGGATGGGTCTTGGAGACTGCCACCAGACGCACAGAGGCGGGGTCGCGCTGGCAGCGTTGGCAGGCGGCATCGATGCGGGCGCGGATCTCGGTCAGGTTGCTGGCTATGGACATGGGGTCTTTCGTCTGTAGGGGCGACTCTTGTGGTCGCCCGTCTTTGACGGCAGGGCGGGCACAAGACCCGCCCCTACCAAATAAAATACGTCGCTAAATTAACTCGGGGTAGCAAACAGTTTCACTGCACCCATATGTTCGAGGGCGTCGATCACTTCGCACAGCGGCAGGCCGACGACATTGGTATAACTGCCGTTGATCGCCTGCACCATGAAGACGCCGATCCCCTGGATTGCGTAGGCGCCGGCCTTGTCAAAGGGCTCTCCACTGGCAATGTAGCCACTGATCTCCGCCGCTGTCAACTCCTTGAAACGGACCGCGGTGCAAACGACTTCGCTGATCGTCGTGCTCTGCTCCCGATCGAGTACGGTGAAAGCAGTCAAGACCTCATGGCTGCGGCCGGAGAGGGAGGTCAGCATCGCCGCGGCATCGGCGGCATCGATCGGTTTGCCGAGGATGGCGTTGTCGCGCACCACCACCGTGTCACTGCCGATGAACCAGCGACCGGGAACATCAGCACGGCCGGCGATCTCCAGTGCTTTTTCCTGCGCCAGGCGCAGGACGTGTTCACGCGGTGATTCGCCGGGGATGTAATCTTCATTAATATCGCTGGGGACGACGGCGCAGATAACGCCGACGCGCTCCAGCAACTCTTTGCGCCGCGGCGAAGCCGAAGCGAGGACGATGGCCGGGGAAGATGTGGTCATGTTCGGGCTCTTTCGAATAAAAGTGCAGATATCTCGGTGCAGGAAGATAGGGCGAAGGCCGCGTCCTGTCAATAAGAATGGCGGCAGTACTGCTCTCTTTCGCAATAAATGTATTGTCTGCCATCTGGAAGTATGTTATAAACCGCTCCTCAATAAGTGAGTGCATGCAAGGAGAGGTGGCCGAGTCGGCTGAAGGCGCTCGCCTGCTAAGCGAGTGTACGGGGTAAACCTGTACCGAGGGTTCGAATCCCTCCCTCTCCGCCATGCAGAAAATTATTGACAACATCGCTCGTTTGAGCGATAAAGCACTTTCCTTTGCGCCTCTAGCTCAGCTGGATAGAGCGTCTGACTACGGATCAGAAGGCCGGGGATTCGAATTCCTCGAGGCGCACCATAAAAACAGCGGGTTACAAGCTTTGGCTTGTAGCCCGTTTTGTTTTTTCCCTTCAAGGTGACAAGATGGGTGACAAGTTTTTCTTTGTTCCCGTTCTTTCCCTCTCTTTCCGAAACCCTTCAACCATCGCTATTCCTCTCCCCAAACCACCAGTTAACGGCGCTTTCTTTTCATTTGTGGATGGGTCTACATGAAGTTGTCCTTATCCTTCCGGACGGGGCAGTTAAAGATTCTAACGCAGAGGAGAGGAGTAAGCAGTCGATGACAGCCAAAGACACCCCAGACCTGATCCAAAAGAAACGCTCTATGATCGCCGAAGCG
>JAXMLA010000178.1:0-7166 GCA_034370465.1 Desulfuromonadales bacterium
GGGGAGGGGCTTCCAGGCGGCATGGATAATACCGAGAACGGCATAACAGTCACGCAGCGACGTGACCATCACCCGGAAGGCAACCAGATCATAGATCTGATCCAGTTCGACTCCCTGCCGCTCCATCTTGCGGTAGATCGACCAAAGGTGCTTGGAACGGCCGTAGACCTCTCCCTCAATTTTGTGCTCGTGCAGCTTGTCGAGGATATTTATCCGGACCGTTTCAACATGGTCGGCCCGTTCCTGGGTCCGCTTCTCAACCTGCGCGGCGAGAGAGGTAAAAATTTCCGGTTCGAGAAAAGAAAAGGAGAGATCTTCCAGTTCACACTTGAGCCAGCTGATACCGAGGCGGTTGGCGAGGGGGGCATAGATATCCCGGGTTTCCCGGGCGAGTTGGCGCTGTTTTTCTTCCGGCTGCTCGGCCAGGGTGCGCATGATATGCAGGCGGTCGGCGAGCTTGACGAGAATGACGCGCAGATCCCGGGCCATGGCGATCAACATCTTGCGGAAGTTTTCTGCCTGCCGCTCTTCGCTGCTGACCGCATTGTAACGACTGATCCGCGTCAGGCCATCGACGAGTTCAGCGATTTCATCACCAAAACGCTGCCGCAGTTCCGGCAAGGATGTCGCTGCCTGCCCTTCCAGGGCCTCATGCAGCAGACCGGCGACAAGCGTCGGCAGATCCATGCGCAAACGGGCAAGGATCTGCGCCACCTCGCTGGCATGTTCAATATTTTGCGCCGCCGTCGGCCGGACGCCACCGAAAGAACCACCCGCCACCAGGGTATAAGCGTCGCGAATCGGTGTAAGATCGGCGGATGGATTGTAAGACTGAACACTGGCAAGAAGATTGTCGAGAGAAGACATGGGCATGCTTACCTGTAAACGGAAATCAGGCGGGGCAATAAAATCGACCCGCCTGCTAACTTATCTGAACATGATCTTTCCGTGAAAAAGGCGCGAAGACTTAACGCCGCCGCGTCGGAATTTCGTAGTCAACCTTGCCGGCGGCAATTTCACGCAGAGCGACAACGATCGTCTTGTTGTTCGATTTGTTCTCGATGAGGGGTTGCGACCCTTTATAAAGCTGCTTGGTCCGCTTTGCAGCCACCGTCACCAGTAGAAAGCGGTTGGGGATCTGCTTAAGGCAGTCTTCTACGGTTACACGTGCCATCTTTGATTACTCCTTGATAATGAAGCGCATCGGAGATACGCGGGGGGATCGTGTCTTTAACGCAGCAGTTCTTCGATAACGCCGCGATAGCGGGCAGCCCGACAGGTCTCGGCGGTAATAATCGATTTAAGCTGTTCCAGGGCCAGATTGAAATCGTCGTTGAAGACCCAGTAGTCGTACCAGCCGGCCTGAGCAATCTCGCCGCGAGCATTGGTAATGCGGCGTTCAATCACTGCGTCGCTGTCGGTCTGCCGCTCGCGCAAGCGCCGCGCCAGTTCAGGCATCGAAGGGGGGAGAATAAAGATATTCACCCCCTGCACCTGTTTTGCCTTCAACTGGATTGCACCCTGACAGTCAATATCGAGGAGGAGGTCACAACCGGTTTGCCGGGCAGTGTCGAGGGTTGCCAGGGCCGTGCCGTAACGATTTCCGTGAACTTCCGCCCATTCCGCAAAGGCATCGACGGCAACCATGCCGGCAAAAACTTCTGCATCGACAAAGTGATAATCGACGCCGTCCACTTCCCCTTTGCGCATCGGCCGGGTGGTGTAGGAGACAGAATGCCGCAGCCCCGGAATGATGTCAACGATTTCCTTGCAGAGTGAGGTCTTCCCGGCCCCGGAGGGGGCGGAGATAACAAAGAGCACGCCATCACGTTGAAGTGTCTGGGAATTATTCGACATTCTGGATCTGCTCACGCACTTTTTCCAGTTCGGATTTGATCTGCACGACATGCCGGGTCAACTCGGCATCGTTCGATTTCGACCCCATGGTATTCGTTTCCCGGTTGAGTTCCTGCACGAGAAAATCGAGCTGCCGGCCGACCGGTTCCGGTTCGGCCAGAAGGAGTCGCACCTGTTCGAGATGACTGCGAAAACGGGAAAGCTCTTCACTGATATCGCAGCGGTCGGCAAAGAGAGCGATCTCCTGGGCGACGCGCAGGGGATCGTAGGCAAAATCCGGACCGAGGCGGGTCAGGCGCTCATTCAACCGCCCCTGCCACTCTTTCGGCACCACCGCCGCCCGCGCCGAGATGGCATGCAGATGACCATCCAGGGTGGAGATGCGCCCTTCGATGTCACGCTGGGTCGCCTCCCCTTCGTTACAACGCATTATTTCGACGGCTTCGATGGCCCGCTCCAGGGAGACAAAGAGACACCGGCAGAGATCCTCTTCCGGCAGGGCATTCTCCCGCATCAAAATAACATCGCGCTGGCCGGCAATCAGCTCGAGATTGATCTCTCCCTGCAGATTCAGAGTCGACCGCAATTCGCTAAAAGCCTGGTAATAGGCTTGCGCCAATGGAAGGTTAAGGACCGGCAGGGCGGCACCGCCCGAGGTATATTCGAGGAGAACCAGCAGATCGACCTTGCCGCGCTTGAGTCGCTCGCTGAGCCGGCGGCGCAACTCCGTTTCACAGGCGGAAAAGAGCCGGGGGGATTTGACGCTGATATCACAAAAACGATGATTGACCGTCTTGATCTCTACGGTCAGTGTTGCCCCGTCGATCGCCGCTATCCCCTTGCCAAAACCGGTCATACTACGGATCATCGATGATTTCCTCGCAAAATGAAGTTGTTACACAGCGGGCGGCAGAATAGGATAATCACCGAAGGGAGTCAAGAAAAAGGGGGCAGCTGGCCGCTGGCAAAGAACAAAAAAAAGCCGGTCAAAGAGGAGGACCTCAACCGGCAAATGGTTTCCTGAGTGGGAGTCAGGTTATGTCTGAACTATTTGGGAGGGAAATTTGTTTCTGTATGGTGGAAGAATAACGCAAGCGATCGTGACAAGGTAGGTGGAACTTCGTATATTTTAGGTCGGAGATGGTCACAGGGAGGGTGTGCAGATGCACATAGGGGGAGAATCTCTGGACAAAAAAACAGCGCCCTAGCCGGAGGGGGGTGGCCAGAGCGCTGGAGCCCCTGGAGGGGGGGAAGGGGCTCATTGAAATTTTTATACACGATCGCCCCGGCTTATGCAAGAGAAAAATCACGACCGGCGCCGCTCCACCCGTAGCAGACGAGAGCCGAGCAGAAGTGCGGCGACGCTCAGACCGATGATCAAGCTGATCCAGAAGCCACGGGCGCCCAGCGGCGTCCCCCACAGATTGGTCAGGGCGAGAGTGTAACCGAGAGGCAGGGAGATCACCCAGTAAGCGACGATCACCAGCAGGAGCGGGACGCGAGTATCTTTGTAACCGCGCAGAGATGCGGCTGCGCCGACCTGCAGGGCATCCGGGAGTTGATAAAGCGCGTTCAGCGTCAACAGCCCGACGACGGAGACGATCAGCTGCGGGTCGCGGGTATACAGAGAAGCGATCGGGACGGCCATAAGGAGCGTAACCGTCGCGGTAGCCAGCGCAATAAGCGCGGTCAAGGTCAAGCCGGTATGGCTGACCAATCGCGCCCGATCGAGACGACCGCGGCCGACAGCCTGGCCGACCCGGATGGTCATGGCGCAGGAAAGGCTCAAGGGGATCATGAAGATCAGCGAGGAATAGTTGAGGGTGATCTGATGCGCCGCCACCGCCACCGCCCCGAGCGGCGCGAGGAAGAGAGCGATCAGAGCGAAGATACTCGATTCGACCAGGAGGGTCGCGCCGATCGGCAGGCCGAGGCGAAGGACCTGGGTCGCCCCTTCAGCGCCGCGTTTTTTTGACAGGTCGAAGAAATGGGTGGGAGTATAAGCACTGACGCGCCGGATGGTGAGGAGCATGCAGCCGCACATGAACCACAGCGTCACTGTCGTCCCCCAACCGCAGCCGACGCCGCCCAGAGCCGGGAAGCCGAGTTTGCCGTAGATGAAGAGATAGTTGAAGAAGATATTGACCGGCAGACTCGCCAGACCGATGAGCATACTCGGACGGGCAAGGCCGAGCCCTTCACTCAGGTTGCGCAGAACATAAAAGATGCCGATCGCCGGCAGCCCCCAGGTCAGCGCCTTGAGGTAATCGCCGGCAATCGTCGCAATCGCCGCCTCAACCCCCATGACCACAAAGACCCCGTCGGCCTGACGCAGCAACAGGATGGAAAGAAGGACCAGCGGCAGCGCCACCCACAGGGCCCGGCGCGCTAAGGGACCGCACTCGGCCGTGCGCCCGGCACCGTAAAGTTGCGCCACCAGCGGCGTGACTGCCAGGAGTACCCCGTAAAGGAAGAGGAGGAGGGGAATCCACAAGCTGCCGCCGACCGCCACCCCGGCGAGATCGACGGCACTGACCCGGCCGGCCATGACCGTATCGACAAAGGCGAGGGTCTGCTGGGCAAAGAGGGAGGTAAAGATCGGCGCCGCCAATAGCAGAAGGGCGCGGCCCTCGGCCTGACGCAGCCGGAAAAGTTTCGGATTAAAGAAAGGGATTTTCATCAGAGGTCGTGCAGGTTCCCCGCCATCTGCTCCGCCATCCGGATCGCCGCCACCAGACTGGCCGAGCTGGCCCGGCCGCTGCCGGCAAGATCGTAGGCGGTGCCATGATCGACGCTGGTGCGCACAATCGGCAGGCCCAGAGTCACGTTGACGCCATCATCGAAGTGCAGCAGCTTCAGCGGGATCAATCCCTGATCGTGATACATGCAGATCACCGCGTCATACGCCCCCTGCACGGCAAAGTGAAAGAGGGTGTCGGCGCTGTGCGGCCCGCTGGCAACGATCCCTTCCGCCTGGGCGGCAACAATCGCCGGGGTGATGACAGTGCGCTCTTCGTTGCCAAACTGCCCCCCTTCCCCGGCATGGGGATTCAAGGCGAGGACCGCGAGCCGGGGTGCGGCCAGACCGAAATGACGGCGCAGCGCCGCATCGGTGACGCGAATGGTGTCAAGAATTTCTGCGGTGGAGAGAAGGTCAGGAACAGCGCTATAGGCATGATGCGTCGTCACCAGCGCCACCTTGAGGCGGTCACCGGCGAGCATCATCACCTCTTTGCTAACGCCACAGCGCGCCGCGAGGAGTTCGGTATGACCGGGAAAGGGCGAGCCCGCCGCCCGGATCGCCGCCTTGCTGATCGGCGCGGTGACCATGCCGACAGCGCGGCCCTCAAGGCAGGCGGCGCAGGCCCACTCAATGTAAGCCAGCATCGCCGCGCCGCAAGCGCGATCCGGAGCGCCGTAATGCAGTCCGGCCGCATCGAGAGTGGAGAGAGTCTGCACCCGTAAAGAGCGCGGTCCGAGGTGCAGAAGGACTTCATCGCCCCCTCCACCAGCCGCGAGGATCCCTTCGACCCCGAAGATCCGCGCGGCGCGCAGCAATACCCCAGCATCGCCGGCGGTCAGCAGCGGGGAGCGCAGACCATCGAACTCTCCGGCCAACAAGGCCTTGATGATGATCTCCGGTCCGATTCCGGTCGGATCACCCATGGTAATAATCAGTGGCTTCATCGTCGTCAACTCCTGTGGCAGCGCTCTCTTTTACAATGTCTCCCAGGAAAGCGCAACCACGGCAGCAGCAAGACGAGGAGTTTAAGGACAGTGCCGCCTTCTTGGCACATCCCGTGCTACAGAAACAATAAGACCTTCTCCGGCACCGCCGCCGGAACCCTGGCAACGTCGCCCCGTGATCTTTCGATCGTGGGGCTTTTCTTTTTTACGGAGACCCGCCATGACTGATTACAGCGCCAGCCCCGTTATCATCGACGACACCACCCTGCGCGACGGCGAACAGACTGCCGGTGTCGTCTTTACCCTGGAAGAGAAGAAACGGATCGCCGCCATGCTCGATGCGATCGGCGTCCACGAGCTGGAGTGCGGCATTCCGGCGATGGGACGTGAGGAGCAGGAAAGCATCCGCGCCCTCGTCGATATGGATCTCAACTGCCGCCTCCTCACCTGGAACCGGGCGCTGATCCCGGATATTCAGGCCTCCCTGGCCTGCGGGGTGCGGGCCGTCGATCTCTCCCTCTCGGTCTCCGACCTGCAGATTTCCCGCAAGCTGCGTAAGGATCGAACCTGGGTCAAGGAGCAGCTCAAGGTCGCCCTCGGCTTTGCCAAGGAGCACGACCTTTACGTCTCCATCGGCGGCGAAGATGCCAGCCGCGCCGATCTCGATTTTCTCGTCGAGCTGATGAAAATTGCGCAGAATATGGGGGCGGATCGCTTCCGCTACTGCGATACCCTCGGCATCCTCGATCCCTTTACCATGTACGACAATATCCGCGCTCTGCGCAGCCGCGTCCCGGAACTGGAGATCGAAGTTCACACCCACAACGATCTCGGCATGGCGACCGCCAACGCCATCGCCGGGATTCGCGCCGGCGCCCGTTTTGTCAATACCACGGTGAACGGCCTCGGTGAACGCGCCGGCAATGCCGCCCTCGAAGAGGTGGTGATGGCCCTCAAACACAGCTGCCGGATCGACACCGGGGTCGACACCCGGCGCTTTGTCGAGATCTCCCGCTACGTCGGCACCGCGAGCTGCCGACCGGTGCCGGAGTGGAAGGCGATCGTCGGCGAGAAGGTCTTTTCCCATGAATCGGGGCTGCATGCCGACGGTGTCCTCAAATTTCCCGGCAATTACGAAGGCTTCGATCCCCGCGAAGTCGGCCTCAATCGCCACCTCGTCCTCGGCAAACACTCCGGCAGTCACGCCCTCCTGCATCGCTTGCAGCAGCTCGGCATCGCTGCCGACCTCCCCTTTGCCGACAATCTCCTCGGTGACGTTCGGGCTCTGGCGCAGGGGCGCAAGCGCCCGGTGAGCGACCCGGAACTCTTCGCTCTTTGCGCTGCGGCCCGGCAGGTGGCTTCGTGATCGTCGCCGCCGCTGCTCAAGACTGGCGGACCTTTATGACCCTGGCGGAAGGAGAAGGATGGCGGGTGCCGAAGAATGAGTTGTCGCTGCACCGGCAAGGCGGATGCAGCCGCGCCTGGGCGCTGCGTGCGGATCATGCCACCATCGGTCTGATCACCGGCGTCCGCCATCAGTGTAGCGCCTGGATCGGCAACCTGATTATCGCCCCGGCGGCGCGGGGACGCGGCTTTGGCGCGCAACTCTTTGACCACGCCGT
>JAXMLA010000180.1:0-23707 GCA_034370465.1 Desulfuromonadales bacterium
GGCTATGACATTATCGTGCCAGATTGAGGAGTAGTAGCTGATCTTGTAATTGGTCTTTGTTGTCATGACACTCTGATCATCCGGGACGACATAATAGGAATGGACAAAGTAAACAAAACTGTTATCGGCGATGCCGTGGTACAGAGGCGATGGACGATGCATGGTGATGCGGTTCCAACCCATGTGCGGCACCTTGAGCTCTTCGCCATTCGCAATCATCCCGGCCGGGAAACGCACCACCTTGCCGGGGATGATCCCCAGGCCCTGATGGCTGCCGAACTCTTCGCTCTCGGTAAAGAGGAGTTGCAGGCCGAGACAGATCCCGAGGAAGGGGCGACCGCTGGCGACATGCGCCATAATCGGCTCGACAAAGCCGCCGGCGCGCAGATTATGAATGCAGTCGCGAAAGGCGCCGACGCCGGGGAGGACGAGGCGCTCGGCTTTGGCGACCACCGCCGGATCGCTCGTCACCTGAGCACTGAGGCCGACGCGTTCAAAGCCCTTCTGCACGCTGCGCAGATTGCCCATACCGTAATCGATGATAGTAATCATCTAGTCAAGACATCCTTTGCTCGAACGCACCCCCGAGATGCGGGGATCGAGCTGGGTGGCGTCGTCGAGAGCGCGCCCCAGCGCCTTGAAGATCGCTTCGACGATGTGATGGAGGTTCTCCCCGTAGTGGAGATTGACGTGCAGATTCGCCCCGGCGTGGTTACAGAAGGCGACACAGAACTCTTCGACCAGCTCAACGTCGAAGGTGCCGACCTTGACCTTGGGGAGGTCGGCGTTGAAGACGAGAAAGGGCCGGCCGGAGAAGTCGATATTGACCGAAACCAGCGCTTCGTGCATCGGCATGGTGCCGTGGCCGTAGCGCCGGATCCCCGCCTTGTCCGCCAACGCCATACGGAAAGCCTGACCGAGACAGATGCCGAGATCTTCGACGGTATGGTGATCGTCGATGTGGGTATCGCCCTCGCCGCTGATCGTCAGGTCGAAGAAGCCGTGTTTAGCCACCTGCGTGAGCATGTGATCGATAAAGGGGACAGCGGTCTTGATCTCGCTCTTGCCGCTGCCGTCGAGAACGAGACGGAGGTGGAAGTTGGTCTCGGCGGTATTGCGGTCAACAATGGCAGTACGGGACATACGGACCTCCTTGGACAGGAAAAATCGCTGATCGGATTAATCTGATTCCAGCCGGATACTGACGGAGCGGGCGTGCGCTTCCAATCCTTCGAGCTGAGCAATGCGGACGATCTCGCTCCCCAGGCGCTTCAATCCCGCTGCGGAGAAGGCGACGATGCTCGACTTCTTCACGTAATCGTCGACCGAAAGGGGGGAGAAGAAACGCGCGGTGCCGCCGGTCGGCAGGGTATGGTTCGGCCCGGCCAGATAATCACCCGCCGCCTCCGGGGTGTGATGCCCCATGAAGATGGCGCCGGCATGACGGATCTGCGGCAGAATGGCAAAGGGGTCGTTGACCGCGAGTTCGAGATGCTCGGGAGCGAGGCGGTTGGAAAAAGCGATCACTTCGTCGAGATCGCGGGCAACGATGATGGCGCCGTAGGCCTCGATCGCACTGCGGGCAATCGTTTCGCGGCTGAGCTGCCGCAGCTGCACTTCGACCTCTTCCTGCACCGCCGCGGCCATGGTTGCATTCGTGGTCACCAGCACCGAAGAGGCAAGCTCGTCGTGCTCGGCCTGGGAAAGGAGATCCGCCGCCAGATGCGCCGGGTTGCCGCTGCCGTCGTTGATAATCAGAATCTCGCTCGGGCCGGCGATCATGTCGATATCGACGCGGCCAAAGACCTGCTTCTTGGCGGTCGCAACATAGATATTGCCAGGCCCGGTGATCTTGTCGACGCGGGGAATCGAGGCGGTGCCGTAAGCCAGAGCCGCCACGGCCTGGGCGCCGCCAACCCGGAAGACGCGGTCGACGCCGGCGATCTTCGCCGCCGCCAGGACATGGGGATTGATCTCGCCGCCGGGGGTCGGCACCACCATGATGATCTCACTCACCCCCGCGACTTTGGCAGGGAGAGCGTTCATCAGCACCGAAGACGGATAGGAGGCCTTGCCGCCGGGGACATAGATGCCGACGCGGTCGAGGGGACGGACCATCTGGCCGAGGAGGACATCGACTTCGTCGGTGGAGAGCCAGGTCTCCTGCTTCTGCTTGGCGTGAAAACGGGTAATCCGCTCCGCTGCCAGTTCCAGAGCCTGCCTTGACTCGGGCGTGATCGAGGCCAGGGCGGCGGCGAGTTCATCCGGACTGATCTCGATATTTGCCGCGTTGAGTTCAAGGCGATCAAAACGCGCCGTATAGTCGAAGAGCGCTACATCGCCACGCTGGCGCACATCGGCAATGATCGCCGCCACCGTCGCTTCGACACCGGCCGGCGGGGTTTCGCCGCGCTCTTCGATGCGCTGGAAGGCAACAGCAAAATTAGCATCAGAAAACTTCAGAATTCTTATCATATGTAATTATCTCTAAGTTATGAGAAAATTTCTAACTCGTAAAAAATATTCGCATCCTTTATTAATTACTGCCATTTTTTTCGAATAAAATTTCAATGTTGCAGTTTTCACAAAAAAATTTATTCCCCTGTATTTCTTTTTGATCTAATTTCAATTTAGTATCGCAAATTGGACAATTTGTTTTGTAATCAAAATCTATATCTACTACATAAACCTTTCCAGGCTCATAAATAGTTTTCTCTTTTTTTGTTTGTTTTTTATTAAACTCCTTATTGCAATAACGACATACTATGGCTTCTCTCTTTACCAGCTCAGCGCAATATGGACATTTTTTCACACTTCCTTCTTCAACCGATTTTCTTTCAACAGATTGTTTATCGGTTGATGTAACCAAGGAGAGAATAAACCCTAAGGGACCAAGCAATAATCCAAGAATGAACCAACCACAACCACTTCTACCTTTATTAGATGCAACAATGGCTGACAAAACACCAAACATTAACCATACAAATAGCCACCCCATTTCACACCTCCTAGATTTGTATAGGATTTATTATAGTTATAATGTTGTCCCGATGGCCTCTTCTAATTGCGTAATCATCTTGCGAATGCGCTGATGTTTGGTCTTGAGACTGGCACGATTGACGATGAGACGGCTGGTGATCTCGGCGATCGTTTCGACTTCGACCAGGCCGTTTTCGCGCAGGGTGGCGCCGGTCGAAACCAGATCGACAATCCGCTCGGCGAGACCGACCAGCGGCGCCAGCTCGATCGAACCGTAGAGTTTGACGAGTTCGACCTGCACTCCCTTGGCGGCAAAGTAACGGGCGGTGATATGCGGATACTTGGTGGCAACGCGGATATTCGACCAGCCGCCCGGATCATCGGTCTCCCGCAGTTCACGTGGCTCAGCCACCACCAGGCGGCAATAACCGAACTTGAGGTCGACCGGCTCGTAAAGATCCTTCTCCTGTTCGAGAAGGGTATCCTTGCCGACGACGCCGAGATCGGCGCAGCCGTACTCGACATAGGTCGGCACATCGGTGGCGCGCACCGCCATGAAACGGTAACGATCCTTTTTATTCTCGAAGACGAGTTTGCGGCTGCCGCCGTCTTCCATCTCCGGACAGGTGATGCCGATCCGGCCGAGCAGGGCCATCGAATCCTGCATGATCCGCCCCTTGGGGAGGGCAAAGGTGATCCAGTCAGACATAGAAACCTCGGTAGGGGCATTCCTTGTGGGTGCCCGCACTCGGGCAGGCACGAGGCCTGCCCCTACGGGAAAAAATATTTACATCGGTTCGTGAACGCGCGTGATATCAGCACCCAACAAACGCAGCTTCTCTTCGATACGCTCATAGCCGCGATCGAGATGATAAATGCGCGAAACCTCGCTGGTGTTGTCGGCCGCCAAAGCAGCGAGGATCAGCGAGGCGCTGGCGCGCAGATCGGTCGCCATGGTCGGCGCTCCCGAGAGCTGCTTGACGCCGCGCACAGTGGCAGTACTGCCGGAGATTTCGATATCCGCACCAAAACGCAACAGCTCGGAGACATGCATGAATCGATTCTCGAAGATATTCTCGCCGATGACACTCGTCCCGTCGGCAATCGTCATCAACGCCATGAACTGGGCCTGCATATCGGTGGGAAAGCCGGGATAAGGACGGGTCTTGATATTCACCGGCCGGATCGACTCCGGTCCCCGCACATGCACCAAACCGTCACGAGTGAAGACCTCGACCCCGGCATCCTGGAGCTTGAAGACCAGAGCATCGAGATGATCGAGACGCATGTCGCGCAGACGGATGTCGCCCTGAGTCATCGCCGCCGCGATCATGAAGGTGCCGGCTTCGATGCGATCGGGCATAACGCTATGGCTAAAGGGTTGCAGCTCCTTGACGCCGGTGATGCGGATGGTGTCGGTCCCCGCCCCTTCGATGAGTGCCCCCATCTTGATCAGGACATCGGCGAGTTCAGCGATCTCCGGTTCGCGGGCAGCATTTTCAATGACCGTCACCCCCTCGGCCAGGGTCGCCGTCATCATCAGATGTTCGGTGCCGCCAACGGTCGGCAGATCAAAGTAGATCCGGGCGCCGCGCAGACGTGGACAGGTCGCTTCGACATAACCGTGCGAAAGGTGGATCTCCGCCCCCATCGCTTCAAGACCCTTGAGATGGAGATTGATCGGGCGGGCGCCGATGGCGCAACCGCCGGGGAGAGAGACGCGGGCGCGGCCGAAACGCGCCAAAAGCGGCCCGAGGACCAGAACCGAAGCGCGCATCGTCTTGACCAGCTCATAAGTCGCTTCGACCTGATCGACCCCGGTGGTATCGACAATGACCTTATGCCCATCCCCTTCGACGCAAGCTCCGAGAGCCTCAAGGACTTTGATGGTGGTATTGATATCGCGCAAAAAAGGGACGTTATCGATTTCGTGCCGACCCGCCGCCAAAAGGGTGGCAAAAAAGATCGGCAATGCCGCGTTCTTCGAACCGCTGACCGCAACTTCACCACTAAGACGGCGACCGCCGTGTATGATCAATTTATCCAAAAGATTCCTCGTTTACAGACAGGGCGAAATGCGCCCTAGGGTTTTTGCCCTACGACCACCCGTTCGATACCGGCGAGGTCGCGGCTGGTGACTATCTCTGTATAACCGGCAACGGCAAAGAGTTCTGCCACCGCTGCGGCCTGACCGGCACCGACCTCAACAAGGAGAGTACCGGAACTTTTCAACGCTCCCCTGGCTGCCGGGATCAGGGCGCGGTAGCAATTGAGTCCATCGGCGCCGGCAAAGAGGGCGAGCGCCGGTTCAAAGTCGCGCACCTCCGGCATCAGGGTCGCCTGCTCCCCGATGGCAATATAGGGCGGATTCGAGACGATGACATCGTATTGGCGACTACTATCAAGGGCAAAGAGATCGCCGTGCCGCAGAACGACTTTATCGGCAAGTCCCAGCCGTTGAGCATTTTCGATTGCGATCGCCAGCGCCGCCGGACTGAGATCGATTCCTTCGACCTGCGCATCCGGCCGTTCATGGGCAATCGCCAGCGCAATGGCGCCGCTGCCGACGCCGATATCGAGGAGCGCGCCGCCTTGCGGCAGCACCTTGAGCGCCGCTTCGACCAGGGTTTCGGTATCGCCGCGCGGGATGAGGACGTCCGGCGTAACCTTGAAGGTCAAGGACCAGAATTCACATCGCCCAAGGATATAAGCGAGCGGCTCGCGCCGCGCCCGGCGCTCGATCAAAGCGCGAAAGGCCGTGAGTTCGTCGCTGTTGACCGGTCGGTCAAAGTTGAGATACAGGCCGATACGATTGAGCTGGAGAATCTCGGCGAGGAGTAACTCGGCGTCGAGGCGACCGCTTTCAATCCCTTTGCCGGCAAAGTAATTGGCGGTCCACTTGAGGAGATCAAGGACCGTCCAGGCCTCTCTCAAGCCAGCGACTCCTGGCCGCTGAGGAGCTGACTTTGATAATAGGTCGCCAGAGCGTCGAGGATTTCGTCGATATCCCCCTGCATGATCGCATCGAGCTTGTAAAGAGTCAGTCCGATGCGGTGATCGGTGCAACGCCCCTGCGGAAAGTTGTAAGTACGAATCCGCTCGCTGCGGTCACCGCTGCCGATCTGACTTTTGCGGTCGGCGGAGATCTGCGCATGCTGCTCGGCCACCATCGAATCGAGAATGCGGCTTTTCAGCAAGGTCATTGCCGTCGCTTTATTCTTGTGTTGCGACTTCCCTTCCTGACAGGCGACGACGACACCGGTCGGAAGGTGAGTGATACGCACCGCCGATTCGGTCTTGTTGACATGCTGTCCGCCGGAGCCCTGCGCGCGGTAAACATCGATACGGAGGTCACCGGGATCGATATCAAGTTCAACATCTTCGGCTTCAGGGAGGACGGCCACGGTGCAGGCCGAGGTATGGATGCGCCCCTGCGACTCGGTCTCGGGGACGCGTTGCACCCGGTGGGTACCGCTTTCATATTTGAGCCGCGAGTAAACACGTTCCCCGCTGATCAGGGCGATCGCTTCCTTGACCCCGCCGGCATCGGCTTCCGAGAGGCTGAGAAGTTCAACTTTCCACCCCTTGTTTTCAGCATAGCGGCAGTACATGCGAAAAAGGGATCCGGCAAAGAGGGCGGCTTCTTCACCGCCGGTACCGGCGCGAATTTCAAGGATGACGTTGCGGGCATCGTTGGGATCCTTCGGCAACAGCAGGAAACGCAACTCTTCGATCAAGGTGCGGTGCTGATCCTCCAGCTCGGGCAGTTCCTGCTTGGCGAGCTCGCGCATCTCGGGATCGCTTTCGCGCAGCAACTCGCGCAAACCGGCAATCTCTTCACCGACCGCTTTGTAACGGGCAAAAGTCGAAACGATTTCAGAGAGATCGGCATGCTCGCGATTGAGGGCGCGAAAGCGGCCCTGATCAGCAATCGTCGTCGGATCATAGAGAAGGCCTTCGACCTCACGGAAACGGTCAACGACTTCTTCGAGTTTATTAAACATTCTTGAATTCCTGACGCACTTCCGCGGCCTGACCGCAGGTCATCTTCCCTTCAGGACAGGCGCCGGCCAGGCAGCCCGGCCCGGCATCGGCAAAGAGGAGGGGAGCAACCGGCTTGCAAACGCGCAACATGGCCGTCGCCATCGCCCGAATCTCCCACTGCGCCCGGCGGCAGCAACGCAGCGCAAAGAAGTGCCGCAACTCGCGGGCATTCATCGTCATCACCAGCTTGGTCTCGGCGGCATTGGGGAGCACAAATCTCGCATCTTCCGCCGGAATCCCCGCCGCCATCAACTCGCCATAGAGGGCATGACAATCATCGAGGAAGGCTTCAAAGCGCCCGACCAGCTCGGCACTAGCAGCAATCGTCGGCGGCATGACCGCCGCAAAACGTTCTTGTACGGCGACATAACGTTGGCTCTGTTGCGAGTAGGAAGCAATACGATGCCGCACCAGTTGATGCGAACAGGCGCGACTGATCCCTTCAATTCCGAAGCTGAAGGAGGCATGCTCCAAAACGGAAAAATGGCCGAGATCAAGGATCTTGGCCAGCAAGGCAGCATGGTCGTCCCGACTCCGCTCCATCAGTTGGGCGATGTCGGCGGAAGAGTAACAGAGCCGGGCGGAGGCGGCGGCAACCTGCTCGGGATCGGGAGTATAACTCAATAATTGGACGCGCATGGCTCGTTCTTCACCAGCAAAAGGAAGGGACTGCGAAGAAAAAAGAATCGGCCCTTGCGGGCCGATTCGGACTTTCCTAGACCTGGCCGTACTTCTTGCGGAAACGGTCGATACGTCCTTCGGTATCCATCACCTTCTGCTTGCCAGTGTAAAAAGGATGACACTGGGAACAGATTTCCGTGTGGATCTCGCCCGTTTTGGTGCGGGTGGAACAGGTCGTAAAGGTGCTGCCGCAATGGCATTTCACCAGTACTTCAGCGTAATTAGGGTGGATTCCGTCTTTCATTTCTGACTCCTTTGATCCCTGGCGGGTGCAGGGGATTGGGCTTTTAGGGAAAGTGTTTATAGCACCTTTGCTTTGCACTTGCAAACGATTTTCAGCTACTGATTCATCGAATCGAAAAACTCCTGATTACTCTTGGTCTCCGCGAGCTTTTCGAGAAGGAATTCCATGGTATCGACGACATTCATGCTCGACAGCACCTTGCGCAGCAACCACATCCGCTGCAGGCTCACCTTGTCGAGAAGGAGCTCTTCGCGCCGGGTACCGGATTTGTTGACATCGATCGCCGGGAAGACGCGCTTGTCGATGAGCTTGCGGTCAAGATGAACCTCCATGTTGCCGGTCCCCTTGAACTCTTCAAAGATCACTTCGTCCATCTTGCTGCCGGTCTCGACCAGGGCGGTGGCGATGATCGTCAGAGAACCGCCTTCTTCGATATTACGGGCCGCTCCAAAGAAACGCTTCGGCTTGTGCAGGGCGTTCGAATCGACGCCGCCGGAAAGGATCTTGCCGGAAGGGGGGACGACGGTATTGTAAGCGCGTGCCAGACGGGTAATGGAATCAAGGAGGATGACGACATCGCGTTTATGCTCGACGAGACGTTTCGCTTTTTCGATGACCATCTCCGCCACCTGCACGTGCCGGGTGGCGGGTTCGTCAAAGGTCGAAGAGATGACTTCGCCATGCACTGAGCGCTGCATGTCGGTGACCTCTTCCGGACGTTCATCGATGAGGAGAACAATGAGATAGACCTCGGGATGGTTGGTGGTAATCGAGTTGGCAATATTCTGCAACAGCATGGTTTTGCCGGTCCGCGGCGGCGCGACGATCAGTCCGCGCTGCCCCTTGCCGATCGGGGTGGTAATATCCATCACCCGCATCGGCAGATTGTCCGGAGCACATTCGAGGTTGAGGCGCTCCTCAGGATACAGCGGGGTAAGATTGTCAAAGAGGGTCTTTTCGCGGGCCACAGCCGGATCTTCGAAGTTGACCTCGGAGACCTTGAGGAGAGCAAAGTAGCGCTCCCCTTCTTTGGGCGGACGGATCTGCCCGGAGACGGTGTCGCCGGTGCGGAGATTGAAGCGACGGATCTGCGACGGCGAAACGTAAATATCGTCAGGGCCGGGTAGGTAGTTGGCATCAGGGGCACGAAGAAAACCGAAACCGTCCGGGAGGATTTCCAGAACCCCTTCGCCGAAGATCGCGCCGTTCTTTTCAGCCGTGGCATTGAGGATACCGAAGATCAGGTCCTGCTTGCGCATCCCCGGGGCGCCTTCGACCTTGAGTTCGCGGCCGATGGCGACGAGGTCGATGATCTTCTTCTCTTTCAGTTCTTTCAGGTTCATGAATTCTCCTTGTGCAGACTACAGATACAGCGCGACAACGCACTCAAGCGCGCGGCAAGCGCTTCTGTCTGGTCGAATTGATTTGACTAAGAGCAAGAAAACAATAACGGAATTTATCGAAGGGTAGCGGCATGGGGGCAGTCAAGATCTGTCAACTTGCACTATCCTGATACGAAGTGGGGTTTGATCTAGAGTGAAAGGAAGTCCCTGGAAGTAAAGCAAGGAAAGCAACTGGAATTGACCGTGTTTAAGTAACACCCTTTTTTGCCGGCTGTCAACTCCAGTTGCTCATTTTTTCTCTTTTCCCCTGCAAAAAAATTTTTTTATTCTCAATGACCGCGAAAACCGAGGACCACCAGAATGCAACTGCCGTCGGCAATCACGTTCACTCCCTGCGCCCGGCAGAGTTCAACCGCCGCAGCGCTCTCCGCCCCCGGCTGCATCCAGATATTCTCGATTCCATGGGCAATCGCCGCTGCGACGATCTTCTCCGTCACTTGCGGCGGCGTGATCATCGACAGACTCTTGACCGAGGGGGGAAGATCGGTGACCGAAGCGACACAGGCCAGCCCTTCAATCTCCTTCTCAAGGGGATGAACAGGGATGACCTCTTTCCCCTGCTGCTGGTAGCAACGTACGACCATATTGCCATATTTTTCGCGCTTGGCTGACGCTCCTGCCACGGCAAAGGCCGGGGAGGACAGAAACTTTGCAATCTGCTCTGTAATTGTCATCGCTCGCTCCTGTTATTTCTGCCAGAATTTGCCGACCGTCAACCCTTCAGTGAGACTATCGAAGAGAGTGCGATAGCGTGTCGAGAAAGCTTCCTTTTCCAGGAGTCCTTTATCGCTGGCTTGCAGCACCCGCCGCAGCCCGTCCGGAGTGAGAAAGTGGACCGGCACCTGATCGGTTTGATTGTAAAAGGCTTCATCAAAACCGACATATTGCAATTCAACCAGGGGGGGGCCACTGGCTCCCGACCTTTCCCAAAGGAGCTCGCCGTTCGACGCCAGGACCATGGCCGACGCTTGAATATCATTGAAATTGCCTTCGAGATAACGGGGACCGAGGCGTTCCCAACGCTTTCCCTTGCCCTCGACGCCGTTAAGGATAACGACCAGGAGCGCATCGACACCGGACACCCGCACCAACTCACTGACCGCAGCCGGATTCGGCTGGTAACGCCGGGAAGTCCGACCATCCTTGCCAAGTTGGAGGGTTGCCCCGGCAAAGAGTTGCTGCTGACTCGGGGCATCGATGATCACCGGTCGCACCTCAGCGTAGCCGGCACGGGCGCTGAGCTGGGCGCTGAGCCGCAGATATTTTTCGCTGGCGGATTGCTGCAAAATAGAAACAATCTCCTGGCGCTGCGGATGGAGGATCGTCGATTCGACATCGACCATCAGCGGCAGAACACCGAGAACTTTAACCCGCTCGCGATAGACCTCCGGCGCCACCTGGTAATGTTTACTGGCGCAACCGCCGAGGAACAGAAGGAACAAGATAACCGTCATGACCTGCAGTGTTGTTTTCATATCTATCTCCTTGATGAATGTGAATCGAGTGGGCCGATCAACTATGCCGTAGTGTCAACTTCCGGCGACAAGCGGTTCTCCTTATTTATTGCCGCCACATTAAAATTAGCAACCGCCCAGGCCAGGAGCTCTGCCGGCGGGGCACCGCGCAGTTCCGGCGGCGGCCTCTGCCCAAGGAAGATGAGGGCACTGAAGAGGGCGCAGCCAGGATCAGCCGGGAGCGCATAGCGCCCGTGCCGCTTGCTGAGTTTTTCTCCGTCTTCGTCAAGAGCAAGGGGGAGATGGAGATACTCCGGGGTCGGTAGACCGAGAAGGCGCTGCAAATAGATCTGCCGGGGCGTCGAAGCGAGGAGATCCGCGCCGCGTACCACCTCGGTGACACCACTGGCCCCGTCATCGACGACCACCGCCAACTGGTAACCGAAGAGTCCATCCGCTCGTTTAAGAACAAAATCGCCGACATCTAGAGACAGATTCTGCTGATACGGGCCGTAAAGTCCATCAGCAAAGGCGATAACCCTGTCGTCAACCCGCAACCGCAGCGCTCGCGCTTCCTGTCCGGCGCGAAGGCCATTTCGACAGGTGCCGGGATAGATCGGCCCCTCTTCGCCGGTATGCGGCGCCGTGGCGAGAATCTCTTTGCGCGAACAACTGCAGGGGAAGAGGAGACCTTGCGCCGCGAGTTCTTGCAGGGCCGCTTCGTAAGCAACAAAACGCTCGCTTTGCCGGAGCAGCGGCCCATCCCACTCCAGCCCCAAACCTTCCAGCGTCCGCAATAACTCATCTTCGGAACCGGGGATGGTACGCAACGGATCGAGATCTTCGATGCGCAGCCGCCAGAGCCCCCCCTGACGACGAATCGACAGATAGCTGCCGAGAGCCGCCAGTAGCGAGCCGAAGTGCAGCGGGCCGCTCGGGCTCGGGGCAAAACGTCCAACCGGGAGACTGAGCGGCGCTAACGCCTCAGCAAAGGACGGGTTCGACAATTTCGCCGATCAGGTCGTACTCTGAAGAATCGGTGATCTTCAGTTCGACAATATCGCCGATGTTCGCTTCGCCGGCGGTGATATATACCTGGCCGTCGACATCCGGCGCCTGACGCACCGAGCGACCGCGCAGTAGCAGCTCACTCTCTTCACTGTAGCCTTCGACCAGCACCGGTTCGATCCGCCCGATCAGCTCGCGATTCTTGCGGAAAGAGACCCGCGCCTGCGCCTTCATCAGCTTCTGGCGCCGCGATTTCTTGGTGCGCTCGGCAAGCTGGCCAGCCAACTGGAACGCCGGCGTCCCTTCCTCCTTGGAATAGCAGAAGACCCCGACCCGCTCGAAATGCCCTTCATTGACGAAATCGAGGAGCTTGGCAAACTGCTCTTCGCTTTCACCGGGGAAACCGACGATAAAGGAGGTACGCAGCGTCATCTCCGGAATGCGGCTGCGCACCCGCACCAGCAGGTTGCGAATCCCCGCTTCATCGATCCGGCGGTTCATCAGGCCGAGGATGCCGTCGTCGATATGCTGCAGGGGGATATCGAGGTAGTTGCAGATTTTTGCTTCCCGGGCGATGGTGTCGAGCAATTCATCGCTGATACCGTCGGGATAAGCATAAAGGAGACGCAACCAACGCAAACCGTCGATCTTCACCAGTTCCGTGAGGAGATCTTCGATGCGCGGGCCGTCATGGCGATCGCGGCCAAAGGCGGTAATATCCTGGGCGATGAGATTGATCTCCTTCACCCCGTCCGCAACCATCCCCTGCACCTCGGCAACCACCGAAGCGATCGAACGCGAGCGCAAGGGCCCGCGAATGGCGGGGATCACACAATACGAGCAGAGGTTGTCGCACCCTTCAGCGATCTTGACATAGCTCGTATAATGCGGCGAAGAACGGACCCGCTGCGTCGTGTGGTCATAAAGCCAGTTCGGCGGCGCAAAGGTCTCGCCCTCCGCCAGCGAGCCGGCGAGTTTGGCTTCGATCAGCTCGACAACGCGGGGAACATCGCCGGTCCCGAGCCAGAGATCGACCTCCGGCATCGAAGTTGCCAGATCCTCACGATAACGTTGCGGCATGCACCCGCAGACGACCAGCAGCTGACAGTTGCCGCTCTTCTTGTGCTCGGCGAGATCGAGGATCGTTTCGATCGACTCTTCCTTCGCTTCCTTGATAAAGGTGCAGGTATTAACGATGATGATCTCGGCCGAACTTTCGTCGGTAATCACCTCAAAACGCGCCGGCGGCAGATGGCCGAGCATGACTTCGGCATCGACCAGGTTCTTGGCGCAGCCGAGGCTCACCAGGCTGACTCGGTATTTCAACGGTTCCATCTCCTTGTGATCCGTGACGGGTAACGCGTAACGGGTGACAGGGTCACGTGTCACGCGTCACGCGTCACTGCCTCTATTCAATCCCGCATATTGACAAACTGCAGTTCAATATCGAAATCTTTCCCTTTGAGCAGCTGAATCACCTCTTGCAGGTCGTCGATCTTCTTCCCGGTCACCCGCACCTGATCTTCCATGATCTGCGCCTGCACCTTGAGCTTGGAATCCTTGATCGCCTGCACGACCGCTTTTCCCTTCTCCTTGGAGATCCCCTGGACAATGCTGACCTTCATCCGGGTCTGATTATGGGAAGCCGTTTCGCGCTTGCCGTACTCGAAGCATTTCGGCGAAAGATTGCGGCGGGCGAGTTTGCCGCGGAGGATTTCGAGGATGGCATCAAGCTTGTAATCGTCGGCCGCCAGGATGTTCAAGACATCCTTGGCCAACTCCAGCTCATTCTTCGTCCCTTTGAAATCGTAGCGCTGCTCAATCTCTTTCCGCGCCTGATTGACCGCATTATCGATCTCCTGCATATCGACTTTCGAAACGACGTCAAAACTCGGCATTTATCACTCCTTCAACGATAATTATTATCTAGAATCCCATATTTGTGCCGGGTTGCGGCTTCACCAACTCGACCCCCGGCGGCTGCATGAAACGGAAATCGGCGCGGGAAAGGCCACGATTCACCCGGACATTGCTAAACTCGATGATCGTCTGGTTATCGCTCGGATCGGTGACGATCGTCGACAAAATCGGGAAGTAGACGCGGCCCTTGGGATTAACCTGTTCCTGTACCGCATCGCGATCGACGACGATCTGGAGATTACGAATCAGCTGCGATGACTGCTTGGGGCGAAGCTCGAGGATGTAGTTCCCTTTACTGTCGGTGTTGGGGGTCGCATACATGATCGAGAACTCGCGGGACAGATTACCGAGACCGGACAGGAAGGTGACGGGATTGACCGTCCCGCCGCGATTGACGAGGGTGAGATCCGACTCGATGACCTGGCGACTCTCGGGGAGATAGACCCACATCGTCCGGCCATCGCTGACAATCTCCTGCTCGCTCGGCTCCTGATACTGCCAGTTAAACATGGCGACCGGCGCGCGGCGGTTGTCGCCCGGCTCAAAGAGGAACATCACCGTGCCGCGGCCGCGTTGACTGCGGTCAAGGGCGGCAATGCGCGATTCCTGAAAAAAGTCGGCGCGCACGTCGCGCACCTGCCCGGCCCCCGCCCCCTGGAAGGGGACTTCGAGAGCATTGATGACATCCTTCAGCCCGACATTCGCCGCAACGGCCAGGGTCGGAAGGAGCAGGGTCAGAATTAAGCCCAGAAAGATACGGTTCTTCATGGCAAACCTCCGTGGAAAATCGTTAAAAAACTAAATCCGCTGATAAATCCGTTCTTGCGCATGGAGCGAAGCAAAGAGACCGGCACGATCGCGCAGAATCTCGGTCCGACCCAGAACCAGCAGTCCGCCGACCGGCAGGGCTGCGGCAAAGCGGGTCAGAACCTCTTCCTGCTCGGCGGTGTTAAAGTAGATGAGGACATAACGGCACAGGATCAAATCCGCCGCCGGATAAGGTGCATCACCGAGGAGATCGTGCTGGAAGAATTGCACTCTTTTACGCAATTCCTCGTTGAGCTGGTAGCCACGCCCGGCGGGGCGAAAGTATCTTTCCTCCTCGACGGCCGGCACCTTACTAAGATGGGTGGCGTTAAAGATGCCGCCCCTCGCCTTTGCAAGGATTTCCGAACTGACATCGCTGGCGACGATCTCCACCTGACTGCCCAGCTCCGGGATCCCGGCCGCCAGCAGCGCCAGCGTGTACGCCTCCTCGCCGCCGGCACAGCCGGCACTCCACCAGCGTTGCGGCCGGGAGCGCGATTGGTCGGCCAGGATGGGGCGCAGAGCATCATAGGTCGTGGGATCACGGTAAAACATCGAGACATGCAGAGAGAGAAGCGCGCTCAGCCGCTGTACCTCGTCTGCATCGGTTCGCAAAAGAGACAGATAAGGCGCTGCCCCGGTCAGTTGCAGATCACGAATACGCTGGGCAATGCGGCGTTTCATACACGCCACATTATAACGATCGAGAGCCACCCCCCCGGCGGCGCTGAGGATGCTACCGATCGCTGTAAACTCTTCGGCAGTGAAATCACTGCCGACAAAGGGATGGGGTGTTGGCATAGTCTGCATCACTACTAAATGAAAAAATCAATCCGATCGCTCAAGCAAAATGATTATACCCCATTTTTGCCGAGATAATCTCACTGCCGTCATCTGCGACCACTTTCAACTCCGCCCCGGCGACAATCTCGCCGATGCAGGTCAGCGGCAGCGCCAGTTCGGCACTGAGGGCGGCGAGAGCATCGGTAGCGGCGGGGGGCGCGCTCCAGAGGAGTTCATAATCCTCGCCGCCGGCCAGAGCCAGATCAAGCAGTCCCGGCTCTATCGCCAAAGCAGTGCGAAAGGTTGGTGACAAAGGGAGGGCCGGCGCTTGCACGCAAGCGCCGACGCCGGAAGCGTCGAGGATATGACCGAGATCCGCGCGCAGACCGTCCGAGAGATCGATGAGCGCGGTGGCCAACCGACGGCGCGCCAGTTCCTGTCCGAGACGGAGGCGCGCTGTCGGCTGATGGTGCCGCTGCGCCACGGCAGCTTCCGGGGTGCGTCCGGCCAGCAGCTCGCGCAAAACCAGAGCACTGTCGCCCAGGGTGCCGGAGACGTAAAGGAGATCGCCAACCCTGGCGCCACCCCGCGGCAAGATCTGCTCCGGCCTGCTACTCCCCTGCACCGTGACCGAAAGCATCAAGCCACCGGGGGAGCGACAGGTATCGCCGCCGCTCAGAACCGCTCCATACTCCCGGGCCGCGCTGAGGATGCCGGCGATGAGCTGATCGAACTCCTGCGGATGCAAATCCGCCGGCAGTCCCAGCCCCAGACTCAAGGTGCGGGGGGTGCCACCCATGGCGGCGATATCGCTGATATTCACCGCCACCGCCTTGCGGCCAAGGGCAAAGAGATCGGTCCAGGCGCGGCGAAAATGGATCTCTTCGATCAACAGATCGGTGGTGGTGAGCAGGACTTCCCCCAGCGGTAGCACGGTCGCACAACAGTCATCGCCGATGCCGATGAGGATATCATCCCGCCCTGCCACCTGGGCGCGGATCCGTTCGATCAAGCCGAACTCACCGCAAACGCCGAGACTCACGGGGCAGGTTCCAGGGCGGCGGCCAGGACATCGGCCATGGTCTCGGCCAGGACAAATTTAACCTTGCGCCGCACATGCGTCGGCACCTCTTCAAGATCTTTGGCATTGCGCCGCGGGATGATGATCGTCGTCACCTGGGCGCGAATCGCCGCCAGGATCTTCTCCTTGAGGCCGCCGATTGGCAGCACCTTGCCACGCAGGGTGATCTCGCCGGTCATTGCCACATCCGCCCGCACCTTGCGGCCGGAGAGGGAGGAGATCAAGGCCGTGGCCATCGTTACCCCCGCGGAGGGGCCATCCTTGGGGATGGCGCCGGCCGGCACATGAATATGCAGGGCGAGGGTTTCGAAGATCTCCGGAGCAATGCCGAGCTCGACCGCATGCGCCCGCGCATAGGTGAGGGCCGCCTGGGCGCTCTCCTTCATCACCTCGCCGAGATGGCCGGTGAGGATCAGCTCCCCCTTCCCCTTCATCGTCCCGACCTCGATCAACAGGATTTCGCCGCCGACTTCGGTCCAGGCAAGTCCGGTGGCAAGGCCGACTTCACTGACATTGCGCTCATCTTCCGGGAGGTAACGCGGGGCGCCGAGAAATTTCGGCACCATCGTTTCACTAATCAGCAGCGGTTCCTTCTTCCCTTCGGCAAAACGGCGGGCGATCTTGCGTCCAACGCCGCCGATCTCCCGTTCGAGATTGCGCAGCCCCGCTTCCGCCGTATATTCGGTGATGATCCGCAGCAGCGCCCGCTTCGAGAAGTTCATATCCTTCTTCTTCAGGCCGCAGGCCTCGCGCTGGCGGGGGACAAGGAAACGCTCGGCAATCGCTACCTTCTCTTCAGCGGAGTAGCCGGAGAGGCGGATGACTTCCAAACGATCGCGCAGCGCCGAGGGGATGGTGTCGAGGACATTGGCAGTGGCGATAAAGAGGACCCCGGAGAGATCAAAGGGGAGGTTGATATAATGGTCGGAAAAAGCGTGATTCTGCTCGGGATCCAAAAGCTCAAGTAATGCCGCCGAAGGGTCGCCGCGGAAATCCGCGCCGATCTTGTCGAGTTCGTCGAGCATAAAGACCGGATTATTGGTCCCGGCCTGCTTCATCCCCTGGAGGATCCGCCCCGGCAGGGCGCCGATGTAGGTACGGCGATGACCGCGAATCTCCGCTTCATCGCGCACGCCGCCGAGGGAGATGCGCACGAACTTGCGCCCCAGAGCGCGGGCGATCGACTTGCCGAGACTGGTCTTGCCGACCCCCGGCGGGCCGACAAAGCAGAGGACCGGCCCTTTGTGGTCCTTCTTCAGTTTGCGGACGGCGAGGAATTCAAGGATGCGCTCCTTGATCTTTTCGAGATTGAAGTGATCCTCGTCGAGGACCTTGCGCGCCTTCTTGAGATCGAGATTATCCTTGGTCCCTTTGCTCCAGGGGAGATCGACCAGCCAGTCGAGATAGGTACGGAGCATCGAATATTCGGCGGCTTCGTGATGCATCGTCTCCAGCCGGCGAATCTGCTTCTCGGCTTCGGCCCGTGCTTCCGCCGGGGGATTGGCAACTTCTAGCTTCTTGCGCAGCTCGGCGACATCCTCGGCGCGCACGTCGGTCTCACCAAGTTCGGTCTGGATGGCACGCAGCTGCTCGCGCAAAAAGTATTCGCGCTGCGACTTGCCCATCTCCTCCTTGGCCTGGCTCTGGATGCGGTTCTGCACGGTGAGGAGTTCGAGCTCTTTGGCGAGGAGATCCTTGACCCGCTGCAAGCGTTTGACCGGCGAAACGATCTCCAGGAGTTCCTGCGCTTCAATAATCTTCAGACCGATACTGCTCGCCACCAGATCGGCGAGAGTGCTCGGATCTTCCATATTCTCCACCACCGCCAGAATCTCCGGCGACAGGGCTTTGCCGAGTTCCAGTTGCTGGGTGAGGAGATCATGGACGGTGCGCATCAGTGCGGAAACTTCCAGCTCCGATGTTTCATCGAGAGGGGCTTCAGCGAGGCGTTCAATCCGCACCACTGTACAGGGCGAACTCTGCACGACGCCGTTCATGCGCGCCTTGCCGATCCCCTGCACCAGCACCTTGATGCGGCCATCCGGGAGCTTGAGCATGCGCATGATCATCGCCACGGCGCCGACCTCGTAGATCTCTTCGACCGCAGGATCTTCCTGATTGACGTCCTTCTGCGACGACAGGAAGATCAGCCGGTCGCCGGCCAGGGCGGCTTCAACCGCAGCCACCGAGCGCTCGCGGCCGACAAAGAGTGGCAGAATCATATGGGGGAAGACAACAACATCCCGCAGGGGGAGGAGAGGAAGTTCTTCAGGGATGGGGAGATAACGGTAATCAGTCGGTTGGCCCAAAGCGTGCCTCCGTTTCAGTAGGGGATTTTATAAGCGGACAAGATAGCGGAAAAGGACGATGGTTGTCCAGACGTAACAAGAGCGAGCTTGATCAGAGTTTGACAATCGACGTCAGTGCGGCTAGCATGCCGAAGATTTTTATCCTCAAAAAAGGCGCTCCCCATGTCGCGACACCCCAAAGAGGAACAGTTATCCCGGATTGCGGCGCGCATGCTCAAGGCGCTCAAGGAAGAGGGCGGCGCGACCTTCAAAACCGGTGAGATTCCGTTGCGGGCACGGATCACCCAGGTGCTGCTGCGCGAGGAGGCGGTGATCGAGGATCTTGACCGCCAGGCCAATGTTCTGCTCAACGAGCATCTGCGCGCTGCACCGCCGGGGATCGATCGCCAGAAGATGCTGCTGATGATCCGCAAAAAACTCGCCAAAGAGAAAGGGATCCCGTTATGAGGTGGTCCGAGGACCGTATCTCCCATCTCGCCCATCAGGTCTTTAATGATCTGTGGCAAGGGGATCTGATCGAAGCTGACGACGACGGCCGAGCGCTCTCCTCCCTCAAAAACGCCTTGAACAGCATTGTCCGCGCCGAAGAGGAAGTCGACACCCTGGTCCGCGATAAACTCAACAAACAGAAGAAGATCATCGGTAGTCACGATTGGCAGATTTTTTATGCCCGTTATTACCGCGAAGAGATGGAGAAACGCGGATGGGCCTGAAACGCTTGCTGTCCTTGCTGATTCTGACGACTATCCTTGCCGCGTGCAGCACGACCCCGAGCTATCGGATCGAACGGACCGTCGATCTGCAACGGCCGACCGAGGAAACGATCCTCTACTTTGTCCCATTTCTGCCGGTTCTCGCTCCGGAGGAGCTGAGCAGCGACCTCTTTAACCAGATCGTTGACGGCTTTGACGGTGCCGCCGCCGGCAGCGGCCTGAGTGCTCTCATCCTCAAACGGGAGGTTAGCAGTGTCGACAGTGCCTGGCTTGGCCAGCAGTATTATGTCACCGGCAGCGTCTTTGCTTATGGTCAGGATAGCGGCTGCTGCTCCACCGAGGTCAAGCTCAGCACCCGCCTGCAACTTTACCAGCCTCGCACCCCCCACCCGGTTTTGCGCATCGACCTCCCCTACCGGATCCTCTTTGACCACGACCGTTCCAATCTCGAAATCGAATGGAAAAAGATGACAGCCTCCCTCGCCGAACAGCTTCGCTCCGCTCTTTTGGCGGAAATAGCCCCTCTGTAATCCCTCCCTCATCGTAAAAAAAGAAAATACCCTTGACATCTGCGCGATCATCGCTATATTTATCGCGTCTTGGCACTCAAATAAATCGAGTGCTAAAATCTGTACTCACAAGGGCAATGTGCCCGAAATAAACCTTTTTTTGTGAACGGAAGGAGAAAAAAATGAACATCAGACCGCTGCACGACCGGGTAATCGTTGAAAGAGTCGAAGAAGAGACCAAAACCGCCGGGGGACTTTTCATCCCCGATTCCGCGAAAGAGAAGCCGCAGAAGGGCGTGATCATCGCCGTCGGCCATGGCAAGAAGACCGAAGAAGGCAAGCTCCTCCCCCTCGACGTAAAAAAGGGCGACCAGGTTCTTTTCGGCAAGTACTCCGGCACCGAGATCAAACTCGACGGCAAAGAGTATCTGATGATGCGCGAAGATGAACTCCTCGCCGTGATTGAGAAATAATTCTAAAACTTTCAGAAGGAGATGATTCAAGATGGCTGCTAAAGAAATTAAATTCGGGCAGGACGCCCGCGCTAAAATCCTCGTCGGTGTCAACGCTCTTGCCGATGCCGTAAAAGTCACCCTCGGACCGAAGGGGCGCAACGTCGTCATCGAAAAGTCCTACGGCGCACCGCTGATCACCAAGGACGGCGTCACCGTCGCCAAAGAGATCGAACTCGAAGACAAGTTCGAAAACATGGGCGCGCAGCTGGTCAAAGAAGTCGCTTCCAAGACTTCCGACATCGCCGGCGACGGCACCACCACCGCCACCGTCCTCGCTCAGGCGATCTACCGTGAAGGCGTCAAGCTCGTCACCGCCGGTCACTCCCCGATGGAGATCAAACGCGGCATCGATAAAGCCGTCGCCGTCTGCGTCGAATCCTTGAAAGAGATCTCCAAGCCGATCAAGGATCACAAAGAGATCGCCCAGGTCGGCACCATCTCGGCCAATAGCGACAAGACCATCGGCGACATCATCGCCGAGGCCATGGAAAAAGTCGGCAAGGAAGGGGTCATCACCGTCGAAGAAGCCAAGTCGATGGAGACCACTCTTGAGACCGTCGAAGGAATGCAGTTCGATCGCGGCTACCTCTCCCCCTACTTCGCCACCGATGCCGAGCGCATGGAAGCGGTGCAGGAGAACGCCCTCATCCTCATTCACGACAAGAAGATCAGCAACATGCGCGATCTTCTCCCCATCCTTGAGCCGGTCGCCAAGCAGGGCCTTCCCCTGTTAATCATCGCCGAAGATATCGATGGCGAAGCCCTCGCGACCTTGGTCGTCAACCGTCTGCGCGGCACCCTCAACGTCGTTGCCGTCAAAGCCCCGGGCTTTGGCGATCGCCGTAAAGCGATGCTCGAAGATATCGCCGTCCTCACCGGCGGCAAAGTCATCTCCGAAGAAGTCGGCTTCAAACTCGAAACCGCCACCATCGACATGCTCGGTCGTGCCAAGCGCGTTGTTGTCGACAAAGAGAACACCACCATCATCGATGGCGCCGGCGATGAGTCTGAAATCGCTGGTCGCGTCAAGCAGATCCGCGCTCAGGTTGACGAAACCAAGAGCGACTACGATCGTGAGAAGCTTCAGGAACGTCTTGCCAAACTGGTCGGCGGCGTTGCCGTGGTCAAAGTCGGCGCAGCCACCGAGACCGAGATGAAAGAGAAGAAAGCCCGCGTTGAAGACGCGCTGCATGCCACTCGCGCAGCGGTCGAAGAAGGGATCGTCCCTGGCGGCGGTGTGGCCCTCCTCCGTTGCCTCCCGGCTCTGGAGAAACTCAAACTCGAAGGCGAGCAGCAGTTCGGCGTCAACATCGTCAAGCGCGCCCTCGAAGAGCCGTTGCGTCAGATTGCCGCGAACGCCGGCGCTGAAGGCTCGATCGTCGTCAACAAGGTCGTCACCAAGAAGGACATCGCTTACGGCTTTGACGCTTCCAACGACACCTACTGCGACATGCTCGCCGCTGGCATCATCGACCCGACCAAGGTCACCCGCAGCGCCCTGCAGAATGCAGCGTCGGTTGCCGGCCTGATGCTGACCACCGAGGCCTGCATTGCCGAGCGCCCGAAAAAAGACGGCCCGGCTATGCCTGACATGGGCGGCATGGGTGGTATGGGCGGCATGGGCGGCATGATGTAAGTCTTTGCCCCTGTTCCAATAGTAGTAAACAAGAGCGCCCCCCGGATTCGTCCGGGGGGCGCTCTTGTTTTTGCCAAAAGGGCGGTAGGGGCGGACCTGCGTGTCCGCCCGGTTTATGCGGCGCGAGGAAAGGGGTGCACTTCCTTGTCCAGCCGATCCTGTAAAGCGTCCATGGCCACTTCCATATCATAATGCGTCTGAAGATTGAGCCAGAATTGCGCTTCCATGTTGAAAAAACGCCCGAGCCGGAGGGCGGTATCGGCCGTGATGCCGCGCCGGCCATGGACAATTTCATTGACGCGCCGGGGGGTGACGCCAATATCCTTGGCCAGCCGATACTGGCTGATTCCCATCGGTTCCAAAAATTCCGTCAAAAGGATTTCACCGGGGTGAATGGGGGAAAAATCGCGCTTGGTCATGGCCTCACCTCGTTAATGGTAATCGACGATCTCGACGTCATACGCATCGCTGCCTTCCCAGACAAAGCAGATGCGCCACTGCTGATTGATTCTGATGCTGTACTGCCCTTCACGGTCATGATGCAACGCCTCCAGATTGTTGGCAGGGGGGACGCGCACGTCTCAAGAATGCTCGCGGCGTTCAGCATCTTGAGCTTGATCGCTGCTGAGCGCTGAATGGCTTGCGGCAGCTTGGTGGAGAAGCGCCCAAGAAAGAGTTTCTCGGTCTCTTTGCATCTGAACGACTTGATCATGGGAAGATGTTATCTCACAAAGATATTATCGTCAAGAGACATGAGCGGTTTCCCGCTTTGACAAGGGGGGATCGAGAGGGAGACTAAAGCAATAAAGCAAGAACGTCCCCCTAGCATCTGGCTGCCAAACAGTTCGCGACTGACCTGCGCGGTGGTATTTTGCCGCGTCAGAGTCTACGCCGTTATTCGACTCACTTCGTTTATTGAATCCAATGGATCTGCCCGTAGAGAGCGGGGGCGGCACCCTCACTATGCTGCTCGAAGCGGAGGTCGATAGCGGTCAGTGCACCGTTTACATAGGTGACGCTGTCAATGGCAAACCAGCCTGTCAGGGTATTACTGCCACGCCCCTCACCGGCCCAGTACAGCCCCCCTTTTGCGGGATTGTGAAACGGATAACGCTGGAGGTTGCCGTAGTACCCCTGCTGAAGCTGGTTGAGGATATCCATGGTCTGGAAATCACCTGCCCAGTTTTCGATTCCATCTATAATTATCGAAAGATGTCCCTCGCTGACACTGACAGTAACCTGGGCATTGGCCGGAGTATAGGTATAGGTCTGTCCACTACCGATATAGTCTCCTGTGTCGCTTTGGAGATAGATATAGTTACCGGAGGAAGGAGTTGATCCGGATGGAGGTTGCCAAAGCCCGACCGGAGGCGGGTTGACAGGTCCTGGAGGGGTGGTAGTGTCACTTGATTCCCAGTGTATTTGCCCGTGAAGAGCTGGGGGAGCGCCTTCGCTATGCTGCTCAAACCGGAGGTCGATCGCTGTGAGTGTGCCGTTTACATAGGTGACATTGTCTATGGCAAACCAGCCTGTCAGTGTATTGCTGCCACGCCCTTCACCGGACCAGTTAAGCCCACCCTTTACGGGGTCTTGAACTGGGTAGCGCTGGAGATTGTCATAA
>JAXMLA010000181.1:0-2573 GCA_034370465.1 Desulfuromonadales bacterium
CTCAGCTCCACCAAAAAAGGGCAGCGGTTTAAACCGCTGCCCTTTTTTGGTGGAGCTGAGGGGGATCGAACCCCTGACCTCTTGAATGCCATTCAAGCGCTCTCCCAGCTGAGCTACAACCCCATTTATGCTAGTAGAAGCGCGGTTCCTAACATAGTGGGCAAAAGATTGTCAACATATTTCTCTTGACTTTGACACCCCTCATATATTACCTACCGCCCCAAGCCGGAGTGGTGAAACAGGTAGACGCAGGGGACTCAAAATCCCCCGGGCGCAAGCCCATCTCGGTTCGATTCCGAGCTCCGGCACCAGAAGAAAAACCAAGGTTCGCGTGATTAATCCGCCGCGAACCTTTTTTTGCGGAAATTCCTTCCGGGGAGGCACAATAGTATTTTGCCCTCTCCGCCAACAGATAACCTGTTTAGGGTTGCCCGCGGTCAATAGGTCATAGCGCAGCCATCGGCGCGCGGGTCGCTGCCGCCGGTGAGTACGGCGCTATCCGGATCGCGCAGGATGATCTGGCCGCGACCGAAGAGGGCGCGCTCGTGCCCGCTGACCAGTCGCACCTGGTGCCCGCGCCGGGATAATTCCGCCGACGTTTCTGTCGGTATGCCCTGCTCCATTGCCAGCAGCCCGCCGGATGTCCCATCCTCAATGCAAAAACGCGGCAGGTCCAGCGCTGTCTGGGCATTCAGCCGGTCATCGAGCAGGGCAGTCAGCACCTGCACATGTCCCTGGGGCTGCATAAAGCCGCCCATCACGCCGAAGCTCGCGTACAGGACATCCGGGCCATTGTCTCCCGCCGCTCGGGTGGCCATCGCCGGGATAATAGTATGATACGGTCGTTTGCCGGGGCGGAGGGCGTTGGGGTGTTTCGGATCCAGGCTGAAATTATGTCCCCTATTCTGCAGGGTGAACCCGTAACCTGGAGGCACAATGCCCGTGCCAAAACCCATGTAATTGCTGTTTATGAACGAACAGGCGTTACCCGCACCGTCAACCACGCTTAAATAGACCGTATCGGAAGAGGCGATCGGGACGCCGCGCTCTTGGTCGAGACAGGCCTTTTGGGGGTCGATCAAGCGCCGTCTTTGTGCGGCGTACTCTTTGGAAAGTAACAGTTCCAGCGGCGCCGGATTGGTTGCCGGATCTGCCACAAACCAGCGCGTGTCCGCGAACGCCAGCCGCAGGGCTTCGATTTCCAGGTGCAGGCGCTCCGCGGAGAGGGGCGGCAAATCACCAAGGTCAAAACCCTCCAGAATGTTCAAGGCGATCAGGGCGGTCAGGCCCTGGCCATTGGGCGGGCATTCCCAAATCCTCACGTCCCGATAAAGGGTATGGATGGGCCGCTCCCACGTGGAGGCATGGGCGGCCAGGTCGGCGGTAGTGAGACAACCGCCGGCCCCCTGAACGGCCGAGACAATCGCCTCGGCAATCCGGCCCTGGTAGAAGGCCTCTTTACCGCCTTCGGCCACCATTTTCAATGTGGCGGCCAGACCGGGGTTCCGGAAGATCTCGCCCGGACGGGGCGCACGACCGTCCATGGTCATCTCACGCCCTCCGGGAGCGGTGCGCAGTAGCCCCCGGGCCGCCTGATCCCAGAAATAGGCGGCCACCGGGGACACCGGAACGCCTTCCTCGGCCAGGCGAATTGCGGGCGCTAATACCCTGCTGAGGGGCAGGCATCCATGCCGCGCCAACAGGTCGCACCAGCCCGCACAGGCGCCGGGGACGGTGATCGTGTAGGGATGGTATGGAGGCAGGCTCGTGAAACCCTCCCGCTGCAGCCGCGCCAGGTTCAGCGTACCCGGCGCCCGCCCCGATCCGTTCAGTGCCGTCACTTGACCCGTATCAGCGGCAAAAAACAGGGCGAAACAATCGCCGCCAATCCCCGTGGAGGTCGGCTCGGTCACATTAAGCGCCGCGGCCACGGCCACCGCCGCATCGGCGGCATTGCCCCCCAGCGCGAGAATTTCCAATCCCGCCGCCACGGCCAACGGTTGGGAAGCCGCCACCATCCCCCGCCGCCCGAAAACCACCGAGCGCCGGGAGGTAAATTGCATTTCTTGATTCATCTTAGTCACCTCTATTTCCACTCCAACCTTGACGACTTCGTAAAAAGTCTAAAATTCGTGTCATTTCGAGCGAAGCGAGAAATCTGGTTTTGGTAACATATTGAACAGTAGATCCCTTCCTTCGCTCGGGACGACCTGAAGGTCGGATTTCTCCCTACGGTCGAAATGACAAATAGGGGAGACCGTACTTTTTACAAAGCCGTCCTAAATTCAAGGCTTTTGCGACTTTTTACGAAGTCGTCAAAATTGACATGGACAAGGTTTATCGTCGCACAGCCGCTTGTCTGCGCCGGGGCATTATTGCTGACGCCGCAGCCGGCCCGTATCGATGGCGATGGCTACCTTCGCCAGTGCGGTATAGATTAAAGCCCCCAGGGCCACGATACCCAGCGATACCATAACCTCTGTGGAGGAGGGCAGGTACTCGTATATCTCTCCGAGCGTATCGGGCACAAAACCCGGGACGATCAGCCCCATCCCCTTCTCGATCCAGACGCC
>JAXMLA010000182.1:0-22411 GCA_034370465.1 Desulfuromonadales bacterium
ATCTTCCTGATTTGCTTCATTCCTTTTCTCCCTTCGCCGCGGCATGGGGGGACTCCGTCGAGGAGGAAATGATTCCCGCCGCTGCATCCCGCTTGTTCTTCGTTTTTTGCATGAACCAGACCAGGGCCACAATCGCCACACCGATGACATCGGTGAAGATGGTGGGCCAGTAAAGGAGGATGGTCGCCGGGACGAGCAGCACCCATTCAACGATGGAAGTGCGCCTGATCCAGTAGCCCATGGTCAGGCCTGAAAAGGCAATCGTTCCGAGAATTGCCGAAAAGAAGGACGAAAAGATCCGGAAGGGGGTGGCGGGAATCTCTGCCCGTATCAGCGTGGCGCCGGGGCTGACCATGGCGCCGGGGGCCGCTTGCAATTGCAGGACCTTGGCATCCTTTTCCGCTCTGATCTCCTGCACCTGATCGCCGACCTGGACGAGCGCGAGAATATCCCCGTCGGCGAATTCCTGCCCGGGGGTCACGTTCAAACGCAGGACGGTCGCAAAGGGAGCGCCGCTTTCGATCTCCGGCATCTTTGTTTCGACGATCTTCCCCTGAAAGAGAATGGATGGGGTAAAGGCAAAGAGCAGGGGCATCACGTAAAGGAGCTTGGCAAATTTGAAGGAGGTCCAGCCGGTCTTCCAGGGATCGGATCCGGCGATGGCGGCCCCCGCATAAGCGGCGACGCAGACCGGCGGGGTGATGTTGGAATCCTGACTCAGCCAGTAAACGATCTGATGGGCAACGATGGCAGCCACCCCGAATTCACCAAGGGCCGGCACGGCCAGGACTGCCACAATCAGGTAGGCGGCGGTGACCGGAACCCCCATCCCCAGCACCAGGGACGCCAGGGCGATAAGGAAGATCGCCATGAAGAGGCTGCCGCCGGCCATGGAAATAATGATATCGGAGAACTTCAAGCCCATGCCGGTCAGGGAGATAATACCGACAATGACGCCGATCACCCCGACCGTGGCACCGATAATCAGGGTATTGCGGGCACCGCTCTGAATCGCTTCCCAGATCTCCTTGAGCCCCATCCGGGTTTCCTTGCGCACCCAACTGATGACGATGCAGGAGATCGTCGCCCAGAACGCGGCAAAACCGGGAGAGCGGCCCATGACCATCAAGATGGTGATCAGCACCAGTGGCAGGGAGAAATACCAATCGTTCTTCAGCACGGTTTTCCAGTGCGGGAATTCGTCGGCATCGATCCCTTTAATGTCGAGTTTTTTGGCTTCAAAATGGATCATGCAGAAGACGGAGAAGAAGTACAGGAGCGCTGGCCCGACCGAGATCAACATGATATAGGAGTAGGGGAGACCGGTGAGTTCGGCCATCAAAAACCCGCCCGCGCCCATGATCGGGGGCAGGAACATGCCGCCGATCGAGGCGGCCGGTTCAATGGCGCCGGCGACATGCGGCTTGAATCCGGCGCGCTTCATCAAGGGGATGGTAAAGGCACCGGTGGAGACGGTATTGGCGATGGCACTGCCGGAAACCGAACCGAACAGCGCCGAAGCGATGACCGCGACTTTGGCCGGACCGCCGGTTGAGCGTCCGGCCAGGGCCAAAGGCAGATCGATAAAGAAGCGGCCGGCCCCTGATTTGTGGAGAAAGGCACCGAAGAAGATAAAGAGGATCACATAGGTGGCGAGAACGTTGGCCATGACCCCAAAGACGCCGTTGGTGGTAATAAAGAGCGAGGTACTGATGCGCTCAAGACTGAAGCCGCGATGCGCAAAGAGCTCGGGCAGATGTGGTCCGAAGTAAGCGAAGGCGAGCATCATCACCCCGATCAAGGTCATCGACCACCCCAGCACCCGGCGGCATACCTCCATCGAAATAATCAGACCAACAACGCTGACCAGAAAGTCGAGTTCGGTTTCAGCGCCGGCTCGATAGTTGAGGGCCTCGAACTGACTGATCCAGTAAGCGACCGTGCCGCCGGCGGCAAGGGCGAAAAGGACATCGGAAATGGTCGGACTGTTCTTCCACCGCTTCTCGACAAAATTGTCACCGACCCACAATAGCGCGGCAATGATGACGGCGCCGAGGAGAACCGGCCAAAAACCGGCCAACTCGGGGAGAGCAGGGAAAAATCCGCTATCCGACCACGCGTCGCGAAAGACCTGCAGGCGGTTGTAGAAATCGGTTGTGCCGGACATAAAAGTGTACATCGCCACGACCGACGAAATGACCAGTCCCATGAAAAGACCGAGGACCGCCTGCATGATAGGGTTGCGCGTCGGGTAGAGAAGAAAGACCAGAACATAAGTGATGAAAACGTAGATTCCCAAGTGGTACTGGGTTCCGACCGATGCCACCCCGGCAGCGTAAAAGTAGAACAGGACCAGCGCCACCCCGAGCAGGGCGGCAACTCCGGACCAGAAACCGGTGGGGGAGCGGTAGGACTTGGATTCTTTCTCCATCAATTCTTTGAGTTTTTTCTTCTCTTCCGGACCGAGGTCCTGCAGATCCTTCAATTCGTCAGACATTACCGGACTCCGTGGTACATGCAAATTAGGGGATATTTCGTTGCGATGGGGAGGAAAAGAAACAAAGCGGGGCCGTAGCCCCGCTTTGTGGTCATGGCGCTGACCCGGTTACTTGCCTTGCTGGGCAGGAGTGATACTGAGCCCTTTTTCCGTCCAGAATTTGATCGCGTCTTTGTGGACCGGAGTGACAATGCCGTACAGTCCGTCCTTGACGGTCATCGATTTTGCGGTGGTGGTGACGCTGACCATGAAGGCCAGCCCTTCAGGGGAATAGATCTCTTTGAGGGCGTTGCTGACCAGACTCGCCTTGAGCTTGCTGTTGGCGACCCAGATCGTGGAGTCCTGGAAAGTCAGAGTCGGAGTATCGACGCCACTGTAGGTACCGGCGGGGATTGTCACTTCCGCATAAAACGGATTGGCAACGAAGAAGCCGGAAGCCTTGCCGGCCTCAACGAGATTGAGGAGCTTGACCTTGTTGCTGGCGGCCGCCTGAATGATCGAGGAGTTGGGGTAGCCGGCAAAGACCCACATGGCGTCGATGAGCTTGTCACCCATGGCCGAGGCGCCCTGACTGTAACCGATGTACTCCACCTTGATCTTGTCCCAGAGACCGACCGAAGTAAAAAAGCGCTGTGCCGAGGCGGCGGCGCCGGAACCGGCCGGACCGACCGCGACGCGCTTGCCGACCAGATCCTTGACGCTGTTAATACCACTACCGTCGAGCACCACCAGATGGGCGGGGGCGCCGTAGAGATACGACAGGGAATGGACATTTTTGTATTGACGGGTGTCGTTCGTCAACTCCCCTTTCATTCCCAGATAAAGGTCGCCCGCATAAACCACCCCGAAATCGGCTTCGCCGGAATTCACCCGCCGCAGATTCTCAACGGAACCGGCAGAGACCATATTGGAGACATCAACATCAGGGAGGTTGCGGGAAAGGCGGGTGGAAATGGCGTTGGAGAAGTACTGGAAGGTGCCGCCATCCGGGCCTCCCGAGAACGAAAGTCGCTCTTTGGCATGCGCAGGAAGGGGGGACGTCAGAACGGTGGCCAGAGCAAATGCGGCCAGAGAAATGAGACTGATCATTTTTTTCATGCGTTGTACCTCCTCTTTGTGGTGGGTGGCCGACCTTGGCTGCTAGCAGTCGCAGTCAGCGGCTCTTGAAAGTTGCCTCATTCATTGTAACAAAGAATGATCAGAATTCACTATCTGCGAGGATGTGTCCAGTGAAAAATAGAATACTATTTGTTTTTCGTTGGGGGGAAGCGAAATCGCAACAGCACCCGGCCGAGAGAACTGAACGACAAGAGGGCAGGACGATAAGGAGTCGCGAAGGGGAGGAGCACCAGGCTCCCGCCCCCTCCTTGGCTGGGAAGGGGGCGGGGGTGGTACTTGTCTACTTGAACAACAGGTTCGGCAGCCAGAGAGAGATCGCCGGCACATAGGTGATCAGCATCAGGAAAGCCATCATTACCAGAATCCACGGGGCACAGGCCTTGGTCGTGTCGGTCAGACCGAGGCGGGAAATCCCCGAGGCGACATAAAGATTGAGCCCGACCGGCGGGGTAATCATGCCTATCTCCATATTCACCGTCATCAGCACCCCGAGGTGGATCGGGTCGATCCCCAGCTGCATCGCCATCGGGAAGAGGAGCGGGGCGGTGATCAGGAGGATCGACGACGGCTCCATGAAGTTGCCGGCAGCAAGGAGAAGGAGGTTGACCATGATCAAAAAGCCGACCGAGCCGAGGCCGAGATGGGTGATCCAGGAAGTCAGCTCCTGAGGGATCTGCTCCGAAGTGAGGAGGAAAGAGAAGAGGACGGCATTGGTGATGATGTAAAGGATCATCGCCGACATATTCGCCGAAGCGAGGAGGGTCTTCGGCACGTCTTTGAGCTTCATATCCTTGTAGATAAAGACGGCAACAATAAAGGCGTAGACCGCGCTCATCGCCGCCGCTTCGGTGGCGGTGAAGATACCGCTGTAGATACCGCCGATAACGACGACGATCAAAAAGAGGCCCCACATACATTCACGCATCGAACGCAAGCGCATTGTCCAGCTCGCTTTCGGCAGGCGCGGATAGTTGCGCTTCTTGGCGACAAGCCAGGTCACCGAGAGGAGGAGCAGTCCAAGGAGGAGGCCAGGGATAACGCCGGCGATAAAGAGCTTGCCGATGGAGGTGTTGGTGGAGACGGCGTAAATGACCATGACGATCGACGGCGGGATGAGGATACCGAGCCCACCGGAGGTGCCGATAACGCCGACGCCGAACTTCATCGGATAGCCCTGCTTGACCATCGCCGGGAGCATGATCGAACCGATGGCGACGACCGTCGCCGGGCTGGAACCGGAGACCGCAGCAAAGAGCGCACAGGCGAGGACGCCGCCGAGGGCAAGACCTCCGTGCATATGGCCGACCAGGGAAGTAGCGAAGTTAATCATCCGCTTGGCAACACCGCCGTGGGTGAGGAAGTTGCCGGCGAGGATAAAGAAGGGGATCGCCATGATCTCGAACTTCTCAATCCCGGTAAAGAGCTTGAGGGCCACTGCCTCCACCGGCACGGTAGTCATGGTGAAGAGGAAGGTCAGGACCGTCAGGCCGAGGGAGATGGAGATCGGCATGCCGGTGAGCATGAGCAGGGCAAGGAGGCCGAAAATGATCAATGCGGTCATGACTTACCTCCGGGATGGCCTGCATGGTCGAATTTGTGCTCTTCGTACGCTTCCAGTGCCTCCGTGGCATCCTTGGGGATTTCATCATCAAGGCCGTCGACATGACCGTGGTCATGATGCGGCAGCTCGCCGGTGCGGATGAAGCTGCGGATGACCTGGAGGAAACGGAAACACATGAGATAGGAACCGAGGGGGATGGCGGAATAGAAGATCCAGACCGGCCACTCAAGATCCGGGGAGACCGGGCCCTCGGTGAGATCAGGCCAGTCAAAACCAAAGGTCGATGCCACAGCAAAGCGCATGCCGACGTCCCAGACAAATTTGGCCCCGAGGGAGCCGATAATAAAGGTGAAGAGGGCGCCGCCGGAGAGGCCGATGACAACGAACTTGGCGCGGGTCTTATCTTTCAAGCTGTTGATAAAGACATCGACGCCGACATGGATGCCGGTGCGCACGCCATAAGCCGCGCCGAACTTCGCCATCCAGATGAACATGTAGATGCAGAGTTCCTGGGTCCAGCTCATGTTGAGGCTGAGGAGCCAATCCTGCACGCCGGGGATGGCGAGGCCGCTGGCATAACGGTGCACCACCGAGAGGAAGATAATGACCGTCGCCGCGCCGATCAGCGAGGCGACCAGCCATTCTTCGAGGTGGTCAAGAAATTTCATCATGGTCGTAAGTTTCTCCCCAATCGCGAGGGCAAGGTATAGACATAAAGATGCCGCTGTATTTAAAAATACAGCGGCATCATCTCCCTCTATTTATTGAATCCGGTTGCTTTCTGCACTTCTGCAATCAGATCAGCACCGATGCGATCCGCCATCGCGGCATGGACCGGAGTGAGCACCTTCTTCCACTCAGCCTTTTCGGCATCGCTCAGAACATAAATAGCGGATTTCCCGGAAGCTTTGACTGCGGCGAGATCCTCGTCATTCTTCTGCTTGGCGATATCGTTGGCAAATTTGGTGGCATCGACCATGGCACTGTCGAGGGCGGTACGGATGTCGGCGGGCAGACCGTCCCAGAACTTCTTGTTAACGATCACCGCATAACCGAGATAGCCGTGATTGGAGACAGTGACGTGTTTCTGCACTTCAAACATCTTCTGGGTGTAAAGGTTGGAGGGGGGATTCTCGGTACCGTCGACAACACCGGTCTGCAGCGCCTGATAGACCTCGGAGAAGGCCATGACCTGCGGAATCGCACCCAATGCGCGCATCTGCGCATCAAGGATCTTCGAGGACTGGATGCGCATCTTCAAGCCTTTGAAGTCGCTCGGCTTTTTCAGAGGCGTATTAGCGCTCATGACCTTGAAGCCGTTATCCCAATAAGCCAGACCACGAACCCCTTTGACTTCAAGCTTGTCGAGGAGTTTTTTCCCGACCGGACCGGTGGTGATGGCGTGAAGGGCGGGGTAACCGTCAAAGATGTAAGGGAGGTCAAAGAGTTCAAACTCCTTGACACCGAGAGGAGCAAACTTGGCAAGGGAGGGGGCGAGCATGTGCACGGCGCCGAGCTGGAGGGCTTCCATCTCTTCCTTGTCTTTGTAGAGCTGGCTGTTCGGATAGACTTCAATCTTGACCGCACCTTTGGTCCGCTCTTCCGCCAACTTCTTGAAGTATTCCGCCGCCTGCCCCTTCGGGGTATCGACGGCAACAACGTGGCTGAACTTGATGACGATCGGCTCCGCAAGAACCGGGGCGGCAAAGGCGAGAACCAGTGCCATAACCAATAACGACGTGAATTTCATTGGAACCTCCATGTGTGGGGTAAAGGGGGGGCTGTCCTTGACTGCCATCAGTCGAAGTCAGCGGCTCTTGGATGTTGCATCATGTGTATCAAATGATAATCACAATCCACTGCAAAAAAGTGTCCGATGGAAAATAGAATCCTTTTTGTTCTCCCTAATTAATCGCGAAAACCGGACCGTTCTGACGGGGCGGAAGGGCCGTTCGGGAGCGGCAGCCAATGAGTAAAGAGGGGCTGACAGCTCAAGATCGCAGCGCGGGTGCCGACACAGGCATGATCATCACCAAAAACATTCTCGGGGGTATAAAGTAGGACGCGTTCTTCTTCGCGTGGCAGGTGTTCATTAACGCTGATCCATTCCATTGTTTTACCTCTGCTGATGTAGATTTTCCGGACGCTGCCGAACAGCATCAAATTGTCGACAAAGAAGATAGAACGATGTTAGCAAGAGCGGTGCCGAAAATAGTGAGCAACTTTAATCTGCTGATTTCTCTGAAGAAAAAACGGCAAGACGCTGGCGCAGCCAAAGTGAATGGGTATACCGCAGGTTATAAGCGTGCAAACAATCGCCGGCAAAGGTGAGCCAGTACGGGGCATTGACGCCTTATGCGCACGGTTATAGCTATAACTTAGGTTATGGGTGTTTCATGGGAAGGGGAGGATTTCAAACAGTGGATTACAATGGATCAATATGCGCCTAACGACTCGTACTACTCTGTTGCGGGGCAGCCAGGGTGCCGGTCAGACGGAGGCGGGAAGTGCCATCCATGGCCGGGGGGATGAAGGCGGCCAACAGCTCGGCCAGGGTCGGATCGAGGCCGGGGAGGACACGCAGGGTGAGGTTGAGATTCAGAAGACTGCGGCCGAGCGGCTCATTGAGGAGGATGGAGCCGCTGCCGTCGACGCCGAGTTGGCCGCCGCTCGCCGCCAGAGTAGTCAGGCGGAGATCTTTGCCTTTGCCGCTCCCCTTGATCGTTAGACTGCCGAGGAGCAACGGTTCTTTCGCACCGAGCAGGCCTTCGATCCTTGCCTGCTCGCAGTCGAGAGAAAGGAGGAGAGCGTCGTCCGCCTGCGCCGGCCAGAACGCACCCATATCGGCCCGACAGCCTTGCAGCACCAGAGTGCCGCCACTGAGGCCGGGAAGAGCGCCGCGCCAGTCAATCCCCGTCCCTTGCAGGGTCAAAGGTCCAGGGCGTTGCAACACCCCCTTGATTCCCCCCCCGAGCAGGGCGGCGTCGTAAGCGAGCGCCCCTTTACCGAGCAGCAGCCGCGACCAGGCCGGCCGCAGAGTGAGCTTCTCCAACTTGACGCCGACACTACCCACCGCCGTGCCACTGACCATGAGATCTTTAGCAGTCAGGCCTAAAGGGAAAGCAGTCTGCAACGATTTCACCGTCAGGCGCAGGCCCTGTTTTGCCGCTTCCGCTTCGAGTCGCGGCCGCAAACTCTCGGCCGGAAAGAAGAAGGTGAAGCCAAAGAGAAAAGCGAGGGTGGTCACGAGTAAGCCCGCCGCCGCCAGCATCCATGGAGAATTACGCAGTCTTTGCATCACGAAGCCTTGACAAAGGAAGAGACGACGAGAGTGACGTCAAGGAGGGCGGGATCTTCAAAGCGCGGTCGCATCTTGAGACTGTCACTCTGCATCACACTTTTGGCGCTGTCGATGGCGTGCAGAAGCTGCACCAACTGCTCAAGGCGAACTTTCTCCAGCTGCATCTCCACCTTCTCCTGACGGAAGCCGACAGGGGCTGTCACCGGCTGCGGCCGGATGCCGAGCAGCTTCTCCTTGCCGGCAATTTCTGCCACCAGTCCTTCGAGAGTTGCAACCAGCGGCAGAGAGGGGGCCGCGCTCAACTTGCGCTGCATCGCCGCCGCCTCCCCCTGCATTGCCTTGATGCGCTGCAGCAAGGTGCGGGCTTCAAGGAGTTGCCCCTGACGACTGACAATCCGCTGATCCAGACGCTCCAGGGCGGCGCGATAAGGGAGGATTATCCCGGCGATCAGGATGGCCAGGAGGACGACGACACCGGCGACGCCGACAGCCAACTTTTCCCGGGGGGTGAGACGCTGTATCATGGCAACTCCTCCGGCGTTTTGCTGGTCAGGGTCAAACGAAAGTCGACGCGGCTGTTATCGGCGCTGCTCTTGGCATCCGTCACCTGCACTGTTTTAAAGAGGGGGGACGCGCCAAGAGCGGCGGCAATCTTGTCGGCAGCTTCAAAGGAAGGAGCATGGGCTTCGATCCGAATCTCTTCAGCGCTGATGTTCCAGTCGCGCAGCGTCACCGGAATCTCCCGCGGCAGCAGATTGGAGACTTCGCGCATGATCCCGGCCGGACGCAGCAAGGGATGCTGACCGCCCGGACGGCTGCTGCGCGTCAATTCATTGAGGTGGGCGCGCAGTTGCAGGGTGACATCGACAATCGCCCCCGAGCCGGGGATCGCCTGGCGATACAGGGTTGCCAACTCCTCCTTGAGCGCTTCCGCCCCTTGCGCTTTGCTCCACCAGCGCACTCCCGCCGAAGCCGTAAGGATCAGGACGGCAGCAACAACAATCCCGGCGAGAATGATCAGGCGGGAACGCAACGCATCGCTTTCCCCATGGCGGGAAAAGGCGCCCCGCCGGAAGTTAAAGCCATTTTCCGAACTCCGCGCCCCGCGACGGGCAAGAGCCAGGGCCGGGAGAAATTCTCCAGCGAGAGTTCCGGCACCCCGCCCTGACAACACTTCCGTGACCGCCAGCTGCGGATAAGCGCTCTGCAAAGCGGCAAGGAGGGCGGCATCGACCCCGGCCCCAAAGAGGCGCAGGGTGGTGCTGCGACTGACGTGCAACAGCGGCGTCAATTCCCGCTGCAACCCGGCAGTGCGTTCTTCCGGAGGGAGCTCCGCAGCCAGGGGGACGACGCGGTAATCGTGCAAGCGGCCGGCAACCAGATGAAGGATCGTCCCCCAGCCGTGGCTGAGACAAAGGGCGATCCCGTCACCCAACTCCGCCGCCAGGCCGGCAGCCAGGGCAAAGGGGAGGAGATCGACGGTTTGCAGAGGGATGCCGGCAACATCGTAGGGGCCGACCAGCTGCGCGACGGCAATCGCCGGCACGGCGGCAGCAACGACGCTGACACCGTTCTCCAGGGGGATCGCTCCCTGCTGGGCGATGACACAATCATCAAGGGGGATCGGCAGGAGAGCGGCGAGTTCGAGGGGGATGGCGGTGGCAACTTTGCGCCGGTCGCTGAAGGGGAAGGTCAGGGTGCGGGTCAGGCCGATGGCCGGCGGCAGCGCGGTTGTCACCCGATCACCGACGGCCGGAATCACCCCCGCCCCCGCCAGGAGCGGTGCCAGCGGCGCACTCCCGTCCCAGGAGATACGGGCGGCATGCAGGAAGCGCTCGTTCCCCTTTTCTACCTGCAGGACGACCGCCCGCAAGACAGTGCCGTCAAAATCGATGCCGATCGCTCGTGTGATCATAAGAGAGTTATACCATTATCCCTGGGCTGGAGTTGGTCCGTACCGGAAAAATATAGCACTTCACCGTCATATCCTGCCAGAAAAACCTGTACCTTGGCTGCCGGGGCGAAGGATTGGGCAAATTTTTGCGCCTGACCACAGATCAACGCGCCAAGCGCCGGGGCCACAGCGCCACTATCCGCCAAAAGATGGCGGGCGGTGTTGGCTTGCTCCGACAACTTGATCGTCGCGGCCGGGAACTTCTCCGTTCGCAGCCAGGAGGTGACTGCCCGGAGATCGAGGCGGGAGGCGCTGACATGGGTCTGCTCGTGGCGACAAGCGATCTTGAGGAGTTTGGCAAACTGTCCGGCGAGGATAATTGTGGTGATATTCCGGCGGGCACAGGCGCGCAGGGCATAGCCGACGTGATCGCCCATCATGATGAAGGCTTCCTCGCCGAGGCGGGTTCCGGCCGCGGCCAGGGCGCGCTGCACCGCAATTTCGCTGCTCCGCCCGGTCGAGAGGACGACGGTCCGTTGACCGCAAGCGCAGGCGACATCAAGGGCGGCATCGAGGGTATCGGTCCAGGCCTGATGCGAAATCGGCTTGACGATACCGGTGGTGCCGAGGATGGAGAGACCGCCGAGGATGCCGAGCCGGGCATTGAGGGTACGCTGCGCCCGCTCGGCGCCGTCGGGGATACTGATCTCGACCTCCACGCCGCCGGTGGGGAAGATTTCGCGCAGCGCGGCAGCGATCATCGCCTGCGGCACCGGATTGATCGCCCAGGCGCCGACGGGTACGGCGAGCCCCGGCTTGGTCACCCGGCCGATGCCGACGCCGCCAGTAATGACCACCTCCGCACCTTGCAAACGTTGCACGCGCGCCCAGACCTCGCAGCCGTGGGTCACATCGGGATCGTCACCGGCATCTTTGATGACAAAACAGCCGGCCTGTTCGGGAGCGAAGCTCTGACCGTGCACGGGGAAGGTGACGCGCTCGCCAGCGGGGAGAAGAATCTCCACCGCGTCAACTGCTTCCTGCCGTTGCAGCAACAGTGCCGCCCCCTTGGCGGCGGCTGCCGCGCAAGCGCCGGTGGTGTAACCGTGCCGCGCGCCCCCGGCCATAGCCTTAAACCGCCTCGCCCGCCGCGAGGATCAACAGCGCATTGAGCACGGCGGCGGCGACATTCGAGCCCCCCTTGCGGCCGCGATTGGTGATCATCGGCAGTTGATATTCGCCTGCCATCGCCAAAAGTTCGGCCTTGCTCTCGGCGGCGCCGACAAAACCGACCGGCAGGCCGACGATCAGGTCAGGACGCACCCCTTCCTCACGAATCAGCCGCAGCAGTTCAAAGAGCGCGGTCGGGGCGTTGCCGATGACGAAGATGCCGGCGTCTTCAGCTTGCACGGCGGTCCGCATTGCCAGCAGCGAACGGGTGACACCGAGGCGTTTGGCGCTCTTGGCGACGACCGGATCATCGACCAGACAGCGCACCTCAATGCCAAAGGGTTCGAGCCGCGCCGCAGTGATCCCGGCCTTGGCCATGCGCGTATCGGTGACGATCGTCCGGCCGCGGCGCAGGGCGTCGATCCCCCGGGCCAGCGTTGTCGGGGCAATGATCAGATCGCGCACATAATCGAAATCAGCGCTGGTATGGACGGCGCGCCGGACTATCGTCCATTCCGGTGCTGACCAGTTATGCGCGCCGGCCTCGCTGTCAATAATGCGGAACGATTCCGCTTCAATCTCTTCCGGACGCAGGTGCACCGACATCACTGCCACCCGTTCACAGTCAGCCCTTCAGCGATCCGCTCAATGACGATCTCGGCGAGTTTGCGATGCGCACCGAGGTGATTCCCCATGGCGAACTCGACCTGCGGGTAGCGCTCCTGCGCCAGGGTCATCTCGGCGGGGAGGTCCTCACGGACATGGGCGCCGACAAAGAGGAAGTAGGGCATCAGCAGGATGCGCTCGGCCCCCTGGGCAACGCAGCGATCGATGGCACTCTGGATGTCAGGAGGGTGCATTTCGCGAAACGCCACTTCGACAATCTCGAAGGTACTGGCCGCCCGGATCATTTCGGCAATTTCATAAGCAGCGTTGTTGGCCTCGGCAATACGGCTGCCGTGCGCCATCAGCAGGATCGCGGTCTTTTTCATCGTGTTCTCCTAAAAATCAGCTTGGCAGCGCCGCGACAATCCCGGCGCCGAGCACACGCCGCTGCCAGCGTTTCATGCTGATCTCCTCGAGTTCCGCGAGGCTGCGTGGCGGGTTGCGGGCGATCTCTTCAAGCAGACCGTTATTGATCAAAATCCCCGGCTCCAGCGCCAGCTCCTTGGCGATGCTGGCCCGCCAGATTTTGAGGATAGCAAGGCGCTGATCGACCGCCGGATCGCGCTCGCGCCGCTCGCTGCGGGGAAAGCGCGGCAGCTCGGCTTCGGGAAGCGCCAACGCCGCGGCGATGACCGGCAAAACGCTCTTGCCGAAACGCTCCGCCACCCAACCCGGCAAGCCGGCAATAGCGCTGACAGCGGCCATATCGAGCGGGGCGTTGCGCACCAGCAGGAGGAGAAAATCGTTGCCGAGCACCTTGAAGGGAGGCTTGTCACGGCGTTCGGCTTCGCGATTACGCCATTGCAGCAAAGCTTCGAGGATCGCCAACTGGCGGCGATCGAGGGCCGCCGCCCCTTTGAAACGAAGGAAGAAGGGGCCGTCATGCTGGGTAAACTGCCCCTGTTCGAGAAGTTCGAACTCCTCCGCGACCCAGTCAAGACGACCGAGCTCGCGCAAGCGCTCTTCGAGGAGGACGGCGAGGGGGAGGAGATGCGTGGTATCGGCGGCGGCATAAGCGATCATCTCCGGCGACAGGGGGCGCTGCGACCAGTCGGCGCGCTGATACTTCTTGTCGAGGGTGACCCCGTAATATTTGCCAAGGACATCAGCAAGGCCGAACTTCTCTTCGCCGAGGAACTGGCAAGAGACCATGGTGTCGAAGAGGCCGCGGATGGTGAAGCCGTAGTCGCGATGCAGACAGCGGGTATCGTAATCGGCGGCATGAAAGATTTTGCGGATCGCCGGGTTGGAAAGGATCGGTCCCAAAGGGGCAAGATCACCGCCGGCCAGGGGGTCGATAAGGAGGGTTGTCCTCGGGGTCGTAAATTGCAGAAGACAGACCTTCTCCTGATAAGAGTGCATCGAATCGGCTTCAAGATCGACGGCAATGACCGGCTCATGCTGCAAGTCGGTAGCAAAGGCGGCGATCTCGGCGCTGCTGGTGAGAATCGGGAAGGACATGATATCTCCGGGAGGGGGGAAGGACGAACGGAAAGGATTTACAGCTTGATCTCGATATGAGCGCGCTTTTTCAGACCTTCCAGCCAATCCTTGGCGGCGGTGGCGCGCTTCTGCTCGGCGAGTTGACTGCGAATTTCTTCACGCACCTCGTCGAGGCTGCGAACCTTGCCGGGGGTGCGGGCCGTGACAACAAAGAGATGCAGCGCCTGTTCACTGGCAATCAGCTCACTGCTTCCCCCGACCGGCAGATCTTTGACCGCGGCGGCAAAGGCCGGGGTGAGATCTTCGAGATAAAGTTCGCCCATGTCGCCGCCATCCGCCCCATCCTGCACGGCCGCGGCGAGGACGCTGGCAAACTCTGTCCCGCTGCGCAGAGCGGCGCGGGCGGCGTTGCCCCGCTCCTCCTGCACCTTGGCGTCCTGTCCGGTTAAAGGGAAGCTGATGTGCTGCAGCGCGATGCGTGCTGCTTGACGATAAGCCGCACTATTGGCTCCGTAGTAATCCTGGATCTCGCGATTGGAGACCTCGATCAAGCTCTGAACTTCACGGCCGACCAGCTTGAAGCGCAGAATCTGCCGGCGCAGACCGAGCCGGTAATCGTCCGGAGCAATCCCTTGCTGGGTCAGGGCGACATCGAGCTGTTCTTTTGTGAGACGATTCTGACGGAGGACATCCTGCACCGCCGCTTCGACCTCCTCATCACTGACGCTCAGACCGATCTCTTCGGCGCGTTGCCGCATCAAACTCTCTTCGATCAAACGCTCCAGCACCTGACGGCGTTCATCGATCGCCGCCGACTCCGGCGCGGCGGCGGCCAGCGCTTTATCGAGCTGGAGGCTGGTGACGGCATCGTTATTGATCACCGCGACGACCCGGTTCAGCTCAACCGCCAAAGAGTTAAGCGGGAGGAAGAGACAAAGGAGAAAGAGGAACCATTCTTTACGCATCGTTAAAGGCCTTATCAGGGGGAGGATCAACGTTTGTCGAGGAGCGCCCAGTTGACCTCGATCTTCGCCTTGGCCCGCAATCCATCGAGCCACTGGCTGTAAAGGCGCTCTTCGAGTTCTGACTGCAGGCGGGCGCGGATCTCTTCATGCGCCTGGGCGAGAGAGAGTTTTCCGGCCTCGCGGCGTTCTTCGACGAGGAAGATGTGGTAACCGTATTCGCTCTTGATCAAGGGACTGAGGCGGCCGATCGGCAGATTGAAGACGACGGCATCAAACTCCGCCGGCATCTCGCCGCGCGCAAAGAAGCCGAGATCGCCTCCCTCTTCCGCATCCGGGGAGAGCGAATACCCTTTGGCCACCTCGGCAAAAGGGGTCTTGGCTTGCAGCAGCGCCAGGATCTTTGCCCCGTCGGCTTCGCTGGCAACGACAATCTGGCGAGCCCGCACCTGCGCGGGACGGTCGAATTCATCGCGATTGGCACGATAATAAGCCGCCACGGCAGCGTCGCTGACCTTCTCCTGATCGCCGACCGCTTTTTTGACCAGCTTTTCGACGACTAAACGCTCCCAAAGCTCGCGCTTCCAGTCGTCGAGGGTCAAATTTCCTGCCTGCAGATTGGCTTCGAACTCGCCCGCCGGGTAGTCGCGCTGGTGTTCAGCCAGAGCGGCATCGACTTCGGCAGGAGAGACGACAACGGCGAGTTTTTCGGCGGTGGCGAGGGCAAGTTCACGGTCGATGATCTGGGCGAGGAAAGAGCGCTGTAGTTCGTCCCGTTCGGCGGCGCTGCTTTGCTGCTCTTTGGGGAGGATCTGCTCGAAGTCACGGCGGAAATCCTGCAAGGTGACGATGCGATTATCGACTTTAATCAGGATATCGACCGGGGGAGCGGCTTTCTCCTTGCAGGCGGCGACCGAGCCGAGGAGGAGGAGAAGGCAGGCAAGAGTGAGAACTTTACGGCTGTTCATGGAAAAGAAGGCGTCCTTCCAGGGAGAAAGAGGAATAATGATTTAATGGGCATAACTAACACGCTCAGCGAAGCCCGTGCAATTCCTTTTTTATCCGCTGCAGCAGCTCTTCGCCTTCGACTTTGCCGCATTTGATCGTCAGTCGATAATCCGGGGAGAACTGATACAGCCCGCTCTTATCCTGAATCAGTTTGAGGATCGATTCAGGGGGGACCGGCGTTGCCGGATGGAAAGCGAAGAGGAGGCGGCGGCCGTCGTATTCGGCGCTTTCGATCCACAACTCCTTGAGGAGGACCCGCAACTTCATGATCGCCAGGAGACGCTCCGCCGCTTCGGGGAGATCGCCGTAGCGATCGCGCAGCTCATCGGCAATGGCGTAGATCGTCTCGGCGTCCGGAGCGCTCGCCAACCGTTTGTACAGGACGAGACGCTGATTCGGATCGGGGACGTACTTTTCCGGGAGGAAGGCGGAGAGGCCGAGACGGATCTCGGGGTCGATCTTCTCGGCCTGCGCCTGCCCCTTGAGTTCGAGGATCGTCTCTTCGAGGAGTTCGCCGTACATCTCGAAACCGATGGCAGCGATCTGTCCGGATTGGTTGGCGCCCAAGAGGTCACCGGCGCCGCGCAGCTCCAGGTCGTGGCTGGCGATGCGGAAGCCGGCGCCGAGTTCGGTCAACTCCTGGAGGACGCGCAGCCGCTCCCGCGCTTCGTGAGTGAGGATCCCTTCGCCGGGGATGAGGAGATAAGCGTAGGCGCGGCGGTCGGAGCGCCCGACCCGGCCGCGCAGCTGGTAAAGCTGGGCCAGGCCGAAACAGTCGGCGCGGTTGACGATGATGGTATTGGCGCGAGGGATGTCGAGGCCGTTCTCGATGATCGTCGAACAGACCAGGACATTGCTGGTCCCGGCCATAAAGTCGAGCATCACTCCTTCCAGCGCCTTCTCGGCCATCTGGCCGTGACCGATTGCCACCTTGGCCTCGGGGACGAGAGTCCGGAGGAATTCGGCCATCGCCTCGATATTCTGCACGCGGTTATGGACGAAGAAGACCTGGCCACCACGGCGCAGCTCGCGCAGGATCGCTTCGCGGATCACCGCTTCGTCGAACTTGGTGACATAAGTGCGGATGGTGAGGCGATCGACCGGGGCAGTGTCGATGACCGAAAGGTCACGCAGCCCCATCATGCTCATATGCAGGGTGCGGGGGATCGGCGTGGCGGTGAGGGTGAGGAGATCGACCTCGGCGCGCATCTTCTTCAGCCGCTCTTTGTGGACCACGCCGAAGCGCTGCTCTTCGTCGACAATGACCATGCCGAGATCCTTGAAGTGGACATCGCGCTGCAGCAACCGGTGGGTGCCGATCAGGACATCGATCTTGCCGCTGGCAGTGGCGGCAAGGATCGCCTTCTGCTCCGCCGCGGTGCGAAAGCGCGACACCATCTCGACATTGATTGGATACTCCTTGAAGCGCGCCTTGAAACTTTCGTAGTGCTGGCTGGCAAGGATGGTCGTCGGGACGAGGACTGCGACCTGGCGGCCGTCCATCGCCGCCTTGAAGGCGGCGCGGATCGCCACTTCGGTCTTGCCGAAGCCGACATCGCCGCAGATCAGGCGATCCATCGGCCGACCTGACTGCATATCCTTGAGGACATCATCAATGGCGGCGAGCTGATCAGCGGTCTCTTCGTGCGGGAAGGTCGCCTCGAACTCCCGGAAAGTCCGATCCGGGGGTGTATAGGTGAAACCGCCGTGCATCTCGCGGCGGGCGTAGATCTTGAGGAGTTCCCGGGCGAGCTCCTCGACGGCGGCGCGCGCCTTGATCTTCGCCTTCTCCCAGGCGCCCCCCCCCATCTTGTCGAGACGGGGGATGTGCCCTTCGCCGCCCAGATACTTCTGCACCTTCTCGATCCGTTCGACCGGGACGTAGAGTTTGTCGTCGCCGGAATATTCGAGATGGAGAAAATCCCCTTCGATCGAGCCGGCCTGGAGATGGAGGAGGCCGCGGTAGACAGCAATGCCGTGATCCGTATGAACGACGTAATCGCCGATCTTGAGCTCAGCCAGGGAGTCAAGGAGCGCGCGTGCCTTGGCGGAAGCGAGGCCACGGCGATGAGCGCGCTGGCCGAAGATCTCTTCCTCGGTGACCACCGCAATCTTTTCATCGGCAAGGCGGAAGCCGGCGGAGAGGTCGCCGAGGCACAGGAAGAGCTCGCCGGCCTTGAGATCCTTGAGGCGAACCTCCGGGAAGATCTCCGGCGGCCGGCCGTAAGGGGAAAGGAGATCGCAGAGGCGTTCGGCTTGGCCGCGCTGGTGACAGACGAGAAGTGTCCGCCACCCATCGCGCTGCCACTCTTTGAGGCGGGCGGCGAGGGCCGCCATCCCTGCCCCTTCAGCGCGCATCTCGTCGCGGAGATCGCCATTCCCCTGCCCTTCGATGCGAAAGACATGGCGCTTTTCCTCGATACGGTAGACCTGCAACGAAGCGAGATCGAGGCGGGTCCGACCCTGCAAGGCGGCATCGACCTCGGCGGCTGACAGGAAGAGCTGGGGAGACAGGGCAAAAGGTTCCCCTCCCTTGGCGGCAAGGCGGGCCTCCCCTTCACGGGCTTCGGCGCAGAAGGCATCGAGATCGCTCTCGACCGACGGTGGATCGAGAACAACCGTCCGCCCCGCGGGCAGATAGTCAAAGAGGGTGTCGAGACGATCGTAGTTGAAGGGGAGGAGGAAGGCGTGGCCGGGGGCCAGGATCCCTTCCCGCACCTCTTCGAGGAGGGCCTCGCGGACGGAGCGCGGCAGATCGAGCGCGTCGCAGCGCTCCTTAATGCGGCGGGCAAAGGTCTCCAGCTGCGGCCCGGCGAGGATCATCTCCCGGGTCGGCAGGAGCTCCAGTTCCTTCAACTCCTCGTCACTGGACCGTTGGGTCGTCGGGTCGAAGGGGCGCATCCGTTCGATATAATCGCCGAAGAATTCGATGCGCACCGGCGCGTCGCGGGTCGGCAGGAAGATATCGAGGAGGTCGCCGCGCACCGAGAAGGTGCCGCGATCCTCGACCAGCGGCGTCGGCTGGTAGCCGAGACCAAGGAGCTTTTCGAGGAGCGGCCCGCGTTCGTATTCATCCTCGACGATCAGGCGGGTGCAGAGGGAGGAAAGGATCTCTCGGGGGATAATCCGCTGCGCCAGCGCTCGCACCGTCGTCACCACCGCATCGACGCGGTTTTCGAGCAGACCGGCGAGGGTGGCGAGGCGGGTCGCTTCGGTCTCGGGGTGAGGGATGAGAGGATCGTAGGGACGGATATCCCAGGGAGGGAGTAGGGCAATGTTCCGCTCGTCACCGCAGTAGAAGAGGAGATCCGCGGCAAAGCGTTCGGCTAGCGCGGTCTCGGCGGCGATAATCAGCAGGGGGGCGGTTTCACGCTGGAGGAGACCGGCGACGAGATGAGCACCGCCCGAGCCGGTCAGGCCGAGGACCTCCCCGTGCTTGAGTCCGGCACAGAGCTGGTTGGTGACGGTCGAGACGGTGGCATGAGCGATTTCGTGCGGCGTACTGCTTTTCTCAGTCATGGTGTGCAGATCTGCCGGAGCGGGACGGCGGCCCGGTGCAGAGTTCTAATCCCGGGGGACGGCGAGCATGCGGTCGAGGGCAATGCGGGCGCGAGCGGCAATACCAGTGTCAACCGTGATTATCGGACTCATGGTCACCAGGGATTGGTAAAGGTCTTCGAGGGAGGTCAGCTTCATGTTCGGACAGATCAGGCGATGGCCGGCGAGGACGAAGGTCTTGCCCGGATTCTCCTTGCGCAGACGGTAAAGGATGCCGGCCTCGGTGCCGATGATGAAAGTCCTTTCGCTGCGTCCCTGCACGTATTCGTACATGCCGCTGGTCGAACAGATATGGTCAGCAAGGGAAAGAATTTCCGGCGGACATTCCGGATGGGCGAGGAAGAGGGCCGACGGGTGGGCGGTCTTGGCGGCCATGACTTCGATGACGTCAAGACGCTCATGAGTCGGACAGTAGCCGTCCCAGATGTGGCAGATCTTGTCGGTCCGCTCGGCAATATAGCGGCCGAGGTTGCGGTCGGGGATGAGGATGACCTCCGGCTCACGCAGGGAGTTGACGACCCGCACCGCGTTGGCGCTGGTGCAGCAGATATCGCTCTCCGCCTTCACCGCTGCGCTCGAATTGACATAAGTGACGACCACGGCGCCGGGATGGCGGCGGCGCATCTCTTTGATCCCTTCGGCATCGACCATGTCGGCCATCGGGCAGCCGGCGTCGGCGCGCGGAATGATCACCTGCTTTTGCGGGGCAAGGATGGCAGCACTCTCGGCCATGAAGTGCACACCGCAGAAGACGATGACCTGACGCTCGGTGCGCGCCGCTTCCTGTGACAGGCCGAGGGAGTCGCCGGTGATATCGGCAATCTCCTGAATTTCATCGCGCTGATAGTTGTGAGCCAGAATCAGGGCATTGCGCTCAGCCGCCAGGGCGCGGATTTTTTCTTTCAGTTCGTTCTCTCGCATCGTTCCATTCCCATCGAAGAAAAGTGCGTCATGTTAGGGCAAAAACGCCGGCAAGTCAATTTTGTCGCGGGATAAATGCCCTCTCCATCATACCCACCCCGCACACAAAACTTCCGCCTGCTTCAATACCAACTCCACCGCATCCTCCTGCTTGTCCGGCGGGTACTTCCATTTGCGTAGACAGCGCCGCACCAGATTGCGTAGCTTGGCGCGGACGCTGTCGCGCACCTGCCAGTCGACGGAAGTGCTGTTACGCAACTTTTCGGTGATCTCGACGGCGATCTTCTTCAAGATCTCGTCACCGAGCATGCGCACAGCGCTTTCGTTGTTGGCGAGGGCGTCGTAAAAAGCGACTTCGTCAGGATTGAGCCCCAGTTCTTCGTCGCGTTTCAATGCCGCCTGAAAATCTTTCGCCATCTGGATCAGTTCTTCGATGACCTGAGCGGCTTCGATGGCACGGGCGTGGTAACGACTGAGGGTCGCCAGGAGTCGGTCGCCGAACTTCATCTCCAGCACCACGTTGTTGTGGGTGCGGGATTTGATCGCGTCGCGCAGCAGCTTGGCCAGCAGCTCCAATGCCAGGTTGCGTTGCGGCATATTGCGCACGTCTTCGAGAAATTCATCGGAGAGGAGAGCAATATTCGGTTTGTCGAGGCCGGCAAGGGCGAAGATGTCCGCCACCCCTTCAGCGATGACGGCGTTATCGAGAATCTGCTTGAGGGCCGAGTTCTTGTCCTCTTCGAGACGCTTGGTGTCGACAGTGGTGTACTTGACGATAGCGGCCTTGATCGCGGCGAAGAAGGCGATCTCCTTGCGCAGCGGTGCCGCTTCGTCGAGGGTGCTGCAGAGGGTGAAGGCGCGACTGATCGCGGCCATGACGTCGAGGAAGCGTTTCTTGCCGTCCTTGAGGCCGAGGATGTGGTTGGCCGCCAGCACCAGGATCTGATGCGCCTGGGTTTGGTAGTCGCTGTAATCAAAGCGATGGAAGAGGCCACGCACCACGTCGAGCTTCTCCAGCAGGATCGCCAGCGCCTCTTCGGCCTTGAGGGTCGGCGTCCCCTTCCCTTGCGAGGTGGCGTAGATCTTCAGCGCCTGCTTCAGCTCGTTAGCGATACCGATGTAATCGACCACCAGCCCGCCCGGTTTGTCCTTGAAGACCCGGTTGACGCGGGCAATCGCCTGCATCAGATTGTGGCCACGCATCGGCTTGTCGACATACATGGTGTGACAGCTCGGTGCATCGAAACCGGTCAGCCACATGTCGCGCACGATCACCAGTTTGAGCGAATCCTTGACGTCCTTGAAGCGCTTCTCCAGCCGCTTCTTGGTCTGCTTGTTGTAGATGTGCGGTTGCAGCAGCGGCCGGTCGGCGGCGGATCCGGTCATAATGATCTTGATCGCCCCCTTCTCCGGGTCGGGATCATGCCATTCGGGTTTGAGCTTGATGATCTCGTTGTAGAGATGCACGCAAATCTCCCGGCTCATGCTGACGATCATCCCCTTCCCTTCGACCAGTGCCGTGCGCTCCTCGAAGTGCCGCACCAGATCCTCCGCCACCTCCTTCAGGCGTGGTTCAGCGCCGACCAGCTTCTCCAATGCCGCCCACTTGCTCTTGGTGCGCTCGCGCTGATCGACGTCCTCCTCGTCCTCGATCACCTCTTCGACGTCCTGGTTCAGCTCCTCGATCGCCGCCTTGTTGATGTCGAGCTTGGCCAGACGCGATTCGTAATAGATCGGCACTGTCGCGCCGTCCTCCACCGCGTCCTGAATATCGTAGATGCTGACGTAGTCGCCGAAGACGGCGCGGGTGTCCTTGTCTTCTAGCGCAATCGGCGTGCCGGTAAAGCCGATAAACGAAGCGTTGGGGATGGCGTCGCGCATGTGCTTGGCGTAGCCGTAGATGTATTGGCCGGTCCTGGTGTCGAGCCGCGCCTTGAAGCCGTACTGGCTGCGGTGCGCCTCGTCGCTGATGACGACGATGTTGGCGCGCTGGCTCAGCACCGGATGCGCCTCTTCATCGCCGATCAGGGAGAACTTCTGCACCGTGGTAAAGATGATACCGCCCGATTGCCGCACCGCCAGCAGCTCGCGCAGTTCGTCGCGGCTGTCAGCCTGCACCGGCGTCTGGCGCAGCAGCTCCCGCGCATTGCTGAAAGTGGCAAAGAGCTGGCCGTCGAGATCGTTGCGGTCAGTGACGACGACGATGGTCGGATTGTTCATCTCCGGCTGCTGCAACAGTTTCCCGGCGTAACAGCACATGGTGATGCTCTTGCCTGAACCCTGCGTGTGCCACACCACCCTGGCCTTGCGC